>NZ_JACJEQ010000012.1:0-24162 GCF_014164125.1 Pseudoalteromonas sp. SG44-8 | reverse complement strand
TTTTGCTTGTTGTTGAATTGCAGTTTACGCAAGCATCATGTTGATTTCCCTATTTGGTTACTAATTTTAGTAATGATTGAGCCAGCCCATTTTGAGCTGGCTTTTTTTATGCCTGCTATTTGGCGCATGCAGTATTGTTTTCATCAATTTTAAATTTATTTTGAACTAAAGCAGCCTGAGGGCGTCTACTCTTTTGCTTGTTGTTGAATTGCAGTCAACGCAGGCATCATGTTGATTCCCTAGTTTTAGTTACTTATTTTAGTAATATTAGGCCAGCTCACCTTGAGCTGGCTTTTTTTATGCCTGCAATTGTGAGCTGCTGCATTATTTCAATAAATTTAAATTTATTTTTGAACTAAGTTAACTTAGGGGCGTCTACTATTATGCTTGTTGTTAAATTGTAGTTTCCGCAGGCATCATGTTGATTCCCAAGTTTTAGTTACTTATTTTAGTAATATTAGGCCAGCTTACCTTAAGCTGGCTTTTTTTATATTTCACTCTTTTTACTTATCCCTTTAATAAAAGATTGCTGTAATAGTACGTAATGTTTATTTTGCCTTTTTATTTCTAAAATACTGTTATCTGGCCGCAATTGTTTGCGGATAAATCTATGAATTCATTAAATGTTAATTTTTTGTTTCATTTTGATTTGGTTGTGTCTATTATGGAGAATTGATTGTAATATCAATAGTTAGACACATACCTCGTCATTCTTTAAAGGTAGTGATAATGGCTTATTTAATTAATAAACATACAAGCGAATATTGTTTTTTATATGCGCATCATAGTTTTGGGCGGTTTCAATATTCTGTAGATACACTTGTCAACGATCTAAGCGTGTCGAAAATACACACCATTATTGAGTGGTTGAATGGGAAGTGGTATATCCGTGACTTAAGCCTGAATGGTACTTGGTTAAATCATAAGCGTTTGGTGAAGGATGACTCTGAAGAATTAAGTATTGGCGATAAGATTTATTTTGCCGGTAATTCAGAGGTTACTTATGTAGTTAAAGATCTCAGTCCACCTACAGATCAATTAATTAAGTTAGATGACGAGCAAAGTAAAACAGCCGAGACAATTAAGCTTAATCATTACCACCTATTGCCAGAGCAGCAACCTGATAGCGTGGTTGTTTTTGAGCAAAGTAGCGGCCAATGGTTGTTAGAATCATTACACGATGATGAGTTTACGATACGAGAAGTCTTAGAAGATCATAGTATTATTACCTTAGGTGGCGAACAATGGATGTTTCTTTCTAGCCATCTGGAAGTTGCAACCCAGATGAGCTCCGTACCACAATTGTATATAAGTGATTTAGACTTTATTTTTAACCTAAGTTTGGACGAAGAAACATCAGAATTAAAAGTTCAACATCACAATAATAATAAAGATTTTGATTTGCATGTTCGCTGCCATCACTATTTAACCTTAAATTTAGCGCGCTATAGAGCTTTAGATGCTAAAAAAGGAGTATTACCAGCTAACCAAGGTTGGGTAAATACGGAGCAATTAGTGAAAGATTTAGGTGTCGACATGCGCTATTTAAATATACAGATACATCGTGCTCGTAAGCAGTTTTCAGAAGTTCTAGTCAATGTTCATGATGCTGAAAATATAATCGAAAGACAATTGCGAAAAGTGCGGTTTGCTGGTGCATCCTTTATGATTTATAAAGGGTGTGAATTAGAGAGTACCTCGGATGTCGTTAGAGCATGAAACAGTATTAAAATTTAATAAAGTCATCACTAACTATAAATTAATTAAGCTACTTAACCAAGGAGGAATGGGAAGTGTGTATCTTGCAGAAGATACACGTTTAAAGCGCTATGTTGCGATTAAATTATTAAAGCCTACTGAGCACTCAGTAGAACATAGCGATCCCTTGGTTGAAGCACAGCTGCTTGCCCGTTTGAATCACCCAAATATTGTACAAATACACGATGTACTTTTGTATGAGCAGCAAATTTGTATTGTAATGGAGTACTTAAAAGGTAAAACATTACAGCAGTTTCAACATCAGCACGTCACCACACTCTCCGAAAAGCTTAATTTATTAGCACAACTGTGTGCTGGTCTAACCCATGCCCATAGTCAAGATGTGATGCATTGTGATTTAAAGCCTAGCAATATTTTAATTGATAAAAATGAATTAAAAATCACTGATTTTGGTATTGCAACATTACAAAATAAGCCGCTTAGTGAGCAACGTGATGAATCCAGTTGTGGCAGTGCTAGTGCGATGTCGCCTGAGCAGCTTAATAAACAGCCGTTAGATTTTCGCAGTGATTTATTTTCTTTTGGTATGCTGGCCTATATGTTTATTAGTGGCCGTCATCCATTTGGTGAAGGATCTGCGCAAACGATTGCTAATAATATTGCCAACGGTAAAGCGTGTAATGCACATGAGATCATTCCCAAGTTACCTAATGAATTATGTGATTTACTAAATCAATTATTACAACGAAAAAAAGACCGCCGCCCTGTTGATGCCCAAAGTGTAGAGCGTAAGTTACAAGCCGTTATTATAGCTATTAAACAGCAAGAAATTTTGGCGCAAGACACAGTTCCACTAGAGCAACTCGCATTACAAAAAAAACCGCCTAAAAAGACTGTTTTTTTAGGGACTTTGCTTTGCATAGCCGTGGTTGCAACAGGCTTAATGTATAAGCTGCAAGTACATAAACCAGCAGAGCACTATGTTGCATTTTTACCTCCGGTGGTAAAATCAGCCGCACTGTTATCTGCAGATACAAATATGCTCAAAGCCACAATTGATGATGCTATTAGGCAAAGTATTATTAATAGTAAGCAGTTAAATCTTATTTCGCAGGATGAGGTTGCGCCTATTGTACAAAGCGGCAATGCTAAACTTACTTTTGCAGATAAGTTACATAAATTAAAGCAAGCAACGGGAGCACAAGAAGTGGTGACCGCTGAGCTTAATTGTATGCAACCACAATGCTATTTAACGTTAGTTCGGCTCGAGGCGCCAAATTGGACGGTAAAAGCGCGCAAGCAATGGCCGATTATTACTGATAACTATAGTCAAATGTACCATTCAAGCAGTCAGCAATTAACAGCTCTTTTTCCTGATTTTGATAGTAAATATATTGCAATGGCGCAACTTAGTGACAAAGTACAAATTGAGCATATAGAGCTTTATCAAAAAGTGCAGCAAGTAGGTGATTACACTGAGCAATTATTTATGCGTATTAAAGAGGCTATTGAACAAACCCCGCAGTTATATGCCAATTATGAGTTACTACGTGAAGTCGCACTGAGTTTGTATCAGCAATCACAGCAAACAGAGTATTTAGATATTGCCAATAAGTTACTTTTTAACTCACCAACTGCGTATCAAAACACCCCTGCATTTGCTAAAAATGCAATGCTGATCGCGGTTGCTAGACAAGATTGGTTAGCGGCTAAACAGTACTTGACTAAAGCTGAGCAAGTTGGAGCTAATACATTAACGCTTTATGAGTTACAGGGTTTATTATATTTACAACAAGATCAGTTGCCTGAAGCACAACAGGCGTTTGAACTTGCGTTAAAAATACGTGTCAGCCCAATTATAAAACAGAATTTGGCGCAAGTACTGTGGTGGCAAGGTCAAATTGAAGAAGCAAAGCAGCTGCTTAATGAAGTTATAAACGTAAGTCCTCAAAACTACATGGCAAATCAATTATTGGCCGATATTGCCCTTACCGAAGGGGAATTAGTAGTTGCAATAAAGCAATATAAACAGGCTATTGAGATTAAACCTGATAGCATAGATTTAAGTAACTTAAGTATTGCGTATTCGTTACAAGGAGAGTTTGAGCAAGCATTAGTAGTTGCCCAACAGGCGGTTGATATAAACCCAGAGCATATCAGCTTTCGCCTTAACCTAGCTGATATTGAAAAGGCTTTAGGGCTTAGTGAATCATACCCCGCAAATTATTTAAAGGTAGTTGAGCTTACGCAAGATAAACTAACTCTTGATAGTTATTTAGAAGTCGCGCAAGCATATAGCCAACTTGGCGAAGCTAAACTTGCCTTACAAGCATTAAATAAGGCAATTAGTATTGCGTCAGATCACAATGAATATGTGTTCACTGCAGCGCTTGTATATAGTGTGATTGGTGAATATCAGTCAGCGTTAATGTATATAGAAAAGTCATTAGCGATAGGTTATCACCCGATGTGGTTTAATTTACCCTGGTTTAAATCTTGGTGCCAAAAAGAAGAGTTTATTGCGTTATTGCAGCAATATGACTCCTCTTTTAGTTGTGCTAGTGTTTTAAATTAAAGAGTTGCCCCCGGCCTACGAACAACAATTTTTGGATCTTGTGACATATAAATCTTGCCCGAAGGTACGTGTTTAGCTGTATACCTAAACGAAATAGGTAAATACTCAGTTTCTTTGCCTTCGGTTACTTCAACAACTTTTTCAAGGTTGTCTTTATCAACACCTAAAAATTCGTAGGTTGGTTCTACTTGAGCAATTGTTAAAACTAAAGTGTTGCCATCTGTGATCTCGGTAGAGATATTATATTGGCAATTGCTATCTGCACCACAGTATTCAACGCCATTCCCATAAAATTCCCAATCGGCAGCCACTGATGGATCTAGGCTGATAATAAGCTCTACATATTGTTTTTTCTCAATGCTTTTTGCATCGTTATTTTTAGCATTATTAAATAAAACACTTAGTGATTCAGTCGGGTTTGTTTCGCTATTGAAAAACGTTAACCAATTTTCTTGAGTATGAGGTAAAACAGTTAACGTTTTAACGGAAAAGTAGTTATCTGCTTTACATTGCACTTCAATATTTGGGGTATTGATTTCGTTCATTTTTTCAGTCCTTGTATTGTGTATAAGTAAAAACCACTTGTTGGTTTTTATAATTATTCTGAGTGTAGAATAAAATAGTTTATATAACGAATTAAGATGAGTATTTTGTAATGTCCTGTAATAATTTTTAGGGTCATAAAAAAGTAAAAAAACCTATCTTGGTATTTTTAGATTGGCTATCATGAACTGTCTTTTGGCTAATTAAAGTTTATTTATGTATATACAGTTACTTACAGACATTGATTGGGTAAGTGTTGGAATTGGTTTTAGTGTTGGCGCGGTGCTTTTTAGTGTTATTAATGCAAGCCGTAGTAAGCGATTAACAGCAGAGCTAAGTGAGCAGCAGCAACAACTAGCTTTATTGCAAACACAGTCCAATGAAAAACAGCAGCAATATACTGCCTTGATAGATGAACACGATTTACTTAAACAAAGCCACCAAGAACAACGCGACGAAACTCAGCACTATAAAACCCGCTTCACTGAGCAAGAAAAGCAAAGTCAGCAATACAATCATTATTGGCGCAAGGCTGAAGCTGATTTAACAACACTACGAAGCGAATACAATGCCCGTGATGTTGAGCTCAATAATATGCGCACTATGCTTGAGCAAAAGCAAAGCCATTTTGAGCAGCAGTTACAACATATTAAAGAAAGCAAAGAGCAGCTTAAAAAAGAGTTTGAAAACCTTGCTAATCAAATACTCGAAGAAAAATCGCAAAAATTTAAAATCCTTAATCAAGAAAGTATTGAGCAGCTGTTAAAACCTGTCCAAGGTGAGCTAAAAGGCTTCAGGGATAAATTGGAATCAATTCATGTTGAAGATGTAAAACAACGTGAAGCTCTGAAAATAGAGTTATTACATCTACAAGCGAAAAGCCAAGCAATCACTGAGCAAGCAGACAGGCTCAGTAACGCATTGCAAGGGCAAAAGAAAACCCAAGGTAATTGGGGCGAATTAATGCTTGAAAACGTGTTAGACAGCGCAGGACTGCGCGCTGGTACTGATTATAAACGCGAGGTATCGTTTAATACCGAAGAAGGCCGCCTGCGCCCTGACGTGGTGGTGTATTTGCCTCAAGGTCGGCATTTAGTGATTGACGCTAAAACTTCGCTAAACGCTTACACTCGCTACGTAAATGCAGATAATGAACTGCAGGCTCAACAAGCAATTAAAGAGCATGTTGAGGCTGTAAAAGCGCGTATTAATGAGCTGGCGAGTAAATCATATGATCGCTTACCTGGGCTTAACTCTCCTGAAGTGGTGGTGATGTTTGTGCCGATAGAATCAGCTTTTGTTGAAGCCCTTAAATACCAAAGTGATATTTACCAACAAGCGATAGAAAAGAACATTCTGGTTGCCACCCCCACTACCCTCTTAACCAGCTTAAATATCGTGAAACAGTTATGGCGCTTTGAGGAGCAAACTAAATACTCCAAAGAATTGGCAAACCGCGCCGAACGTTTTTATAACAAGCTCAACGGCTTTTTAACCAGTATGGAAGGCGTTGGTAAGCAACTAGATAAAGCCAAAGAAAGTTATGACAAAGCGTTTTCGCAGTTATATCGCGGAAAAGGCAATTTAATTAAACAAGCATCTGAATTTAAAGAGTTAGGGGTGTCGGTGCAAAAAGAGTTACCTCAGGAAAGTGTTGAGAGAGCTCACCTTGAATTGGATCAATAGAGAAAATGAAACAGCTGTTAAACAAAGGAATTGCAACGCTAAAATCGGTATCAGATAAGTTTACTGATGAGCTTAATAAAGGCTATGTTTTAGCCAAAGAAAAGGTCAATGGATTACCTATTTTCATATCGTTAGAACATTGTGGAAAAGTAAGTCCGATATCATTTGACGAAAAGCACTATTTTGTAATTCCTTTTGAATTATCAGAGTATAAATTTGCTTTACACACTATGCGTTGTTTACCTAACGGTGTACCTGAAGTGAATAATCTACCCAAGCGGCGCATTTTTCATTTTCCTAATGAGCATGCTGAAGCTGGGCTTAGGCTGTACATGTTAAATAGTACTAATGAAATAATGCTACAGCAAGCTGCAGAGCGTACTAACACCTTGCAATCACTTGCCAATGACATCGACGCGTTAGATCGAAAGCTTACTTATGGCATGTTATTAGTAGGCGGCCTTGCTGCCATTGCAAACCCTGCTATTGGTGCGGCGATTGCTGCAAAAGCGGTCTTACCTAGTTTTACTGGGCTATTTAATAAATATGGTATACGCGCATCTGGCGATAAGTTATCACAGTATCAGCTCGAAAAAGCAGTAAAAGAAGCACAAAATAGTATAATACAAGAGTTTGAAGCCTCGAATACAGTGCAAGTTATTAACCCTATTTTACAAGAACTAGCACTTACATTAAGAACAACCGAAGCGGAACATGATCCCTTAACTAGTTTTAACTTAGCTGATGGATCTATTCCTGAATTAGCTAATGATACTTGGCGAGAGCTGACTGAAGCAGCTATTTGTCATGTTTATAAAGAAGTTTATGATGACTCGTCGCTACATAAACAAGCGCACTTAGATGCTAAAGATTTAAGGTGGTTAAAATTACTGTTTGACGTGAATGAAGCAAAGTAGATAAGGCAAGCAAGCGATGAACATTGGTATTTATATTTACGATGATGCCGAAGTGCTGGATTTTTCAGGCCCATTCGAGGTGTTTAGTACCGCTAAACGACTCGCTAATAACGATTGGCAGGTGTGTCTTATTGCTGAAAACAATACACCTGTTATGGCGCGCGGTGGTTTTAGTGTAAACCCCCATTACAGTTTTGTTGATCACCCCGCTATTGATTTGCTCATTGTTGTTGGTGGTGTACACACTGTTGAACTTGAAAAACCTGCCGTAATAAACTGGATACGAGAAACCGCTGGTGCTACTGCTAAAGTTGCCTCAGTGTGTACAGGCGCTTTTTTACTGGCCAAAGCGGGTTTACTCGATGGCTTAACGGTTACCACGCATTGGGAAGATCTTGCGGATCTCGCTAATATGTTCCCTCGGTTAAATGTGATCAGTAATAAGCGCTGGGTATCACAAGATAAATTCACCACTTCAGCGGGTATTTCTGCAGGAATTGATATGAGCTTGCAATTAGTTGCTGAGCTGGGGAGCCCTGAGCTTGCAGAGCTTACGGCAAAACAAATGCAGTACCAGTGGCACAAAAAAATTTAACTGTTCGGTAACTGTTCACTGATAAAGTTATGCATATAATCTCTAAGACAAACCGCTTTTTTACTAAGTAAACGACCACTTGGCCAAATGGCATAAATTTCTCGCGGCAGGCTTTGCCATAGTGGCAATACACTAACTAACTCTTTTGTTTGTAGCTCATTTATAATTTCAAAGCGCGGTAACAAACCGATACCTTGATGATCCGCAACTTGATATTTTACAAAGCCAGTATCGTTATAAATGCTTTTAAAGCGGCACATGTGTGTGTAAGTAGCACATGATTGCGTGTTCGTTAATAGCCATTTATTTCTAAGTGTTGTACCAATTAAACGGTGATGTTTTAAATCGTTCGGTTCAACAAGTTTTGCTGCATTTGTTAGGTACTCAGGTGATGCGACTAAGATAGAGTCGGCTTCTGCGAGCTTTTTTTGCTGTAATAACGAATCAGCTTGAGGGCCGATCCTGAGCGCTAAATCAGCTTGGTTTTTAATAATATCGTCAAGTTGATTACTTAAAATCAGCTCCAACTGAATATCAGGGTATTTCTTGCAAAACGACAACCACATCGGCTTTAAAAAACCATGACAGATATTCAGTGGCGCGAGCACTTTTAGCTTACCACTAAGTTGTTCTTTTTGTTGATTGAGTTGATAACGAGTTTGTTCAAATTGCTCAACTAAGTTGGCATAACTTTGATAGTACACCTGTCCTTGTTGTGTGAGTGTGCATTGGCGTGCAGAGCGATGCAGCAGTTTTTGCCCAAGGCGAGATTCAAGGCGCTGTAAACGCCGCGTAACTGTTGCCGCAGGCAGCGATAAATACTCCCCCGCTTGAGACAATCCTCCTTGTTGTACTATGTGCACAAACAGCACTATATCATCTAGCATGATTCCACTTTTGCAATTTAAGTTTGATTAAAGCTTTATATTTAACATTTTAGTAAGTCTATATCATTGCTCTTAGGTTTTCTTGTTAAAGAGTATTTTTATGGAACACAGTATTAATTGGGTAGCTGTTATTGTTATCGGTGTAGGCGCAACAGCAGTGCTTGATAGTTGGTCGCTATTACTTGCGAAAGTGTTTGGCGTGCCATCTTTAAACTTTTGTATGGTCGGTCGCTGGATAAGCTTGATGCGAAGTGGTCAATTTAAACATACAGCAATAAACAAAGCGCCATCGCAAAAAGGCGAATGCGCAATCGGTTGGTTTATCCATTATGTAATAGGCGTTATTTTTAGTTTTACTTTTTTATTGGTTATGTCAAATGACTGGCTAGTATCCCCCCGCCTAATACCCGCCCTTATATTTGGTTTAGCCACAGTATGTATGCCTTTTTTTATTATGCAACCTGCGCTTGGGCTGGGTATTGCTGCGAGTAAAACGCCAAGACCAGCGTCGGCCAGAGTTAAAAGCTGTGTATCACATTGTGTATTTGGTGCAGGAATTTATATCAGCTCGCTTGTTTTATTGCTATTTTGAGGAGCTACTATGTCTGCTGATTATTGGTTAAATCGTTGGAAAAACAATGATATTGGTTTTCATGAAAGCCGAGTAAATCCATACTTAGATCGTTATTTTACTAACTTGAAAATTCCTCAAAATGGCCGAGTTTTCGTGCCTTTATGTGGTAAAACAAACGACATTGCATGGCTACTCGAGCAGAATATACAGGTTGTGGGCGTTGAGCTCTGTGAAAGTGCCATTAAACAACTATTTGGCTCTTTAAATGTTACACCTACAGTAACGGTGCACGACAAGTTTAAACTGTATAGTGCGGATAATTTGGCTATTTGGGTGGGAGATATTTTTGCACTAACCGCCAACTTACTTGGATCTGTTGATGTTATATATGATCGCGGATCATTAGTAGCCCTGCCTTTTACACTACGTAAAAAATATAGCAGGCATGTAGTGATGATCACACAAAAAGCACCACAGCTACTTATTTGTTGTGTATATGATCAGTCTAAACGCGATGGCACACCATACAGTATTAGCGCTCAAGAGGTATTTGATCACTATCACCATGCTTATTCGCTACAACTAATTAGATGTGAAGCTATTGCGAATGGAGTTAAAGGCGTTGTACCGGCAAATATAGTTGTTTGGCAGTTAAACAAAAAAGATTAAACTTTATGTTGTATATTGCATGTAATGTTTGGGGTCAATGGATGAATGCTTGCGATGAACGTTCTGATCTTATATGCAAACTTTGCTAAAGTATCTGTAGTTAACCTTGCTCAGTTTTACGAGCGAATCATTTTGTCACTTCCTCAACCATTTGAACAAATACAATAACTAATAACAGCACTTTTAGGATCATATAATGAATATAATCAAAACCTCAGGGCTTGTCCTGTCGGTATTGGCTGGGCTGTCGCTATCAGGCTGTTCGGTAACACACAACGTCACGGCTACAACAACGATGAATCAAATTAGCAATCCACTGTCGCTTGAACAAATCTATAAAGATAAATATTTCAAAGCGCAGCGTAGCACTTACTTTAAATGGCTTGATGATGGCACCGGCTACACCGTGCTTGAAGAACGTGGAAGCGAAAAAGATAAAAAAGACGACGCTGAAAATGCCAAAGCAGATGACGAAAAAGAGCACGGTGTAAAAGGCAACGACATTGTATTTTACAACGCCGATGGTACTGGCCGCAAAGTTCTAGTTGAGTTTGAAAAACTACTGCCAGAGGGCGCAGATGAGCCATTTGCAATCGAAAGCTACCAGTGGTCAAAAGACGGCAAATGGTTGATGGTATTTACCAATAGCGAGCAAGTGTGGCGCTCTCGCAGCCGTGGTGATTTTTGGCTCTTAAACCTTGAAACCAATAAATTACAGCAACTCGGCGGTGAGCAACCAGAACCTAAAAAACTGATGTTTGCTAAATTCTCACCAGACAGCTCAAAAGTAGCTTACGTGCGTGATAACAACATTTATATGCAAGCGGTTGGCAGCAACAAAGTAACAGCGCTTACAACCGATGGCAGCGCTAAAATCGTTAATGGTAACTTTGATTGGGTTTACGAAGAAGAATTCAGCATTGCTGATGGCTTTCGTTGGAGCCCAGATAACAAATCAATCGCCTATTGGCAGCTTGATACCAACGGCGTTAAGTTTTTCACCATGATCAACAACACCGACGAGCTTTACCCTACTTTAAAAGAGTTTCCTTACCCAAAAGCCGGTGAAACTAACTCGGCAGTACGCGTGGGGGTTGTTAGCCTTGCTGATAAGAAAACCCGCTGGGCCAAACTTGAAGGCGATAATCGCGACCGCTATATTCCTCGTATTAGCTGGGCAGGCACCGGTAAGGAATTAATGATCCAAGACTTAAACCGCCCGCAAAACCACAACAAGGTTTGGCTGTTCGATTGGCAAAAACAGCAATTGACCAAAATTTTAGAAGATAAAGACGATGCTTTTATCGAGTGGTTTTACAAAGCCAACTGGTCAAAAGATGGTAAGTTCTTTATTTGGCACAGCGAGCGCGACGGCTGGCGTCACCTTTATCGTATATCTCGCGATGGCAAAACCATTATCGATTTAACCCCAGGTGATTACGATATTGTTGATATGCTGGCGCTAAACGAAGATAAGAACGTGATGTATTTTACCGCTTCGCCAGACGATGCAGGTCAACGTTATTTATTTAGTACGTCTTTGGATGGTAGTAGTAAACCTGTACGCGTAACGCCTGCTGAATTTCAAGGTTCAAACAGCTATTACATGTCTAAAGATACCTCATGGGCAATGCACACTTACTCACAATTTGGCACGCCGCCAATTAAAGAGATCATTAAAGTAAGCGATCACAGTAATGTTAAAACCTTAGTTGAAAATAAAGAGCTGAAAGAAAAACTGGCTGAGCAAAGCTTACCAAGCCACGAGTTCTTTAAAGTGAATGCGAGCGACGGCACCGAGCTTGACGGCTACATTATGTTCCCTAAAAACATGGATAACAGTAAAAAATACCCAATCGTTTTTTACGTGTATGGCGAACCGTGGGGCTCAACAGTGCAAGACCGCTTTGAAGGCGACAGCTACTTGTATAAATCACTGCTAACACAAAAAGGCTTTATTGTGGCATCGGTTGATAACCGAGGCACACGCGCACCAAAAGGCCGTGATTGGCGTAAATCGATTTATAAAAAAATCGGCTCAGTCACTGTACAAGACCAAGTTGATGCGCTTGATGCCATGGCAAAACGCTGGGATGTAATAGACACCGACCGTGTTGGTGTATGGGGTCACTCAGGCGGTGGCAGCTCAACCCTTAATTTATTGTTCCGCCATGGCGATAAGTTCAAAGTCGGTATTGCCTCAGCACCGGTGCCAGATATACGTTTATACGACACTATTTATCAAGAGCGTTATGCGGGTAACCCAAATACCGATCCTGAAAGTTACGATAACACCTCGCCCATTACCTTTGCCAAAAACCTAACCGGTAAGCTATTGCTTATTCACGGCACAGGGGATGATAACGTTCATTACCAAGGCTCAGAGCGTTTAATTAACGAGCTTGTTAAGTACAACAAACAGTTTGAGTTTTTCTCATATCCAAATCGCTCACATAGCTTACGAGAAGGCAAAGGTACCACCTTGCACTATCACACTATGATGGCCGATTTTTTTGAAAAGAACTTATTGAATAAGTAATCGCTTTAAAAAAGTTAGATGCTAAAAAGCCACACACTAACAGTTAGAGTGTGGCTTTTTTAATCAAAATGGTGTGAGGTTTATAAAATAAAGTTAAAGGTCAAAGGTTTGAGTCGTTTTAGTGTTAAACGTACTTTACGCAAATAAAAAAGTAGCATCCGTGCCACTACAAGTGCGATATTAAGAAAAATTAAGAGCTTGGTTGCGAAGGTTGATACTTACTAACGAGAATTTGCTGCAAACTTTTTAGTGCCCGCTTTATAGCTTGTAGCATGTTCCTTCCTTTGGTATTTACATTTATGCTTGGCAAACCAGGTAGAAGAATATTGATTTTGCATTGCTGCAAAGTACCCAGCCGCTCGTTTAATAGATCATTAATTTGAATATCTACTTTACGAATATTTAAAGCATGTTTTGCCAACTGGCTTTTCACTAATTTCAAAATTGACATTTTTTCACTTGAGTTAATTGTTTTGTTTTTAACCGTAAGTTTTAGCTTCATGCAATTACACCTTTAGTAGCACCTGTGTTGCAGGCATGGATGTAATCTACTAACTTAGTAACAAAGGATAAAGCTGATTATTTCTGATTTAAAGACAGGTTTTTTCGAATGATAACCAACATAAACTACAATCACTTATACTATTTTTGGCAAGTGAGTAAGCACGGCAGTATTGCTGCTGCCAGTAAAGTACTCAACTTAACGCCGCAAACGGTCAGCTCTCAAATTACTAACTTAGAGCAACGATTAGGTAAGCCACTGTTTATTCGCCAAGGCAGAGGGCTAAGACTAACTGAGTTTGGCCATGTCACTCAGCAATACACAGATGATATGTTTGCTATTGCCCATGAATGGCTAGAAACTACCCAAGGTGATATTGCGCAATTGTCACGAACACTAAAAGTAGGCATTTCGGATGTATTACCAAAATCATTAGTTTCTAAGTGGCTAGCCCCTTTAATTGATAACGAGCGTATTACAAACTTACATTGCATTGACGGTCAGCAAGATGAACTGCTCGCGCAAATGACGGTTCATAAGCTCGACTTAGTTTTAGCTGATAAACCGCTCGATACCACATTACCATTTAAGGCTTTTTGTCATGAAATAGGAAAAAGCCAAATAGCTCTCTTTGGCAATGCAACATGGCACTCGCAATTATATAAACAGTTTCCACAATCTCTTAATAATAAGCCTTTAATTCTCCCTGCAAAAGGAAGCCCAGTCACACGTGCTATTCATTATTGGCTGCAAGAACAGGGTATTGAAGTATCAATAGCAGGCCATGTTGATGACAGCGCATTAATGAAAGCATTGGGTGAGCAAGGATTTGGGGTGTTCCCTGCGCCTATTTTGGTCAGAGCCGAAGTTGAGCGCCATTATGACGTTTGCTATATTGGTACAATTAATAATGTTTATCAGCATTATTATGCCTTTACGCCCGACAGGCTAATTAAAGACAGTATTTACGATGAATTTATTAAGCATGCCCAAATGACGTAAATTTTAGCTAATAGCTTTACACGCGTTAAAACACTAAAAAGCCAGACTTTAATTGCTCTGAAGTGTGGTTTTTTTAATCAAATCGTAATGGGGGTTTACAAAGGTTGGGTAGAGTGCAACGAAACCCCAAAAAATTTGTAGGGATTGGCTGAGGGAATAAATGACCCATGGCATTTTAGTTATTGTTTCTATATTTTAGAGATACTGTAAGGCTTTAATTTTTTTAGCTCTCTAGATTTGTTAACTAAACTTTCGATAAAAGGTAAATAGTTCTCTTCTGATGCCAGTACTTTTAATAATTTTTGAGCTATACCTTTTACTTCTTTAGTCCACTCCCTGTCCTCAATATCGTCAGTAACTTGTTGGAAAAACTGTATAGCTTGGTCTATGTCACCACTTATTAAACATACCATACCTCTATTATATTTTGACCATATAGAGCTATTCTCATTGAGTTTGTTAGTTACATGCTCTTTTAAAGATTTTTTATCGGAAAATAAATTTCTAATGTGTAAAATTATAGGCTTTGCTTCATCTACTAATACTTGAACTTGATGTTTAAATTGTTCTTCTGATTCAAACTCAACAAACTTTATTTCTCTAAAAAAGCGTACATCAAACGAGTAATATTCTTTTGGATACCATTGAAAGCATACCGCAATATTGAGAGAGGTGCCTTTTTTCCACCTTGAGGGCTGGAATTCTATTACAGTTGTCCAAAGGCCATTATCATCAAGCCAGACTCTTGATTTTCCTTTTCTTTTAACTCCTATTGGTTTAAATGCTTCTCTTACAATTGTATTAATAATCTTTTGATGCGGTGAAATGGGCATGCTTTTCCCTCATATTGTTATCCTTTATGGTCAGTACAGCTTTCGTAATTTGTATTATTTCAATAGCACTTTGCGATAAGGACATGCTTAATAGTATAATTTAGCAATACGTGTTCAAATCATAGGTTAAACAAGTTTTGTCGTTTGTTGCCATTAAACATAGTTTAACTCAACTTCCCAACCATTTCTTTAACCACTAAAAACTGCACTTCTCTTAACATTCTTAACTCCGCTACGCGCACATCTGCAGGTGGCATATTTTCAACTTCTTGGTATAAGTTACTAAATTCACTCTCTATATTTTCTACAAAATAACTTAGCTGCTTTACTGCTGTAGAGTTTGGAATACCTAGCTCTTTTGCAAAAGTGATAACATCAGCTTTGTTGACATCACAGAAACGTTTTTTATCATTTATGGGAACAGGTAAGGCTTCTTCTAGAGGCTTTGCACCTTCTGGAACATAAATAATGGTGCTTAATAAATCATAAAACGGTGTTATTTGCGCAGACCCGTTTTCGTAATAAAAACTGATATTTTTTAAATGCGCATCCCCGTTACCGACTAATAAATTATAAATAATCCATTGATATAATTTAATGGCCGTTGCAGCTTTAGGACGTACGTTATTGAGTATTTTCTGGTATGTTTCAACCGTTGATGCAGAATATTTGGAGTGCCTGCTATAACTTAATAACTGGCAACTATCTATAATATGCTTACGCTCTTGATCAGGGTAACTTCCTGTACGGTCAAAGCGTTCAACTAAATAGGCTGGCTCGGCGTATAAATGAGTTCTACATTCGGTACATCTAACCCTAATCGTCCCGCTAGTTTCATCATAAACCACTCATTGCATGTCGTTTGCCAATATTGGTCTGGCTCAGAATGATCGGGTTTGAGTATATGTGTTGAAGGTGTGCCTTCGTTTCCTTCAAATAACTCATCACCGAGCTTAATAACCAGCATTTTATGTTGCGGCCCAGCAAGTGACATACGGCTACTTTGGCGGCTATTTAACAGTGCTCTGGGCAAGTTTTTGATACGACTAGATAACTCTGAAAAAGCTAATGGTATAGCGCTTGGGGCTGGAAAATCAATATGCTCTGGTAATAGGGTTAAAGCACCAGCAGATTCAATACCGGATGCAGTTAGTAGAGCAAATGAATCCTCATGATCAACTCTCACTTCTTTAGCTAACAATTCACGAGCATTTTCTTCTGGCAGTAAATTATCAAAAAACTGTTGCACAGGACGAGTAGTACCAGAATCAAGAATCACATGCTCTTGCAGTGGAATACTGGGAGTTATTGCAAATTTATTCGCCGAGTTAAGCCAAGCTTGATCATATTTAAAAGACCAAAAGCCGTTACTATCTTGTAATTGGCCCATTAGCTGTTTGCCAGCATAAACATCGAGTGATCTATTATTCATGGCCAGCCACCATGTTCTGGATTTGAGTTATTAATTTATTTTTAGCTTTTTCATCGTGTTGAGGTACAACTACGTCTATTTTTACCTCTAAACCTAAAGCTTCCATTAAATCGAACGCGCGGCCAATCGATAGCGAACCTGTGCCATTTTCAAAGTCACTCACTGTATTAATGCTAATACCGGAGAACTCCCCTGCTGTTTTTTGATCAAATTTTTGGCTTTTTCTCACTATACTTGCCAATTTACCTAATTGTTTTGCTGACTTTATCGTGACTTCCATTACCTATCCAAAATTCACAGTATTCTATGAATAATAGTTAAAAACTTATAGAAAAGCTAATAATTCACAATATTTTGTGAATTAAAACAGGAGGTAATTAAATAAAGAGTAAATTCACAGTATTCTGTGAATTATTCCAGAAATAACCATGGAATAGCATGAATTCACAATAAACTGTGAATTTATGGTGTTTCATAAATCTAACGGTATCAATCCAACAGTCCTTCTACCCATTCTAAAACTAGGCGTGTATCTCGGGTTTGAAAGCGCTGTTTATTGGGTATGTAATAACAAAACTCAGATTCAACCGCGTGAGTATTAAAGTTTTTAAGTAACTCGGTGTTTAAAAGTCGTTGCACAAGAGTGGTTGAGCAAAACACCAGTCCTGAGCCTGCCATAGCTTCTTGAATGCCAAATAGCTCTTGGTCAAAGGTTTTAATAATAAATAACGCAGGATCTAAGTTGTTTTGAGTAAGCCATTGTTTAAGTGGTGGCTCACTCAGGGCGTTGTTTTTCCATTTTGTGGTATACAGCGTAACAGGGCCATTTTGCCATGGGATATCGGCTGCTTTGTGTGAGCCAAATAGATTAAATTGTTCGGTTTTTATAATGTCATCTGCGTTTATATTGCGCTGCTGGCCAAAGCGAATGGGTAATGTGTGCAATTGTTTATCAACGGCTTCACTGGTTGATATATCTACCTCAAGATTAGGCTGGTTTATAGATAATTCCTGCAATGCGGGTATTAAGCGCAGGGCGGCTAGTGACGAGGTGGTGGTTATTTTAACTGTTGCCCCTGTGGCTTGCACAGTTGCCAGTGCTTGGTCGATGCGGTTAAAGCCGTCACTTGTGGCCGCACTTAAATATTCACCAGTGGGAGTGAGAGTGATCTTTCTTACTTGGCGGTAAAATAAATCTACATTTAAACGGCTTTCAAGATTATTTATATGGTGTGAAATCGCGGTTGGCGTGAGTGAGAGTTCATCAGCGGCGGCTTTAAAGCTGCCTAAACGCGCCGCAGCTTCAAAGGCTTTAAGCGCTTGTAGTGATACTTGCATAAGTGATATTCGCAAATGATGAAATTAATTATAGGTGAGTATAACTTACTTATAGTTGAGGTTAACTCGTTTGTGAAAAGCCGCTGTTAGTTAGATGATTACTGCACAATTACTAACAGGATAAACAGCATGACCACCCTATTACACATTGATGCAAGCATCAGAGCCGTTAAAAATGACAATCCAGATCACGATTCAATCTCTAAAAATATAGCTAAGCGTTTTATAGAGAGCGTTACTCAGCAGCAAAGCATAGATGAGTATATTTATCGTGATGTAGGTGTTAATCCGCCGCCTTTTATTACCCAAGACTGGATAGGTGCGGTATTTACCCCTGACGATAAAAAGACTGCAAAACAACAACAGTTACTGGCCTTGTCAGACACATTAATCGCTGAAATTGCAGCCGCTGATATTATTGTGATTTCCTCGCCTATGTATAACTACGGTATGCCCGCACAGTTAAAGGCGTGGTTTGATCAAGTTGTGAGGATCAACAAAACCTTTGATTTTGATCTGGCCCGTGGAGACTTTCCATTACAGCCTTTACTAGGCGGTAAAACATTGGTTGTGATCACCTCAAGCGGTGAGTTTGGTTTTGAGCAAGGCGGTATACGTGAGCATATGAGCCATTTAGTGCCCCATTTACGTACTTTGAGCAAATATTTAGGCGTGAGCACAATTCATGAAATTGCTTCTGAGTATCAAGAGTTTGCCGATATTCGTCATCAGCAATCGTTAAGTAATGCTTACAGTCAAGCAACAGAACTGGCACTACAACTTACCAATATGGCTATTTAGAATAGCTAAATATTACTCGCTTTCCTGTAGTATTTTTAGCCAAGTTGTAATGGGGGTTTACAGTCTATTTTATTTTTACAAATACGAATTTTCGGTTTTTGACATAAAAAGCGCGAGAATATTAACTCTCGCGCTTAAGTTATACATTTTTTGCTTTAATTAAATATCAAAGCGGTCTGCGTTCATTACTTTCACCCATGCATTAACGAAGTCTTGTACAAAACGCTGTTTGTTATCGTCTTGCGCATAAAATTCAGCAAGTGCTCTTAAAATAGAGTTGGAGCCAAACACTAAGTCAACACGGGTAGCGGTCCATTTAGTATTACCGGAGCTGCGCTCAATAATGTTATACGTGCTTTTACTTGCCGGTTCCCAGCGATAGTTCATATCGGTTAGGTTAACAAAAAAGTCATTGCTTAATGTGCCTACATTATCGGTGAATACACCATGCTGGCTGCCACTGTGGTTAGTGCCTAGTACACGCATCCCACCAAGTAGTACCGTCATTTCAGGGGCAGTTAACCCCATAAGTTGTGCTCGCTCTAAAAGTAGCTCCTCGGCTGAAACGGCATAATCTTTTTTCTGCCAGTTTCTAAAGCCATCATGAATTGGTTCTAATACATCAAACGACTCTGCATCGGTCATGTCGTCGCTCGCATCGCCGCGACCTGCTGCAAATGGCACGGTGATATCGACACCCGCGGCTTTTGCAGCTTGTTCAACTGCAGCAGTACCGCCAAGTACAATTAAGTCCGCTAAACTCACTTGTTTGCTTAAACTTGCTTGCACTTTTTCAAGAGCCGTTAATACCTTAGCAAGTTTTTCTGGCTCGTTACCTTGCCAATCTTTTTGCGGGTTTAAGCGAATGCGTGCACCATTGGCGCCACCGCGATGATCAGAGCCACGGTAAGTACGGGCGCTGTCCCATGCAGTGCTGATCAAGTCACTGGCGCTAATGCCTGCATTTAGCAGTTTGTCTTTAAGCTCGCTAATTTCAGCATCAGATAAGGTGTAATCGACGCTTGGGATGGGATCTTGCCAGATCAAATCTTCACTTGGTATATCTGCACCTAAATAGCGAGATTTAGGGCCTAAGTCACGGTGAGTGAGTTTAAACCAAGCCCGTGCAAACACATCGGTGAAATAGTCAAAATCATTATAAAAACGTTCAATAATTTTGCGATAGCTTGGGTCCATCTTCATTGCCATATCGGCATCGGTCATAATCGGATTTAGGCGAATTGATGGATCTTCAACATCAACAGGTTTATCTTCCTCTTTAATGTTTACCGGCTCCCACTGGTTTGCACCCGCTGGACTTTTGGTAAGCTCCCATTCGTAATTTAACAGCAGATAGCAATAACCGTTATCCCATTTAGTTGGGTGAGTTGTCCACGCACCTTCAATGCCTGATGTCATAGTATCGCGGCCTATCCCACGCGTTTTATGGTTGTTCCAACCTAGGCCTTGCTCAAATACATCTGCGGCTTCAGGCTCTGGGCTAAGATTCTCTTCGCTGCCATTGCCATGGGTTTTACCCACCGTATGCCCACCCACCGTGAGCGCTGCGGTTTCTTCGTCATCCATCGCCATTCGAGCAAACGTTTCGCGTACTTGTGCCGCAGTTTTGAGTGGATCTGGCTGGCCGTTTACGCCTTCTGGATTAACATAAATTAACCCCATTTGTACTGCAGCTAACGGGTTTTCCATGGTGTCTGGTTTTGCTACGTTGTCGTAACGTTCATCACTTGGCGCAAGCCATTGCTTCTCCGCGCCCCAATAGACGTCTTTTTCTGGATGCCAAATATCTTCACGCCCGCCGGCAAAACCAAAGGTTTTTAAACCCATTGATTCATAAGCCATATTGCCTGCTAAAATAATTAAATCGCCCCACGATAACTTATTACCGTATTTTTTCTTGATAGGCCAAAGTAAGCGACGTGCTTTATCAAGGTTAGCGTTATCAGGCCATGAGTTCAAAGGAGCAAAGCGTTGGTTACCTGTACCGCCACCACCACGGCCATCAGCTAAACGGTATGATCCTGCTGAGTGCCACGCCATACGGATCATCAAGCCACCATAATGACCCCAATCGGCAGGCCACCAATCTTGGCTTTGTGTCATCAGATTTTTTAAATCGGTTTTAACGGCTTCAAGATCTAATTTTTTAAATTCTTCAGCGTAATTAAAGTCATCGCCATAGGGATTAGGTTTAGTATCGTGTTGATGAAGAATGTCTAAATTTAAGGCCTTTGGCCACCAATCAGTATTGGAATTAGACGATTGTGTATTGCTACCATGCATGATTGGGCATTTACCCGCACCTGAATTGCTCATTTTTAGCTCCTTTATCGGAATATAAAACTCGGTCTATAACTCACTGTGTTTAAAAGCTTAGTTCATAACAATTAACTTGCTACTGAATGTAATATATTGATTGATAAACCCTGTTTAAGTTCATCCTTTGTACCAATATAGAAGATTAACGATTAAAAACTAGTGCTAAATCACGATTTAAAGCGATTGCAGCTATCGATTAATCTGATGTTTATTGTTAAAAAATAGTGGCAGTAAAATGGCCACACGTATATTGAGTTATTTGATAAGCTGTCTGAATTAATTATAAAAAAGAGTTATTAATTAAAAATGGTTAATTTGAAGTGTTTAGTTTGCTTTCTTATTTTGTTTTCAACTTTTAGCAGCGTTGCTGAGCAATCGTTTGAAATCCCCAGAAGTGCGGTTATAGAGCTTACCGATCAGCAGGCAAAGCTTAGCTATCCTTTATTTATAAAGCTCCCGCGCAGTTACAGTCGAAATAAAGATAAAACATACCCTGTTGTTTACCTCCTTGATGGCTCGTATGCGTTTCAAGTGGCATCCGGGGCGACGCATTTTGCTATGAACAGTGGCGCCATGAATGAAGCAATACTCGTTGCAATTGGTTATTCGCAAGGCTCTAAAGGGTCATCAAGCCGTATTAGAGATTACACACCAAGTAAAGCAAATGATTGGCAGCTCGAAACGGGTAAGGCCGAGCAACATGCTGCTTTTATTCGTGATAATGTGTTTGCTTATATGCAAAGTAATTACCGTGTGACCTCTAACCAACGTACTTTAGTAGGTAATTCATTGGGGGGCTTATTTGCTGCTCATGTACTTTTTACCCAGCCTAATATGTTTGAAAGTTACATTATTGGTAGCCCGTCGGTGTGGTTTGATAATGAGAGCATAATATCTCAGTCGATTACTACAGCTAAGCAAGACGTTAGGGTTTACTTATCGGTAGGTAGTAAAGAAACACCTGAATTTGGCGAAGGGCAAGATATGATAACTGGAGCTAATAAGTTAGCGAGTAAAATACGTCAAGGGGATGCTAAAAATATACAGCTTGAGTTTTCTATCATTGAAGGAGCAAAGCATGCGACGGCATTTCCAACCACGCTGATCCAAGGTTTAGATTGGCTATACGCAAAACAGCGCAGATATTAATACCAATCGACTTAAATATTTAGCCTTTCTAGCGTGCTAAATAAAGCGCTAACGGCGTTATAAATTTTTCATGTAGAACAACTACATATCAAAATTTATGCCTTGTTATCACTCTATTTATCCGTCGCTATAAACTACCAATAACTTAACACGATTGGTATAAAAAAACCCACTGATAAATTAATATCAGTGGGTTTTTAATACGTTAAAACGTATTAACTAAAACAATCGTTTAGATACAAACGATGTTTTCAGCTTGTGGGCCTTTTTGACCTTGAGTAACAGTAAACTGTACACGTTGGCCTTCAGCTAGAGTTTTGAAGCCGTCACCGCTGATAGCGCTGAAATGAGCGAAAACGTCAGGACCTGACTCTTGCTCGATAAAACCAAAACCTTTTGCTTCGTTGAAAAATTTAACTGTACCAGTTGTAGTTGTAGACATAATAGATATCCTAGATATTAATAAAAGTGTGCCTAAAATCAGGCGGTTTAGCTGAAAAAACAAGTATTTAACTGAGGATAACGCGATGAATTATTACTAATAACAACGTGGTACGTACAAATAAACAGAATTTCTTTCAAACTTATAGTGCATTAACGGGTTATTACTAACCCATTAATTAAAAATTAGATGCTAACGATATTTTCAGCTTGCGGGCCTTTTTGACCTTGAGTAACAGTAAACTGTACACGTTGGCCTTCAGCTAGAGTCTTAAAGCCATCGCTTGAGATTGCGCTGAAATGAGCAAAAACGTCAGGGCCTGACTCTTGTTCAATAAAACCAAAACCTTTAGCTTCGTTAAACCATTTTACTGAACCAGTTGTTGTATTAGACATAATAGTATCCTAAGAATTAATAAAAGTGTGCCTTAATTTAGGCAATTTAACAGGAAGAAAACAAGCATTTAACTGAGGATAGCGCGAAGGATTATTACTAATAACAACGTGGTACTTACAAATAAACAGGGCTTTCTATCAACCCGATGCAGAGCAGGATAACAGTAACTTAAACCATATAACAAGCTTTATTTACTTTTCTTTTTAAAGCCAAGTTAATTTTGTGAACATATATTGATTAAATAAGAAGAGTCGTAGCCATGCTTACCGTCTCTGCATTCGCTTTTTTAAAGTGATCTAGGTATGGAGTGTAGACTTATTTTTAGTGGGATTAAATTTAGTTGAATGAGATAATATTTTAATTGGGGAAGTGCGAAATCCCACACTCCCCCCCCCCACGAAAAAAAGGAACTCAGCGCTCATTTGAATAGCGACAGACTCCTTATTTATTCAGCAATTGCGATCGCTATTTCTACTTCAGTTGCGGTTTTATAATATTCATAGTCGCTGGTATAAGTACGAGTGTAACGACAATCATCTGAGCTAAAGTATTGCCAAATTTCACCCCATAAATCAATTATAGCGTCGGGCATTTCGCCTTCGCCACTAAAGACTAAATAACTCCCTGCGTGCGTTGTAACTGTTACTGAATCACGAAGGTTAATTGATTGCTCATCGCTACAGGCAATGACATCAAAATCACCGGTCACATCGCTCTCGTAGTTAGTGTAAACACCAAAGACTTTACTGTCTTTTGTGAGTTTTGAGGTATATTTTTCGCCAAATTTTTGCCAAAGCTCAGCTATCTTTGCTGTGCCAGTATTCATTTCATTGGCATTGCATGTTCTTACTTTTAAGCCGGTTAAGGTCTTACTTGCTAGCTGTTTTACTTCCATTGAGACTATCCTTTAGCATTAATACTCAGTATTAACTTAACAGAAAAAGCATGAAGTATTTAATAAATACGCTATAAAAAGGGTTTATTTTTTGTTGGTGATTAGGGCGTGTTGACCTTTGTGGATTGAAATTTGTTCAATCTAGGGGCGATTTAATCGCGGCGCGAGGTTTGTAACCTAGTGGGCTAAGTAAAAATCGAGCTACAAAGAGTTAATCGCCCCTAGGAAGAACCCTTTGGGCAGCGCATGTTTGGAATTTATACTGCGTTATCGCCTATTTATGGGGAACAACCACACTACATAGGCTCTGCCTTGCCTAAATACCAAA
>NZ_JACJEQ010000011.1:0-132899 GCF_014164125.1 Pseudoalteromonas sp. SG44-8 | reverse complement strand
CGCAAACTCGCAAACTCGCAAACTCGCAAACTCGCACTTTTTATCAGACATAAGCAAACTCGCAAACTCGTATCAAATATGCGGCTAATAATTAACCTGCTACTGCCTTTGTTGCGTATAACTTTAAAAAAAGTTCAATAATTATCGTAATAAGTGTAAATCCGTCAGTTAATTGATGAATTTTTTTGCTACAATTGTCTGGCAAGTAATGTGAGTGAGTTCAACAGCACCATGTGCAGTTAATCTGCTTCCTTTTAGTGAGGTTGATCTTGGTCAGTATATTGTTTTTGTAAAAGTCATATCATAAAACGGCTCTATGCTCGAGCTAACTTAGTCAATTAGTTGATAAAGTCGGGATTATTCGAGCATGAGGCTGTTAATAACCTTGTTTTAATCAAGGGTTTTAATTATGATCGCTTCTATTTTAAAATTTCGAAAAATTAACCTGCTGTAACTGATGTTCTCAATATAGCAAGTGTTGAGAATCATAGTGGAGATAAGTGGATGAGCAATGCGCCTGTAGACAATGGCCGACGTCGCTTTTTAACCATAGCTACCTCTGTTGTAGGTGGTGTTGGTGCGGCTGGGGCTGCTGTTCCTTTTATTGCGTCTTGGAATCCAAGTGAGCGAGCTAAATCTGCGGGTGCGCCTGTAGAAGTAGATATCAGCAAACTTGAGCCGGGACAATTAATACGTGTCGAGTGGCGTGGTAAACCTGTATGGGTTGTATCACGGACCCCTAAAATGCTTGAGCAGATGAAAGAACACGAAGGTCAACTTCGTGATCCGCAATCGCAAGAGCCACAACAATTAGAATCATCAACAAATGATTACCGTTCATTACGCCCTGAGATATTTCTCGCGGTAGGTATTTGTACGCATTTAGGGTGTTCACCTGGCTTTTTCCAAGGTAATTTTGGTGAAAAGGTTGAGGGAACAGATGATGGTTTCTACTGTCCATGTCACGGTTCTAAATTTGATATGGCTGGCCGTGTATTTAAATCGGTACCTGCCCCGTTAAACTTAGAAATACCACCTTACACATTTCTTGATGAAACCACTATTTTAGTGGGCGAAGAAAAAGGGGTAGCCTAATGTTCGGTAAAATTATTGGTTGGATAGACGACCGTATCCCAATGACACGTGTTTGGAACATGCATATTGCACAGTATCCAGCACCGAAAAACTTTAACTTCTGGTATTTCTTTGGCTCATTGGCCATGTTAGTACTAGTAAACCAAATTCTTACCGGAATTTGGTTAACGATGAACTTTGTTCCGTCTTCTGAGGGCGCATTCGCTTCAGTAGAATACATCATGCGTGATGTAGAATACGGCTGGTTACTACGTTATTTGCACTCAACAGGTGCATCAGCGTTTTTCATCGTTGTATATATGCATATGTTCCGTGGCATGATCTACGGTTCTTACCAAAAACCACGTGAATTACTGTGGTTATTCGGTATGTTTATCTTCTTAGCGTTAATGGCTGAAGCATTCATGGGGTACTTATTACCATGGGGTCAAATGTCATTCTGGGGTGCACAGGTAATCATTTCACTATTCGGGGCTATTCCGGTTATTGGTGATGACTTAACACTTTGGATCCGTGGTGATTATGTAATATCAGGTGCAACGCTTAACCGCTTCTTTGCATTACATGTTATAGCTTTACCATTGGTTATCGTAATTTTAGTATTCTTACACATCGTGGCACTGCACGAAGTGGGTTCAAACAACCCTGACGGTGTTGAGATCAAGCGTAAGAAAGGCTCTGTTGCTGAAGAAGATAAGCCTAAATTTAAATTCCATGAGTATTACACTGACAAGAAAGATATTGTTGATGCGATTCCGTTCCACCCTTATTACACAGTAAAAGATATTGTGGGTGTGGTTGGTTTCTTAATCTTGTTCTGTTGGGTGGTGTTCTTTATGCCTGCGATGAATGGTTTCTTCCTTGAAGGACCAAACTTTGAAGCGGCAAATCCACTTAAAACACCAGCACATATTTTCCCAGTTTGGTACTTTACGCCATTCTATGCAATCTTACGTGCAATCCCAGATAAACTAATTGGTGTTGCTGCGATGGGTGCATCGATTGTTGTGCTGGCGTTATTACCTTGGCTTGACCGTGGTACGGTTAAATCGGTTCGCTACCGTTGTGGCTTCCATAAATGGAACATTGCAGGGTTTGTTGTTACTTTCGTACTACTTGGTTGGGTGGGTGCAACTCCACAAACTGACTTTAAAACGATTGTCTCGCAAATCTGTACTGTGACTTACTTTATGTTCTTCGTACTGTTGTTTGTATACAGTAAGAATGAAAAAACTAAGCCATTGCCTGAGAGGTTAACGAAATGATGAAAAAGCTTATTATCGGTTTATTTGCTTTATCAATAAACGTATTGCCGGCAATGGCGGCAGGTCCATCGGTTCCATTAATGGAAGCCGGTAATGACCTAACTGATCAGCCTTCGTTGCAACGTGGTGCAAAGTTGTTCATGAACTACTGTCTTGGTTGTCACCAAATGCAGTATCAGCGTTATGAGCGTACTTTCCGTGATATCGGTATTCCAACAGCCGTTGGCCTTGAGCAGTTAATTTTTGACGGTTCAAAAGTTGGTAGCCATATCACTAACGCAATTACTAAAGATGATGCAGCAAAATGGTTTGGTGCGGCTCCGCCGGATCTAACTCTAATTGCACGTGTAAAATCTCCGGATTATATTTACACGTACTTAAAGTCATTTTATAAAGATGAATCTCGTCCGTTTGGGGTAAACAATATTGTTTTCCCACTGGTAGGTATGCCTCACGTTCTGCAAGAACTACAAGGTTTACCAACACCTATTACTGAAGAAGTCGAAGAACATGGTCACACTGTGACTAAAGTTATTGGTACTGAAACAGATGGAACAGGCGAAATGAGTGTAGACGAGTACGATCAAGCGGCTCGTGACTTAACTAACTTCCTTGAGTACGTGGGTGAACCTTCACGTCTTGAATCAGAAGCGTTAGGTATCAAGGTTATCGGATTCTTAGTTATCCTATTTATCTTGGCATTCATGCTGAAGAAAGAATACTGGAGAGATGTTCATTAATTTTGAACATATTTAAAGGTAATTTTGCAATAGGGGCTTAAGCCCCTTTTGCTGTTTTTGTTATTTAATGGAGGTAGGCATGGCCGTAGCTGCCAATAAGCGCCCTGTAATGACCCTTTTTTCTGGTGCTAACTGTATGTATAGCCATCAAGTACGCATTGTACTTGCTGAAAAAGGCGTAAGTGTAGATATTCATCTGGCTGAAAAGGACAACCTGCCAGAAGCACTTCATGAAATTAACCCTTACGGTACAGTGCCAACACTGATTGACCGTGAGCTTGGTTTATATCAGGCAAACATCATCATGGAATACCTTGATGAACGTTTTCCTCACCCTCCACTAATGCCTGTTTATCCGGTAATGCGTGGCCGCAGCCGTTTAATGATGCATCGCATCGACACAGATTGGTACAGCCTTGCTGCTAAAATTTATGCTAATGGTGCAGAGTCTGCACAAGCGCGTAAAGAACTAACAGAAGCTTTACTTGCTGTTTCAGCAATCTTTACTGAAGCTCCTTACTTTATGAGTGAAGAGTTTAGTTTAGTTGATTGTTACTTAGCACCATTACTATGGCGTTTACCAGAGCTTGGTATTGAGCTAACTGGTGCAGGTTCTAAAGAGATGAAAGAATATATGATCCGTTTATTTGAGCGTGAATCATTCCAAGCTTCTCTTACTGAAACTGAGCGCGAGATCCGTTTGTAATGACGCCTAATCGTCCTTATTTACTTCGTGCTTTCTTTGATTGGATTGTTGATAATCAGTGTACACCGCATTTAGTGGTTAATGCTGATTTTCCAGCCGTGCAAATACCAACACAGTTTGTTCAAGATGGACAAATTGTGTTGAATATTAGCCCATCAGCTGTCACACAATTCTCAATGGATAATCAGCAGTTAAGCTTTAGTGCCCGCTTTGGTGGTCAGCCAATGCAAGTATACGTGCCAATTGGTGCCGTGCTTGCGATCTATGCCCGCGAAAACGGTGAAGGCACTGTGTTTACTGCAGATGAGTTTTTAGAAGATGAAGACGAGTTTGCAGCTGAGTTAGAAAGTGTTGATATCGCAGATGAATTATTACCTGACGAGCCAGCTCCTTCTAAGCCTGAAAAGAAAAAAGGCTCACACTTACGTGTTATTAAGTAATATGTAATTGTTTGATAAAAACCGCTGATTAAGCGGTTTTTTTATGCGCGCAATAAGCACGCATATTAATGGTATGCAGGGAGCAAATACGTGGTTTAAATTTGTATTAGCAACGTTAATTTGACCACCTAATTAGATATTTTTATGAGGTTCTGCTGTAAAACAAGCAGCACTGTGAACTGATACATTATCTAACTTGAGCCTAAGTGGCATCACACGATATAAAATAATTATAAAGTAAAAATGCAACAACTAGCTTTAATTAAAAGTGTACCGATTAAGTATTCAGCTTGCTCTTGTGTTTTCTATAATTCAGTATTATTTCCTAGTGCTTATTTTCTTATTAGTATAATATTATGATAATTTCATAATCTTCCACAATCCTTTGTAATCTTTCACAATTCTTTATAATTCCAACAATTTTAATAATTAGGTATATACGATGCGTAGTAACCTGCCTGTTACGACTAAAGAAAAAACATTCAATAATAATATTAAGTTAATTACAGTAACAGATACTCAAGGCAACATTCTTGAATGTAATGAAGCTTTTATTGAAATCAGCGGGTTTAAAAAAGCAGAGTTAATAGGTCAGCCTCATAACATAGTAAGGCATCCTGATATGCCTTCAGAAGCATTTAAAACAATGTGGTCTTATCTAAAATTGGGTAAACCATGGATGGGGCTTGTAAAAAACCGCTGTAAAAATGGCGATTATTATTGGGTCGATGCTTATGTTACACCCATAACACAAGACAATAAGATTGTTGGCTATGAGTCAGTTCGTTCTTGTCCATCACGACAGGCGGTTGCTCGGGCTACGCAGCTTTATCGTGATATCAACAAAGGTAAAAGCCAGAAAATGCATTTACCAGTGTCTTTAGAAAATTTATTGCTAACTTTTTCAATTATTATTTGCGCAATATTATTTTTAGCTGGTTATGCAAGATTGTCCGAAGGTATTTTGTTTACATCAGTTGTTATTTTTGCCATTTGGGTTTCTATAGTTAAAAAGAAAACTCTGAATGCGCTTAATAATATGCTTTCTCACTCATTTTCGGATCCTCTTGCAGTCAAAAGCTATACCGATGATGCTGGTGATTTAGGAAAGCTTAAAGTTGCTATTTTAAGTCAACTTGCTCATTTAGGGACGATTATAACTCGTATCGAGAGTTCTGCGCTGGTTGTTGCTAAGGAATCTGAGAAAGGTGCTGAACTGACTGATAAAACAAGAAGAGATATTGAAAGTCAGCAGTTAGAAACTATGCAAGTTGCTACAGCAATGAATGAAATGTCTACCGCTATTGCTGAAGTATCGAAACATGTGAGTGATACTGCATCACAAGCTGACAAAGCCAATGAGCTGACTTTAAAAGGCTCTGAAATAGCCAATATTACCCATAATTCTATTCAAAAACTGCAGCTTACGGTTGAGCAAATTAGTAGTTCAGTACGAGGTGTTTCAGAACAAACAGCACGAATAGCTAATGCGGCTCAAATAATTGAACAAATTGCTGATCAAACTAACCTACTAGCTTTGAATGCTGCAATTGAAGCCGCTCGTGCGGGTGAACAAGGCCGTGGTTTTGCTGTCGTAGCAGACGAAGTTAGAAGTCTAGCTCAGCGTACCCAAGAATCAACTAAAGAAATCTACGGTATTGTTAGCGAATTAACGCAGCGTGCAAGTGACGCGGTAGAAATAGCTGATGCAGGGGCTATTGATGCAAAAGATGGTCTTTCTCATGTTATTGAGAGCAGTAAAATGCTAAATGGTGTAACCGAGTCTGTAGGTCAAATTGCTTCTATGTCTACTCAAATGGCTGCAGCAGTTGAAGAGCAATCCCATGTTGCTGAAGATATCAATCGTCAAATTGTAAATATTTCTGCACTTGCAGATACGAGTACTGAAAGCTCCAATAAGTTATCAGAAACTATTATCTATCTTAATAAGATAGCTGATGAGCTGCATGAACTCGTTGTTCGCTTCAAACAATAAAGTAAAAAATTTATCAAAAGCCATTTCTTAATTATGTATGTTGATATTGATATGAAACTAATGAGTAAAAAACTTGGAGAAGTAAATGAGCGCACCTGATTACCCCGCTGATGAATCTGCTCGCTTAAATGCTTTAAAACACACAGGTTTACTTGATTCGCTTGCTGAGGAGCGATTTGATCGTATCACGCGATTAACTGCACATTTTTTTAATGTAAAAATATGCTTAGTTTCTTTGGTCGATAGTGACAGGCAGTGGTTTAAATCAAAGGTTGGATTGGATGTTTGTCAAACTGGGCGTGAAATCTCTTTTTGCGGGCATGCAATTTTACAGCCGGATGTTTTTGTTGTTACAGATACAATAAAAGATTCTCGTTTTTCGACAAATCAGCTAGTAACACATGAACCTCATATTCGTTTTTATGCAGGCGCACCAGTACGCGAGTCCAGTGGGCAACCAATAGGTACGTTATGCATTATTGATGTTGTGCCCCGTGATTTTTCAAGTGATGAAAAGCAAATGCTACGTGAATTCGCTGATATGGTGGAGCATGAAATTACTCGGCTAGACCAAGAGGTTTTTAAGCAACAATTACATTCTACTATGAAAAAAAAGGCATCAATTTTAGCTACGTTGCCAGATATGGTGTTTGTGATTGACCGAGAATACCGTTTTATATCATGTAATGAACACCCTGATTTACCGATACCTCAGCATGAAATTATTGGCCACACTATTAATGATCTAATGCCTAATGAGCTAGGCTGTCAACTTATAAGCAAAGTTGAACAGGCTTTTAATGCAGATGATGTTATTCATCAAAATAATACATTTACTACTAAGTCAAACAGGTCGTTTGAAGTTCGTTACAAAAAGATTGATAAAAATGAGGTATTACTCGTTATTCGTAATATCACAGAACAATTACTCGCAAGCGAAGAGTTACGACGCCTTTCAGAGGTTGTCAGACAAACAACAAACGGAGTTATAATCACTGATAAAAGTGGTTTAGTTGTTTGGATAAATGAAGCTTTTACTGCTATTTCGGGTTTCAAATTAGATGATATCTCAGGAAAAAAACCAGGTGAGTTGTTGCAAGGGCTAGATACAGATCCTGAGACAATAAATGAAATGAGACATGCTATTAGCGCAGTCAAGGGGTTTAACGTCGATGTGCTAAATTACTCCAAAAATAAAAAGCCTTATTGGATAAGAATAGCATGTAATCCACTGTTAGATAATGAGGGCAGGCATTCAGGTTATATTGCAATACAGACTGACATAACAAAAGAAAAGCTAGATGAACAGGTTATTCATAACAGTCAAAATTTACTTAAAACTGTTATTGATGCAAACAAGATTGGTACATGGCATTTAAATATTCAAACTAGCGAGTTACTCATTAATGACAATTGGGCTGATTTATTAGGTTATAAGCTTGCTGAGTTGCTTCCATTAAGTCGTTTTAGCTGGGAGAAGCTAACTCACCCTGATGACCTTCATTATTGTTTATTTCAACTTGAAAAACATGTTTCTGGTCAGCTCCCGAGCTATGAAGCTAACATGCGGATGAAGCACAAAAATGGTGATTGGATTTGGATCAATACCCGTGGAAAGATATCCTCTCGCACTGATGATGGTAAAGCAGAGTGGTTGCTAGGTACGCATTTTGATATTAATGATCAAATCAAAGCTGAAAGCTCTCTCGATGAAAAATCAAAACAAATGGTCGCCGTCGTAGAAAGTATGCTTGATGGTGTTATTACTATCGATAGTATGGGGGTAGTGCTCACATTTAACCAAGCCGCAAAGGAAATTTTTGGTTATAGTGATAATGAAGTTATAGGTAACAATATTAGCATGCTAATGGGTTCAAAGCACTGCGAGCACCATAATCACTATTTAAAAAAATATATAAACAATGGGAATAGTGATATTACTGGGCGCATTCGAGAGCTTGATGCATTGCACAAAAACGGCGCTACCTTTCCTATTGAGCTAGGTGTTGTCGAGGTGAAAAATGCTGGTGAGATCAACTTTATTGGTATTATTCGCGACATTACTCAACGTAAAAAACGTGAACAGGAAATACATAAGCTAGCGTTTTATGATTCACTTACTATGTTACCAAACCGTCGTTTGTTACTTGATAGATTGCAAAATACTATTTCCCATTGTGCTCGAAGCTGCAATTTCGCTGCAGTCTTATTTTTAGATTTAGACAACTTTAAAAATTTAAACGACAGTGCTGGACATAATAAAGGGGATTTATTGTTATGTAAGGTGGCTAATCGATTAGTTAAAGCAATAAACCATGGGGATACTGTGTCTCGGCTCGGTGGTGATGAATTTGTTATTATTGCTGCTGATCTGGGGGATGATGAAAAAGAGGCTGCTAATCAAGCTGAATCGATTGCTCAAAAAATTATGACACGCTTAGCGCAAGAGTTTAATCTTGATGGTTTAACATATAATAGTTCAGCAAGTATTGGTGTAACTATGTTTAATAAAGCAAACACATCAACAGAGGAGCTACTCAAGCAAGCAGACTTAGCTATGTATAAGGCAAAAGATGCTGGTCGTAATGGGGTGCAATTCTTTGACCCTCAGATGCAGATTGCTGTTAGCTCAAGACTTACTCTTATCGGTGACTTACACGAAGCGGTAAATCAACAGCAATTCACTTTGTTTTACCAAAAGCAGATTAACCAATACCAACAAGTTGTTGGTGTTGAAGCACTATTGCGTTGGGTTCATCCTATAAAGGGCATTATTTCACCTGCGGACTTTATTCCATTGGCAGAGGATACTGGGCTTATAGTGCCTATAGGTGAGTGGGTATTGCAACAAGCATGTGAAACATTAGCAAAATGGGCAAAAACTCCTGCTAAAGCTAGTTTTACCGTTGCAGTTAATATTAGTGTTGTACAGTTTAGTAAAAAAGACTTTGTTCAGGTAGTTCTCAAGGCACTTAATAGCTCAAAAGCTAATCCAGGGCGTCTAAAGTTAGAAATCACCGAATCTCTCTTAGCAAATAATATATCCGATGTTAAAGCTAAGATGCGAGAGCTAAAGCGGCATGGGATTACATTTTCAATTGATGACTTTGGTACGGGTTATTCGTCTTTGTCTTACCTAAAGAAACTGCCTTTGGATCAGTTGAAAATAGATCAGAGTTTTGTCCGTGATATTATTAATAGTCTTAATGATAAAGCGATTGCTCAGGCTGTTATAACACTAGCTAGTTCAATGGATTTAGAAGTAATAGCTGAAGGGGTTGAAACAGAAGCACAACGGTTATTATTACAGAGCATGGGCTGCAATGCCTATCAGGGTTATCTGTTTGGTAAACCATGTATATTTGAAGAAATACAATTTTAATATTTTATTGTAGCAATAATGCGACTTAAATAGAGGGCATCGCGTTGTGGGCTTTTTTAGTAAAACCAAGGGCTAGCGATTTTATACGATATTTATTTGTGACGAAGGCTGAGTTAAGTTTCAGGTGATTAAAATGGAGAGACCGTGTTAACCTAATGGCAAACACGGCTGAAAATTCTTTATCTTTATAAGTACTCAAATACCTTAATAACGCGTTCTACACCCGAAACATTACGTGCAACGCTTACAGCGGTGTTTGCTTCTGCATCTGATACTAAGCCCATTAAAAATACTTCGCCATTCTCAGTTACTACTTTGATGTTGTTGCTACTGATGTTGTCGGTGGTAAGTAATTGTGTTTTTACTTTCGACGTTAGCCAAGAATCATGAGTCTGGGTGCTCATGCTAATGTTAGAGCCAATACGAATTTGGTTATGTATTTTGCGTATAGCAGGTAAGCCCTCAATCGTACGCTGAGCCTCGTCTTTCATTTCTTGAGTTGCAACCTGGCCTATTAACAATACAATGCCGTTAACGCTAATCACGCTGATATTGGCATGATCAGCAAGGCGAGGTACATCGTTTATTGCGACCCCAGCTTTGATTTCGATATTACTATCATCGATTTGCGAACCAAGAGTACGACGATCGTTGGCTGCGGTAACGGCACCAGCGGTACCTGCAACAACTGCAGCAGCGCAGCCTTGTAATAATAGTACTGTACTAATAACAATTAGAGATTGTTTCAACATTAGCTTTCTTCCTGTGGGAATAGGGTCAAGTCGACGAGTTCACTCAAACAGTGAAGATTAACCAAGTGAGATTCTATGATGCGGCTCGGACGTTTTGACGGAACACGAATTTCGACATCATTGGCGCCGAGTAAACCTACTAGCTCACCGCCATCATCACCAACCATAACAATAACTTTCATATCTTTGGTGAGTGCGGCTTCGACTGCCGATATGATGTTTTTTTCGTTGCCATTAATTGCTAAGACCAATAGTAAATCGCCTTGTTGAGCAAACGCTCGTATTTGCCGCGCAAAAGTTTCTTGGTCGTCACTTTGGGTACTTTGACCAAGATTGATATGTTCTTGTGACAGCGCGATTGCCGGTAAACAAGGACGTTCTGTTTCGTAGTAGTTGATCAATATACCGGCCATATGCTGAGCAAGCATATGACAGCTCGCAGTACCGCAACAAATCAATTTATTACCATTGATTAGGCTTTGCGCTATGGTAAATGCAGCGGCTTCTAGGGCGCTTGGGAGTACTTCGCCGGCGGCTATTTGCACCTGAATGCTTTCAGTAAAAATCTCTTTTATAGTATCTTGCATATTAAAATACGTTTTTTATCCAATTAAGTTGTTGCGATGTGCCGCCTGTTATTGCGACAAAGTCGATTCTTATTGCTTGATCACTAAGCTTTTTGGTTGCTAAATAATGGTAAATAGAGCGCTTTAAACGTTCTTGCTTTTGTTTACCTAAAGCGTGGATTGCTCCACCCTTAACATAGCTACTGCGAAATTTCACTTCCACAAACACTAGCGTGTTGCCATCGCGCATTATTACATCTAGCTCCCCGTAGGGGCAGTTATAGTTTCGCTCTAACGGGATCAGCCCTTGCGTTACTAAGTATTTTTGCGCTTGTAGCTCGTAATACTGGCCTTTCTCTCGGCTATTTTGCCACAGTTGTTTAAACCACGACATCACAACATCCTTGTTTTATATTGCTTTTAGCTACTCACTGTTTGACCGGCTGGTAGCTGATTGCATAAATAATGGTAACGGTGCTGATGTTGCTAGCTGCACCGCCTGGATTTGTCTATTTTTGTATTGCGCCCAATTAAGTTGGCGATTTATTTGCCCATCACTGGTAATGCTTAATTGACCGGTTAAGCCATTAAACCGCTTACCGGGAAGCATACTCAATTGTGTGATACTACTTAACATAGCAACCGAATCATAGGCCATCGCAAATAAACGCTGACTTATATCAGCCTGTTCTGGCCACAGCGAGTTATATTGCTGACGCAAGGCATGATCTTTGACTTGTCCACTGAGCATCCATGGTAACTCGGTAAAATACAAACCATCGAGATCGCCTTTATCGGTGCTATCGATTTGCTTGCTATGACTTTTTGAGCTGGCATACAGAGGAATGCGATCAGCAAAGGTACTCACATTTACATCTAAATAAGGTTTAATCAAGCGAGTTTCGATAGCATCACCGAGAATATAAATAACATCAATATCACGACGAGAGCGGGTTTCGCTTTCTACTTCTTGTTTAAATAATGACTTAACGGTCGCAATACGTTCTTTTGACTTATCAACTTCTAACAGGTTAATAATGGTGGTTGGCATATCTTTTTTATCATTATAAAGACCAACTTCTGGTGTGGTTTCACTATAGCGTTGCCATTGTCGGTTGAATAAATCCACTAAGCGCTGGCCTGAACTATTATTTGGCGCAAGCAGCATAGGTTTTTGATAACCAACCGTTAAAAAGTGCTCAAGTGCTTGCTGTATTTCGTGTTCAGGATTAAGCGCAAAGAAGTAATGCTGTGGAGACTGGCGCTCACCATCAAAGGTATTTAAGTGCAAAACTGGGTAATCTTGTAATGCTTTGCTTGCAACTAGCTTATCAATGTTCGCTTTGAGTAACGGCCCAATTATAAAGTTTGGTTTAATTTCGAGTAATTTTGCAGAAAGCTCAGCAGAGCTAAGCATTTCATCAATAAAAATGGTTTCATCAATAGGTGAGTTATCTAGTGCTGCTAACACGCCAGCTTTTAAGGCATCACCTAGGCGTTCATTAGCACCTGATTGGGGTAATAAAACAACTAAACGTTCAATATTCAGTGGCTCAGCAGTAATTAGATCCGCAGCCTTTTTTGGTAATACCGCGATTGCCGGATGGCCTGAATAACGGCGCTGCCAATTATTAATTGCTTGGTCAAGTTCTACAGGGGCACCTAAGTAAACTTTATGATATAAAGCTAAATTTACCCAACCTTGCTGTATCACTGAGCCGCGGTTAAAGCGCTCAAGGGCATAAGATGAAAGCTGCTGAAGGTTCTGCCATAACGCACTATTTAATTGTGGGATCGTTAAGTTCTTTTTACTTGCGGTTTCAGAAGCGCGAAAAAAATATGGCATCGCTTGTTTTGGTAAATTTTGTGATGCGTAAATGCTGGCGGTTAAATATTGATGCCAAGCAAAATGCTCCGGTTGAGTCAATTGGCTGTCTAAACTGGCTAGCATCTCAAGTGCGAGGGTATTCTTGTTTTGTTGCATTTGCGCAAAAGCGGTATAGAGTTTATTTTGCACTTGGTCTACGCTAGGTGTGCGTTCTAATTCAGTACTAATTTGCTCTAACAGTGGCCATTGTTGCTCTACAATCGCAGCATCACGCGCACTATAAAGAAGTTGGATTTTGTCAGCGCCTAGGCGATTTAAGGCTAGTTGGTACATAGATTGTGCGTCAGTCGCTTGAATTTGTGATGCGCTATTAGCTGAACTGAGGTTTTCACTGGTTTTAGTCGGTTTTTCGGTTGTACTACAGGCCGATAACCCTGACAATATGATTAATAGACTAACAAGTTTAAGTCGCACAATGATTTCCCAATACGTTAACGCGATTTGCTTATATTACTGACTGACGCAGGAGACCTCAATGTTAAATGAGGAGAATTCACAGAAAATCGGCACTCTTTACATTGTAGCCACCCCAATCGGCAATTATGACGACTTAAGTCAGCGTGCAATCGCGACTTTATCGCAAGTTGACTTAATCGCTGCTGAAGACACGCGCCATACCGGTAAGTTGCTTAGTCACTTTGGTATTAAAGCTAAAACCTTTGCTTTGCACGACCATAATGAAAAGCAAAAAGCGCAACAAATTATTGATCAACTTAATCAAGGTTTAAATATAGCATTAGTTTCGGATGCAGGCACACCGCTAATTAGTGACCCTGGTTATGCGGTTGTTAATTTATGCCGAGAGCAAGGCGCACATGTCACCCCCATACCAGGAGCATGCGCCGCCATAACAGCTGTATGTTGTTCAGGTTTACCAACAGATCGTTTTCAGTTTATTGGTTTTACCCCTGCAAAAAGCAAAGCTCGCCAAGACTTTTTTATTGAAGCGGTTAATTCCAATATAACCAGCATTATGTACGAAAGTACTCATCGCATCATGGCAAGTTTAGATGACTTGGAGATAGCGCTTGGTAGTGAGCAACAAGTGGTGTTTGCTAAAGAGTTGACCAAAACCTTTGAAACATTTTTTAATGGCACAGTAAGTGAACTTAAACAGTTTTTAACCGACGATCCAACCAAACAGCGCGGCGAAATAGTGCTAATGTTGCCTGGTAATCCAAAGCAGGTTGATGATATTCCGCCAGAAGCACGTAAAATGTTGGCGTTACTTGAGAATGAAATGCCAATGAAAAAAGCCTGCGGTATAGTGGCCGATTATTTTGGCATGAAGAAAAATGCCCTTTATAAAACAATTATTGACGAAAAAGGCTAAATCTTTACTGCACATACAATCCAGCTCAGGTATACTGCGCGCCGAGTCAGCCAAGATGATCGCTGCCTGCAACGAAAATGCGCAGGGGGAGGAAAGTCCGGGCTCCATAGGGCAGGGTGCCAGCTAACGGCTGGGGGGCGTGAGCCTACGACAAGTGCAGCAGAGAGGAGACCGCCAATCTTCGGATTGGTAAGGGTGAAAGGGTGCGGTAAGAGCGCACCGGGCCACTAGCAATAGTTGGTTGCAAGGTAAACTCCACCCGGAGCAAGACCAAATAGGGTTCCTTATGGCGTGGCCCACGTTGGAACCGGGTAGGTTGCTTGAGCCATAGAGCGATTTATGGCCTAGACGAATGATTATCACTTTCTTCGGAAAGGACAGAACCCGGCTTATAGGCTGACTCACTCATTCAATAAAAAAGCCCGCAGTTAACGCTGCGGGCTTTTTTGTGCTTGAAATATACGCTTTAAATCCAAACTAGGCACAAATGCTATAAGCCATTTTCTTAGTCGCAATAAGAAAAACGATGATATTAACCTCTTTCATTAGCGCCTAACCTATTGCTTTATTGCTAGTTTAGGGAATTAGAATGAGCGTGATCGAGGGCAGTACAAGGGAGTTTGGCAATACAACGGTGCTATTACATAGCTTAGGTTCATCATGCTACCGCATCGAGTGGTATAGCAAGATGACTGGGGCATCAACCAGCTTGACGCGGATCAAACTAGGAAAATATTTAGTGCTCCGTAAATGGGCATCAGCGCTTAATATACAGGATGTGTCCAGTGAGTTTGATCGGCGTAATAGTGCACTTATTCACTTTTTGAATAATGTCGATATTGTGAAGTCTAAAGACGATTTGATACTTGCAGCAAAACAGCACTGCGTTAATCTTTTCACTAATTATGAAGGCTTAAAGCCAATCAATAAAGTCACTTTTCCTAAGCCTCGGCTGCAAGGTGCTATTGGCAAAAAAGTGGTTATAAAATCAAAAGTCGGGGATAAGGAAATTGCTCAAGGATTGCTATTACAGTTAGTCGGTAATCAAGCTGAAGTGCAAGTACCTGCTAACGATAATGAGGCGATACAGGTAAGGAAAAAGTTTTATTCCAAGCAAGTTTATATTCGCTAGCGGACTTGTTCATCAGCTGATATGGGGAATGTTGCATTAATGGTGAAGCCTTGCTCGTTTGAGAATGAGCATTGGCCGCCAAGAGCAGTCACGCGTTCATCAATGAAAGCGAGACCATAACCACCAGAATGTGAGGCGGTTGTCGCGACATTGCCATTATCCTGAATAATTAACGTGATCAGATCCGAGTTGGAATCTAAACTAATTACCAACTCAGATGCGCAGCTGTGCTTGATGCAATTGGTGATTGCTTCTTGGCAAATTCGATAGATCGCAATTTGATGTTCATCTCTAATTGCTTCGTTTATGCATAAATGTGTTATATACCTAACTTTTTCTTTATGCATCAAGCTTTTAAACTTCCCTTGTGAAAGTGCTTTTGCTAAGCCTAATTCATCAAGCTCACGCGGACGCAGATAATGCATCAGGTGATAGACTGAATCATACATTGAATTAGCATTTCGTTTTAACGTAGTCACAATCGCGCTGACGCTTTGATCCGTCATACTGGTTAAAACGGCAAGATCGGTTTTAAATGCAGTCAGGTTTTGCCCTAATTCATCATGAAGCTCTTGTGATAAATGCTTCCTCTCACTTTCTTGTACATTCACCATTTTGATAGCCAGTTGTTGGTTTTTTTCTAATTGCGCCCTAAGTTCAATGTTTGTCAGTGTTAGCATATTATTTTTTTGTCGCAGCTCTGCAGCTGCCGCACCGAGTAATAAACTCGTTGCGGCATTGGTCAGAATAAACAATTGGCTAATATAAGTATTAGTTGCATCTTGTGTGATGCTTGCTTCTAATATTATTAAGCCATTTGCTGCTGCTGCGCCAAATATAGCGCCTGTAATACCAAAGTGATATGAAAACCAAATAATTGGTAGTAGGGAAGCCAAGCGTAATAGTGAGTAGATATCAGGGCGCAGCAGATAAATCGACAGCATTAATAGGGTAAAAACAGTGACTGTGATAATTAGTTTAACTCCGCCCTCTAGGCTAAAGGCTCGGTGATAACTGTTAGCACACAAAATAATAAAAGGTGTGATAAACAAGCTGCCAGTCAAATCACCTAAAGTCATATTTAACTGATATTGCAGTAGTTGTTTACCTTCTAACCAAGTTGTGAACTCAAAAGAGCTGGCAAACAAAAACCATTTTGATGCTGCCGCTAAGCTTGCTAGTAAAATAAGCGAAAGCACACCTTTACTATCTTTTATCGTTGGTGGCCAACGGCTATGCTTAAAAGCGAAGACAATGGCTAAATAGATAGCCTCTTGCCACGCACCATGTAATAAATTTAAATGCCATTGCTGGGTATAAAAAGAACCTAAATACGCTGCATAGAGTCGTGATGCTAACCATATTATTGGCCAATAGCGTGTTGGGAACATAATAACAAAAGCCAGTTTAATACCTGCAGGGAGAAATATAGCACTACTTTGTGGGACGGTTTCTAGATGGTTACTAACCCATGTAGAGGCACACAGCGCGATTAAGTAAGCAACGCAAACCGCGCATTGCTTAGCTGCCCCTAGTACTATGTTTGTAGTGGAAGGTGTGGCAGTGATAAGCCTAGGCCAACTCATTAAGTTGAATAACCCCGATATCAATGGCAACTTTTAATAGTTCAAATGAAGTTGTTGCGTTTAGTTTATTACAAATATTTGTTTTATGTACGTGAGCGGTTTTCGGCATCATGCCGAGCTGTTGAGCAACCTGTTTGGCATTTAAGCCTTTGGCAAAAAGTGGTAGAGCCTCTATTTCTCTATTTGTTAAAAGGTCTTTTTTATCAGAAACACAGGTGTAGTTGAAGTTAACGTCTTCACTGATGTAGCGATGGCCGCGCATTACTGTTTTTACCGCATCAATCATAGCGTCTGAAGCTGAGCGCTTTGACACATAACCAAGCGCCCCAAGTTGTATTGCATTGCTGACGTACGGTTCATGGTCATGCATAGAAGCTACAATGGTTTTTATTTCTGGGTAATGCTCATTTAAGTATGATAGAAAAGTCAGGCCAGTCTCACCTTCGTGCATTGAAATATCAACGATAAAGACATCTGGCTGGTCAATATTTACTGCTAACTTTGCTTCGTTCACTGAGCAAGCTTCAATTGTTACTTGCCAGTTTAACTCGAGCTCAAGTAGTTTTTTAAAACTATCTCGAACTAACTGATGATCTTCAATGATTCCAATCCGCATAAATCCCTCCATTTTCAGGAATTATACATCTAAATCAATTTATTATGTCTAAGAATTATTCCTAGTGAAATTACCTGTCGATTCTTAAGATGAACGTTAATGTAGGTTTGTAGCAATGATGTATTGCAAAAGAGGTGTTAACCGTGCAAAGGGCTAAGTCTTGTTACTATTAATCGCTTTAAACACTGAGTAGCTAACGGCTAATACTAGACAGATGGTGGCGGGGATAAAGAGGGCATTAAATTTATAAAACTGGAATGCATAAGCACCTAATGTGCCACCGCAAATGAATCCTGAGATGATCAGTAAAAACAACAGTGCTTTGCGTTTATCAAAGGGTTCGCCTCTTAATTTAGCGCCAAGCATTAGCCCTAGATCAGTAAAGATACCGGTAACATGGGTGGTGCGAATAACTGCGCCGCTGTAAGTGGTGGCTAACGCGTTTTGTAAGCCGCAGGCTGCAGATGCTAAATAGTGCCCGTTTACAGAGTCATTCGATAAAAAATACACTGAGCTTGCTAACAGAATGGCTTCAAATAACAGCAAGCTGCTGTAGTTATGGCCGAGTTTTAATGCACCACTTTGCAAAAAAGCGCCGGAGATCGCCGCACCAGCTAAAAAACTCAGTAGGATAAGAGCTAGGTGTAATACATCAGTAACGTGGGAGGTAACAAGGCTTGTGCCAAGGAGTGTTGCAGTGCCTGATAGATGTGAAATTGATTGATGTTTGAAGCCTAGTAACCCTATCGAATTAACAAGCCCAGCAACAAGCGCAAGTAAAAACGATCCATATTCTACCCAACGAGGCAATTTTGAAATCACGGCTAACAGTTAATTTAATAAAATCTGTTTGGTAACCTATCAGTTCGTTATTTATTAAACAATAGCTAGCTAAGTTTTCTGTGCATAGTTTGTGCTGGATCAGCAATATTTAGGTAGCTGTTGTGGATTGGTTGCTTACCAGTGCTAAAAATTCCTGTTCGGGTAATGGCTTTGCAAACAAATAGCCTTGGCCATAATCACACCCTATACCAAGTAATAATTGCTGCTGCTCTGGTGTTTCAATGCCTTCGGCAATCACTTTTAAACCAAATTGATGTGCCATAGTGATAATTGCTTTGCATAACGCGAGATCTTGATTGTCGGCTTGAATGTTATCAACAAAACATTTATCAATTTTTAAATAATCTGCGTCCATTTGTTGCAAGTAGGCAAGCGATGAATAGCCGGTGCCAAAGTCATCTAAAGCGAGTTCCATACCGGATTTTACCAGCGCTTTCAGACGTTGTTGAGTGAGTTGCTCTGGTGCGATCATTAACCCTTCGGTGATCTCGCTAACAATTGCACTCGGTGGTAAATTGGCGGCTTTTAGTAAGGCTGGCCACAGATCAATACCGCTATCAAGGCAGCTAAATTGTACCGGCGAGACATTAATACTAAGTTGAAAGTTGGCATCAACCTGCGCTCGTAAAATCGTTAGCGTTTGTAATGCGCGAGTAAATACAAATTGTCCTAATGGATTGATATATCTAGACTCTTCGGCCAGAGGTATAAACTCTGCGGGACTAATTACGCCACGTGTCGGGTGGCGCCAGCGCAATAGTGCTTCTGCTTTATGAATGTGCCCAGAATCTAGGTTAACGATTGCTTGGTAATAAAGATCAAATTGTTTTTGTTCAATGCCATAGCGCATGTTTTTGAGTAAATCCATACGCGCTTGTGCTTGCTCACGTAAGTTGTGATTGAAAAACTCAAAACAGTTACGACCATTTTGTTTGGCTTTATACATGGCTTGGTCGGCGGCTTTTAATAACAGCTCTGAGCTATCGCCATCGATTGGTGCAATAGCGATGCCGATGCTGGTTGCTATGTGTAGTTCTTCGCCTTCGAGTATAAATGCTTTTGTCATGGCATTGAGGATATCGTTGGCTACTTTTTTAATGTGTTCTTCAGTGACTAGCTTGGCATGCACAATGACAAATTCGTCGCCACCAATACGTGCAATAAACTCAATATCAACAATTTCTTGTTGCAAACGAATTGCGATCAACTTAAGTAATTCGTCACCATAAAAATGGCCTAAGGTGTCATTTATGTCTTTGAAATGATCAAGATCAAGTAGCATGATCACTAGTGGCTCATTAGGATTTAAGCTGTTGTTGAGGCGCTGATTTAAGCGTTCTTTAAGCTCAATTCGATTAGGTAGATTGGTTAAATGATCATAGTGAGTTTGATGCCATATCAGATCTTCGGCTGCTTTTTTAGCAGTAATATCGGTAAAGATCGCGACTCTGCGCTGCGCTTCAGAATGTTCATTGTATACAGTATCGATAGTAAGCCATTCAGTGAATAACTCGCCATCTTTACGACGGTTAATTATTTCACCTTGCCAACGACCCGTTTTTTGTAACTGTAGCCACATTTCATGATAAAACGCTTTGCTGTGTTTGCCTGAAGCTAAGATAGCGGTGGTATTGCCCAGTATTTCTTTTTTACTGTATTGAGTTACTTCACAAAAAGCTGGGTTAACATCTAAGATAACGCCGTTTGGATCGGTAATAGCCATTCCTTCACTGCTATTTGAGTAGACCAATGAGGCCAGATGAGAGGCTTTTTCAGCGTTCTTTCGCTGGCTAATATCTTGCAATACGATGGTGTACTCGTTGCTATTAAGCTTGGCACTGATCCGCGCTTCAAATACTTGCTCGACTTCGCTGTTATTGATTATTAACTCAAATTGACTAGTTTTATTTTTACAGGGTAAATTCCTAAGTAACTGTTTACTTTTTTCTTCACCAAGTAGCTCGCGAAGATGTAACTTTGAACGCGTACACACTGGTAAATTTAACTGTGAAATTTGTCCGCCTAAGTTCAGTACATCACCGTGAACATTGATCCGAATATAGGTATCAGGCAAGGCGTTTAATAAACTACTTAGTTCGTCATGTTGGCGTTTGACACTCGCTTCTGCCGTCAGACGTGTTTGCGCCATCGCTTTAAAATGTTGATAGAGAGTATTCAGCTCTGGGCTATTTAAAGAAAACTGTTTTGGTAATAACCCTTGCGCAAGCTCTTTAATCGTCAGTGTGAGTTGCGCTATGGGCGTTAATACGTTGCGCTTTAATTGGCTATGAGCAAATATAGACAGGCCAATAATCATCAATGTGAATGCAGCTAATGTGATAAAAAATAGTTGGTTGGCAGCTTGAATTGCGTTATTAAATGGCATGACAACATAGACGTTTAGGCTATTTTTAGTTTCATCGGTATACATGGTTTTACTGTGTAAAATGTGATTAATACCTTGCAATTCAATTGTGCTATTGAGGATAGGTAGTTCAGAGCTAAATCCATAGGCGTTAATATTTTCGCCAAACAGCGATGGATCGTTAGGGTAATTTGCAATAATGCGACCGTTGTTGTCGGTTATAACAGCAATGGCATCTTCGGGTAAATGAGAGTTGGCAAGTATCTGGCTCCACCAATCTAATGTGACAACCGTTACTACCGCCCCATATACTTGTTGCTGTTGATCAATAAGTGGATAAGCAAAATTGAAACTGAAGGTATTGATACTGCGATCTTTTTGAAAATAGCCAATGGCAAAACTTTTAGTTGCCACAGCATTTTTAAAGTATTCACGATCGGCAATATTAATATTTTCTTTGCGTCCTTGTAATATACACACTGCGTCGCCTTGCATATTGACGATGCCAATATTCGCAATTTCAGGTTGAAGTTCTTGTATTTTAGCTAGGTAATAAGGGCAGCCGGTTTGTAGTGGCGCGGCAAAGTCTTTTAAATCCGCAAGCTGAATAGTAAATGTTTTAATTTTTTTGAGTAGCTCAGTTTGCTGATCCATAAGCTGTTCGGCAACCGTTAAAGCCTGTAGCCGACTCTCTTGGCGCGCCGTTTCTTTAGCATGCCAAAGGCTAAATAAGATCACCAAAATACCTGGTAAGCTCAGTAAGATAAATAAACGATAAAGTCGGTGTTGTAACGATGAGGAAAAAATAACAATACTCTTCATACTGGGCTTTGGCATAAAATTGTAGCCAATTAAGTTGAAAATAACCATATATAATAAAAGGTTATTTATACTTTCTCTAATAAATAATAGAGCAACTACGCAAAAGAGTATGATTGCGCTACGTAAACCTCATTATTATAGTAAACGTAATAACCAGCTAAATTGACTTAGCTTTATTTTTTTGGATGAATTTTGGTTATGACTATTTAGCGCTTGAAAGCCTGCACCTGCCGTAAAGGCACTGGCAATACCGACATTCGATACTGCAAAGCGTTTAAGTCGGTAATTGAAAGCTTGATGATGTTGCTGTTTTAACGCATTGATGCTATTCATTTTTTGACTTAAGTGACGAACTTTATGATTTGGTTTCTTAATAAAATAATCAATTAGCATTATTCACCCCTATTTATATTGAGTAATTGTTTAATGCTGTGCGCAGTTTTATCAAAGCCAATTTTACTGCTGATATAACCAATATTTTTCCACAGCCACATCAAACAAAGCAATTGTAAGCCAATTAGACACACAGCACTGAGCCATATTGATTGACTAAAGGCAAAAATCGCAAAGCCAAGTGTAATCAGCAAACCGGCCCACAACAATACTAAGCCACCGGCAAAACTTACCAGTAAAATAATAGTCAATGCCAAAGAGCGGGTTGATAGTCGCCACTCGGCACTCGCTAATTCTTTACAAATACCTGCCTGTTGGCGATAGTCCTGATAAAGCTGTTCACCGTATTGAGACAATTTAGCAAGATGATCTTGCCACTGATCAGCACTTTGCGGTGCAGGATCAGCGGCTTGATGCTGTTTATCTTTAGGATCGGTATGTGGTTGCATAATCGCTTACTTGCTACGGCGAAATAGTGCAGTTACTAGCATACCGGCTGCAAACGCAATACCAGCTGTAGCAAGCGGATTTTCAGCGGCTAATTGACGAGTTTTACCACTGTATTCAGACAGTTTTTCACGCGCAATTTTTTGCTTTTCAGTCAGAGTTTCAGCTGAGCTTGAAGCACCATGGCGAATATTTTGCTCTGCTGTTGCAGCCTTAGAAGACAGCGAATCAACAGCAAGATGAGCCGCTGAGGTTGCTTTATCTGTTAATGGCGATTCAGTGTGAGCAGCGATGTCATCAACTTTTTTACTGGTTTTTGCAGCTGAATTAGAACTCGATGTTGAAGTAGTCATAGTAATCGTTCCTTAAATATTAAAACTAAATTGTGTAATACTTGTTGCAGCCTTCGTACCACTTCTACAATCTTATTTAATTACTTATAAATCAATGTTTTACTTTTCATTTTCCGAATTGGTTTGTTTGAAATAACAGCGTTTTAAGTAACTATTGCAAAAAGATCGCGTAAATTTTACAAGATCTATTAAGCAGTAATTCGCTACTAATATTTTGTAACTGTTCATTGATTATTCATTAATCATTTAAGTCTGTTTATTTTGTTTTATCTCAGAATAAAATATTTTTTTTGTAGTTATCCACTTTTTCCCACGTAATTCAGTAGCTTTGCGCTAGGCCTTATTTTTTCTGGCTTTAACACGCCATTATAGGTTTTTGCTGACTTGACAAAATAGCTTGTCAAGCCCTAAACTGGAGCACTGTGGTAAAAAGTGGTATTTAGTGGATCAAATTGGATCAAATTAATCAAAACAGATTAATTACAAACTTTTAGAGTAGGCTTTTTATGTTCCGTGGTGCGAGTTCACTGAGTTTGGATGATAAAGGACGATTTGCGGTACCGACTAAGTACCGAGACTCGTTGTTGTCTGAAGATCAGGGGACGGTGATCTGTACTGTCGCACTGAACGAGCCTTGCTTGTGGTTATATCCATTGGCGCAATGGCAGGATATAGAAGATCGCTTAGCTAAAATTTCCAATATGAATCCTCGCGCTCGACGCATGCAAAGGATGTTGTTAGGTAATGCAACAGAATACCAATTAGATAAAAATGGTCGAATATTGCTGGCACCGTCGTTACGGTCTCATGCTGATTTAGGCAAAAAAATCATGTTGGTCGGTTTGATGAATAAATTTGAGATCTGGGATGAAGAGCGTTGGCATGAACAAATGCGCCAAGACACCGAAATTGAACGACTCGGTGAGTTTGAATCAACCCCAGACTTAGATAATTTTTCGCTCTGATCACACAATAAAAAGGCAAACAATAGCTAATGACAGCGCAATTTGAACATATTTCCGTACTAATGGACGAAACCATCGAAGGTCTAGCAATTAAGCCAGACGGTATTTATATGGATGGTACATTTGGCCGAGGCGGACATTCTGGACAAATCTTGGCGCGCCTTGGTGAACATGGTCGATTACAAGCTATTGACCAAGATCCACAAGCGATCAAGTCTGCCGAAAAGTTTTCCGATGATAGTCGTTTTGCCATTGCCCATACTCGCTTTTCTAATCTATACGAAGTGGCAGAGCAAAACGATCTATTAGGAAAAGTAGATGGCATTTTATTAGATATCGGTGTGTCATCACCACAACTAGATGATGCCGAGCGTGGTTTTAGCTTTATGAAAGATGGCCCGCTTGATATGCGCATGGATCCTACCAGCGGCCGCAGTGCTGCGCAGTGGTTAGCTGAAGCCGAGCTGGAGGAGATTGTTCATGTGATCAAAACTTATGGCGAAGAAAAATTTGGTCGTCGTATTGCACATAAAGTGCTTGAAGTGCGAGCACATACGCCGATTACAACAACTAAGCAACTAGCTGATTTAGTTGACGAAGCAGTGCCAGTAAAAGACAAATTCAAACATCCTGCGACGCGTACTTTCCAAGCTATTCGTATTTATATCAACAGTGAATTGGAAGAGATTCAAACGGCATTACAAGCTGCGCTGGGTGTACTAAAGCCCGGTGGTCGGTTAGTGGTGATTTCGTTTCATTCACTAGAAGATCGTATTGTTAAACAGTTTATTAAAAAACAGAGTAAGGGAGTGGCATTACCCAGAGGTCTGCCTTTAACTGATGCACAAATAAATAAAAATCTGACGTTAAAGGCAGTGGGTAAAGCTATTAAGCCAAGCCAAGCTGAAGTTGACCGTAACCCACGTTCACGCAGTTCAGTACTTAGGGTGGCACAGAGGTTGGGATGAAGCCTAAAGCGAATCATCGACAACCCAATTTATTTTTAGAAATAATCAAAGGCCTAGGAGCTAATAAGCTAACCTCGGCCTTGTTGGTTGTGATATTCGCATCAAGTTTGAGTGTGGTGCAGGTCACTCACTTTGCTCGCCAAGAGCTGATTGAGCAAGATCAGTTGTTACAACAGCGAGATGAACTCGATTTAGAATGGCGTTACCTATTAGTTGAAGAAGAGTTTTATTCGCAACATGCACGCATTGAAGAAATTGCTATCGAGCAACTTCAGATGAAACGGTCCACAAGCCAAGACGAACAGGTGATAGTACTACCATGAGAAGTAGAGGGAAAAAACCAGTTAATAGTTTGATCACATGGCGTTTTATGCTGGTGTGCTCTGTGGTGCTGCTGGTTTTTGTTACTTTAGTTTCTCGTGCTGCTTATTTACAAGTTATCGAGCCTGATAAAGCCCGTTCAGAAAGTAATAAACGTACTGTGCGCGTGGAAAAGTTGCATGTGCAACGCGGGATGATTTTTGACCGTCATGGTAAAGAACTTGCAGTTAGTGTGCCTGTGGTAAGCGTGTATGCGGATCCTAAAGCATTGCATAAATCATTGCGTGCTAAAGTGCTCAAGCAAGCGCGTAAAAATGGCGAAGATGAGAATGCTCTTGCAGAAAATACCGCGCTACTTGAACAGCGTATTGCGTTGTACTACAAAAATGATTTGCGTTGGCGTGAACTTGCCGACGTACTGCGTATTGAACCGAAAACAATCAATGGTCGCTTGCGGGATGATGCCAGTCGCCGCTTTGTTTATTTAAAACGCCAAGTAACCCCTGCCGTTGCCAATTATATTGGCGACTTACGTCTGCCTGGTATTCATCTATTAGATGAATCAAAACGCTATTATCCTGCCGGAGAAGTTACCGCACATGTGCTTGGTTTTACTAATATTGATGGCAAAGGTATCGAAGGCATAGAGAAGCTTTACGAAAACGCATTAACTGGCGTTGAAGGTCGTCGCACAATTCGCAAAGATGCACAGGGTCGTGAAGTTGAAGTGCTTGATGAACGTGAACGGATCGAGCCTGAAAGTATTCATTTAAGTATTGATCAACGCATTCAAGCGATTGCTTATAAAGCAGTAAAATCAGCAGTTCTAACCTACAAAGCAACGTCTGGCTCTGCGATGGTGGTCGATGTGAAAACTGGTGAAGTGTTAGCGATGGTTAACAGCCCGTCTTTTAATCCAAATAATTTAAATGATGCAGCCCCGCATAAACGCCGAAATCGAGCGATCACGGATTTGTTCGAACCAGGTTCAACCGTTAAGCCTCTAGCCATATTAGCTGGGTTAGACTACGGCTCAATCCAACCGGATGATAAAATTGATACTTACCCAGGCTGGATGCGCATTGGTGGTACGTTAGTTACAGACTCGCGTAACCATGGTGAAATGACCTTACGTGAGATTTTAAAGTACTCCAGTAACATGGGGGTGACAAAAATAACGCAAGATGTACCGAAGGATTACTTTGTTGGCTTGTTCCAAAAGGTTGGCTTTGGTTCAGATACAGGCACCGGCATGGTTGGTGAAAGTAGTGGCTTGTTTTATCCGAATCGACGTTGGTCTGACCATGAAATTGCAGCACTTTCTTTTGGTTATAACGTTGCTGTAAGCACCGCACAAATGGCGCGTTTTTATGCCATGTTAGGTGCCGGCGGGATCAATAGACCATTGACCATCCTCAAGCAAGATTCAATCCCTGAAGGCGAGCGTGTTTTTCAACAAAAAGATGTTGAAGCGGTTGTGCATATGATGGAAAGCGTTTTTGAAGAAGGTGGTACAGCGAGCCGTGTAAAAGTTGATGGTTATCGTGCTGCGGGTAAAACGGGTACCTCTAAAAAAGCTGCCGCAGGTGGTTATGGTGATGAGTATGTAGGTTACTTTACTGGTATAGCACCTGCGAGTAATCCACGTTTAGCTGTTGTTGTAATGATCAATGAGCCCGGTGGAGATGTTTATTATGGCGGTGCAACTGCAGGACCAGTGTTTGCAGAAATAATCTCCAATGCGTTAAGAATTTTAAACGTGGCACCAGACAAAGGCTCGGTTGCCTACGTGAAGGGCATAGATGATGATGCGTGATTTAAAAATAATTTTACAACAAATAGAAGTAGCAGCAACAAGCTTATTAGTAAGGCACTTACGTTTAGATAGTCGAGATGTAACCCCTGGGGATGTCTTTGTAGCAATTAAAGGTCATCAATTAGATGGCGGACAATTTATAGATAAAGCGATTGCAAATGGTGCTGTCGCAGTAATTGCTGATCGTTTATGTGAGTTTGAATGTGATTTTGAGCCGCTTTATTTAATTTCCGATTTGAATAAGAAATTGCCCGCATTAGCGAGTCATTTTTATCAGCAACCAAGTAAACAATTAGATGTGGTAGGTGTTACTGGCACCAATGGTAAATCAACTACCACTGCGATGATTGCTCATTTAGCTAAGTTTTGCGACACCCAATCAGCGATTATCGGTACGCTTGGGTATGGGCAACCAGAAAGTTTAACTGAGTTAATCAATACCACACCGTCTTGTGTTGATTTACAAAGAATATTAGCGCAACTTGCCACTGACAATAACAAACTGGTGGCGATGGAAGTGTCATCACATGGTTTGGTACAGCAGCGTGTTGCGAAAACGCACTTTAAAGCTGCTGTGTTTACTAATTTATCGCGCGATCATTTAGATTACCACGGTGATATGGCAAGTTATGCCGATGCAAAGTTAATGCTAATGCGAGATTTTGACGCGCAGCTGGTGGTACTAAATCAAGATGATAACCAAGTAGAGCAATGGTTAGAACAATACGATTTTAATAACTTAGTGTGTTATGGCCATAAAAACTTGCAGCCAAAAGGTGCTAAGTTTGTGTACTTTACTGATGTTTCTTACCATAAAACCGGTATATCGGCACAGTTGACTACAAGTTGGGGTGATATTGCTATTACCTGTCCGCTGTTTGGCGAATTTAATTTATATAATTTAGCGGCTGCAATCGCAACTTTACTTGGTTTAGGTTACCCATTAGATCAACTGGCAGCCGGTTGTGCAAGCTTGCAACCAGTTGCTGGACGCATGCAAGCATTTAGCGCGCCAAACCAACCAACCTGTATTGTTGATTATGCTCACACGCCAGATGCGTTAGCTTTAGCATTGCAAGCATTGCAACAACATGTGCCCGGTGGCGTAAGTTGTGTATTTGGTTGCGGCGGAGACCGTGATAAAGGCAAGCGACCAATGATGGCCCAAGCGGCTGAGCAAAATGCTGATAAAGTAATTATTACCAGTGATAACCCGCGTAGCGAAGAGCCATGGCAGATCATTAAAGATGTTGCTGCTGGTTTAAGCCAGCCTGACCGTGCGCACTTAGAAGCTGACCGTGCTCATGCTATTGCCTTTGCAATAGATAACGCAAATGCCAATGACGTAGTGCTTATTGCAGGTAAAGGCCATGAAGATTATCAAATAATTGGTACGCAACGGATAGATTTTTGCGATCGTAAATTTGTCCAGCAGCACTTACAACAAAAGCAAAAGCTAGACCCACAAGAACAACAAATAAGAGGATCGCAGTTATGATCCCAATGGATTTTGATTGGCTAGCAAATGTGCTAGCAACTGATTATCAAGGTGATAATCAAACAGTAAAAAATATTAATACCGATACTCGCACCGTATGCGAAGGAGAAGTATTTTTAGCCCTACAAGGCCCTAATTTTGATGGCCATCAGTTTTTACAACAAGCGAAAGACAAAGGCGCAATAGCCGCTATTGTTAGTCAAAAAGTTGCCGTTGATATTCCACAGTTTTTAGTTACTGATACGCGTATTGCGCTAGGCGAAATTGGTGCTGCGGTAATGGCCAGTGTGGCACCAAAAACTATCGCAATTACAGGTAGTGTCGGTAAAACCACAGTAAAAGAAATGTGCGCAGCTATTTTAGCTCCTCACGGTGAAGTACTGTCGACCAAAGGTAATTTTAATAATGATATTGGCGTGCCATTAACCTTGTTACGCCTAGAACCGCAGCACAAATATGCGGTCATTGAGCTTGGCGCTAACCATATTGGTGAAATTGCCTATACCACGGCGATGACTAAGCCCGATGTTGCCGTTGTTTGTAATGTGGCAGCTGCACATATTGAGGGTTTTGGCTCTCTTGCGGGTGTAGCAACGGCTAAAAGTGAAATTTACGATGGTTTGAAAGAGCATGGCATTGCGCTAGTTAACTGTGACAGCGAATTCAGTGATGGTTGGCTTACTAAGTTACAAGGGCGCAGTGTAAAACGTTTTTCAAGCACTGAACAACTAGATATTTGGGCAGAAGAAGTCAGTCTCGATGAACAAGCTCATGCTTCTTTTTATATTTGTACCAAGCAGCAGCGAGTACCCGTTAAGCTTTCATTACCAGGTCGTCACAATGTTACAAACGCCCTTATAGCAGCTGCATTAACCTGTGAATTTGGCGTTAGTCTTGAGGCGGTGGCAATGGCACTAGCAACCATGGCTGAAGTAAAAGGCCGAGTAAACATTATTCAAGTCAATGAAACACTAACCGTGATTGATGACACTTATAATGCCAATGTGCAATCGGTTAAAGCCGCGATTGATTTACTTAGTGATATACAAGGTCAGCGTATTTTAGCGTTAGGTGATATGGGAGAACTTGGTGAAGAAGCTGCGCTTTATCACCAACAAGTTGGCGCCTATGCCAAACAACAAGGTATTGATGAGTTGTATAGCTTAGGTGTATTGAGTCAATACGCCAGTGATGAATTTGCTAAACCACAGCGGCATTTTTCAAGCCGCGAGGAACTGTTGCAACAATTACAAGCACAGTTAACTGACTTAGCACAAAAAACCACCATAGTCGTGAAGGGATCACGCAGTTCTCGCATGGAATTATTAGTACAAGATTTAGTTAACAGCCAGCAAACTGGCCGCAATGGAGTATCTCAATGTTAGTTTGGCTGGCTGAGTATTTAACACAATATTACAGTGCATTTAATGTGTTCTCGTATTTAACCGTTCGCGCTGTATTTGGTATTTTAACGGCATTATTAATTTCATTGTATTTTGGGCCTAAGTTGATCCGTGCTTTGCAAAGAATGCAAATTGGTCAAGTGGTTCGTAACGATGGCCCGGAGTCGCATCTATCGAAAAAAGGCACCCCAACCATGGGAGGCTTGTTAATTTTAGCGTCTATTTTTACCAGTACTTTGCTGTGGGCTGATTTAGCGAATAAATATGTATGGGCTACCTTGTTTGTGATCGGCTCATTGGGAATTGTGGGCTTTGTTGATGATTACCGTAAAGTGATCCGCAAAGATCCAAAAGGGTTAATTGCTAAATGGAAGTATTTTTGGCAGTCAGTGATTGCCTTAGTGGTTGCCTGCGCATTATTTTTTACTGCTAACCATGCCAACGAAACATCATTAGTAGTGCCGTTTTTTAAAGATGTATTACCGCAGCTAGGTTTGTTTTACATAGTTATGACTTACTTTGTAGTGGTGGGTACGTCAAATGCTGTGAATCTGACCGATGGCTTGGATGGTCTGGCCATTGTACCGACTATTTTAGTGGCAGCAGCACTGGCTATTATCGCTTACTTAACAGGTAACGTGAATTTCTCAGCTTACTTGCATATTCCACATTTACCATTGGCCAGTGAGTTGGTTGTGGTATGTACCGCCATTGTTGGTGCCGGATTAGGCTTTTTATGGTTTAACACTTACCCAGCACAAGTATTTATGGGTGATGTTGGTTCATTAGCGCTTGGTGGAGCATTGGGTATTATTGCTGTATTAGTTCGCCAAGAGTTAATTTTAATCATTATGGGCGGTGTATTTGTGATGGAAGCACTGTCGGTTATCTTGCAAGTTGGCTCTTATAAATTACGTGGCCAACGGATTTTTAGAATGGCACCAATCCATCATCATTACGAATTAAAAGGCTGGCCTGAGCCACGAGTTATCGTGCGTTTTTGGATAATTTCTATCGTGCTAGTGTTAGCTGGCCTAGTAACATTAAAGATCAGGTAAATGACGTATTTAAACGAGATGAAAAACAAACATATTACAGTGCTCGGACTCGGTGTAACCGGTCTGGGCATTGTGCGTTTTTTATTATCTCAAGGTTTAACGCCTAATGTAGTTGATAGTCGCCAATCACCGCCCGGTTGTGATTGGTTACAACAACATGCGCCAAATTTAACGACGCAGTTTGGTAATTTGGCAACTGCACAGCTTGAAAGCGCTGATATGATCATCATCAGCCCCGGTTTAAGTTTAACACTTCCAGCAGTTGCACAAGCAATGCAAGCGGGTGTTGAAGTGATTGGTGATATTGAGTTATTTGCTCGTTTAACAGACAAGCCGGTGGTGGCTGTAACAGGCTCTAACGGTAAATCGACTGTCGTTACGTTGGCTTATGAAGTATTGAAAACGGCTGGCTATAAAGTCGGACTTGGCGGAAATATTGGTACTGCCGCACTGGATTTATTAGCTGATGATTTTGATGTTTACGTATTAGAGCTATCGAGTTTTCAGCTCGATACGATGCACAGCTTAAAACCGGTTAGCGCTACGGTACTTAATGTGTCGGAAGATCATTTAGACCGTTACCCGAGCTACCAAGCCTATATTGATTCAAAACAAACGATTTATGCTAATGCCGCGCTGGCTGTAGTAAATAAGACTGACCCAGCAACGTATACAAAAACAATGCCGCAATTAAGCTTTGGCTTAGAAAATGCGGATTATTGTTTAATGACGTATCAAGGTGACAGTTACTTTAGTTATCAAGGCAAAGCTCTATTGCCTGTTAGTAGCTTAGCCGTAGTTGGTCGTCATAATCAGCTAAATGCGTTAGCGGTTATGGCATTATTGAGCCCATTTGATATCAGTGCTAGTCAGTTTGCACAAGCTTTTAGCCAATTTACTGGCTTGGCGCATCGTTGTCAGTTTGTTGCCGAGCAAGCGGGGGTTAAATATTTTAATGACTCTAAAGCTACGAATGTCGGGGCCACCATTGCGGCGATAGAAAGTTTAGCCGATCAGGCCAAGCAACTAGTGGTGATTGCCGGAGGCGATGCCAAAGGCGCCGATCTCGATAGCTTAAAGCCGTATTTACAACAGCAAGTTAAAGCGCTTATTTGTTTTGGTAAAGATGCCAAAGCACTGGTTGCGTTGACTGACAAAGGCCACTTAACAGAAAATATGCAGCAAGCGGTGATGCTTGCCAAGCAACTTGCCACTGCGGGCGATATTGTGTTGCTTGCACCTGCATGTGCCAGTATCGATATGTATAACAATTATATGCAACGTGGTGAGCACTTTAGTCAATGCGTATTAGCGGAGGCAGTATGATTGCTTTAGCTAATATTCGTGACACCCTGACTCCTAAGCCTTCGGCGCAGTTATACGATGTGCCACTGTTATATTGTGTGATCATGCTAATTGGCTTGGGGTTTGTGATGGTGACGAGTGCGTCGATGCCGACCGCTGATCGCTTATTTAACAATCCCTATCATATTATTATTCGCCACAGCATGTTTTTGGCGATGGGCTTTGTGCTGTTTTGGATCACCTGTTGTGTACCAATGACTTGGTGGAAACGCTCGAATCCTTACTTATTACTGTTTGGCATGGCGCTACTGATAGTGGTGTTAATCGTTGGACGTGAAGTGAATGGCGCAAAACGTTGGATCCCAGTAGGTCCGGTGGGCTTTCAGGTCGCTGAAGCGGCTAAATTATTCTTTTTCAGTTATATCGCCGGTTACTTAGTGCGTAAACGTGAGGAAGTTCAAGAAAACATCAAAGGCTTTGCTAAGCCAATCGCGGTGTTTGCAGTTTACGCATTGTTGATTTTATTACAGCCCGATTTAGGCACTGTGGTGGTGATGTTTGTAACTACCGTAGGCTTATTGTTCTTAGCTGGGGCTAAGTTATGGCAGTTTTTTGCCTTGATATTAACAGGCGTAGGCTTAGTCGTATTGCTCATTATTGTTGAGCCATATCGGATGGCGCGGGTGGTCGGTTTTCTAGAGCCATGGGATGACCCATTTGGTAAAGGCTACCAGTTAGTACAATCGCTGATGGCATATAGCCAAGGTGGTTGGTTTGGCCAAGGTTTAGGTAATAGTGTGCAAAAATTGCAATATTTACCTGAGGCCCATAATGACTTTATTTTTGCGGTGATTGGCGAAGAGTTAGGTTTTATCGGTATCGTCAGTATTTTAATGGTGTTTGGTACTTTGGTGTTTAGAGCACTGTTAATTGGTCAGCAAGCACTTAAATGTGGCAAAGAATATGAAGGTTACTTTGCATTCGCAATAGGTATTTGGTTTGCATTTCAAACCATGGTTAATGTGGGGGCGAGTGCCGGTATTTTGCCAACCAAAGGTTTAACCTTGCCGTTTGTATCTTATGGTGGCTCAAGTTTACTTATCATGACTATTGCGGCAGGTATTTTATTACGCGTGGATTTTGAAACCAAAATGGCCACTAAACAAGCAACATCCGGTGGAGGCAAGCGATGAATAAAAAATTAGTCGTTGTTGCTGGCGGTACTGGCGGGCATATTTTTCCCGGCATAGCTGTGGCTGATCACTTAAGGCAACAAGGTTGGCAAGTGAGTTGGATTGGCACTGCTGATCGAATGGAAGCGCAGGTTGTACCAAAGTATAATATTGAGATTGATTTTATTAATGTTAAAGGTGTACGTGGCAATGGCCTTGCACGTTTAGTAAAAGCCCCCTTTATGGTGATTAATGCCATATTACAAGCACGCAAAGTATTGAAAAAACAACAACCTGATGTTGTGTTAGCAATGGGCGGCTATGTTACTGGGCCGACTGGTATTGCCGCAAAAAGCTTAGGTATACCACTGGTGATCCATGAGCAAAATGCGGTTGCCGGTATGAGTAATAAGTACCTAGCCAAGTTTGCCAATAAAGTGTTGGCTGCATTTCCGCAAGCATTTGCCTCTGGATACAGTGACGTGGTTGGTAATCCGGTACGAGCCAGCGTAGCAAATGTGGCAATGCGGGAAGTATCAAGTCCGGTTAACGTGTTGGTCGTTGGTGGCTCGTTAGGTGCGCAGGTGCTAAACCAAACTTTGCCAGCAGCATTTAAACAGCTCAGTGAAGAGTTTCAGATCAATACATGGCATCAAACCGGTAAAGGTCATTTAGGCTCAGTAACACAGGCATATCAGCAGCAAGGTTTTAGTGCTGAACAAGCTAAGGTGGCTGAGTTTATTGATGATATGGATACGGCTTATGGCTGGGCAGATATTGTAATTTGCCGCGCGGGGGCGTTAACCGTAAGTGAGATTGCTGCTGCAGGAAAAATGGCCGTGTTTGTGCCGTTTCCGCATGCGGTTGACGATCATCAAACTGCGAATGCAAAATTTTTAGTTGATGGCAATGCGGCATTATTAATGCCACAGGGGCAGTTCAATCAACACAGTATTGTTGAACTATTACGCCCGTATTTAGCCAAACCAGCATTAATCAGTGAACTTGCAGGCAATGCTAAGCAATTGGCGACACTAGAAGCTACTGCCAATGTCGCATGGCATTGTATGGATGCCGCAGGTGTCCCCTTGTCAGCGCTGCAAGTAACAGAAAAAAGAGATAATTAAGTGAAACAAATGTCAACACACAAGAGCACTCGCCCGGCAATGCGCCGAATTAGCACTATCCACTTTATTGGTATTGGTGGTGCAGGAATGGGCGGTATTGCCGAAGTACTCGCATTTGAAGGATATCGTATTACTGGCTCTGATATTGCCCATAGTGCAATGACCGAACGTTTGATCCAAGCTGGCGCTGAAGTGTTTATTGGCCATCATCAAAGTAATGTTAAAGATGCCAATGTAGTGGTGGTTTCAAGTGCAATTGATGAAACTAACCCTGAGATTATTGCAGCTAAGGCGGCACGTATTCCGGTTGTGCGCCGTGCAGAGATGTTGGCCGAGCTAATGCGCTTTCGCCACGGTATTGCTATCGCTGGCACTCATGGTAAAACCACCACCACTAGTTTGATCGCAAGTATTTATGCTCAAGCTGGGCTGGATCCAACCTTTATTATTGGTGGCTTACTTAATAGTGCGGGTAGTAACGCAAAAGTCGGTAAAAGTGATTTTTTAATTGCTGAAGCTGATGAGAGTGATGCGTCATTCTTGCATTTGCAACCTATGGTATCGGTGATCACTAATATTGAAGAAGATCACATGGATACCTACGGCGGTAGCTTAGAAAAAATGAAAGACACTTATGTGGATTTCATTCATAACCTGCCTTTTTATGGCCTTGCTGTGGTGTGTATCGATTCAGAAGTGGCAGCTGAGCTTATTCCGCGATTTGGCCGTCCTGTGATCACTTATGGTGAATCGAGCGACGCCGATTACCGCATGACTGATTTTAGCCAAACGGCAAATACCAGTCAGTTTAAAGTGCGCACTAAGCAAGGTGATGAATTAACTGTGCATTTAAATATGCCAGGTAAACATAATGCATTGAACGCCACTGCAGCGATTGCTGTTGCAAAAGATCAACAAATAGCTGATCACGCGATTTTAGAAGCATTGCAACAGTTTGAAGGTATCGGACGTCGTTTTCAGCATTATGGCGATTTTGAAAACGAACGTGGCAAAGTAATGCTGGTGGATGATTATGGTCATCACCCTTCAGAAGTTGCAGCGACTATAGCGGCAATTCGCCAAGGCTGGCCTGATAAACGCTTAGTAATGATTTATCAACCACATCGCTTTACTCGTACTCGTGATTTATATGAAGACTTTGTAAAAGTGTTAGCCGATGTTGATCAGTTATTATTGCTTGATGTATACGGCGCTGGTGAAGAGCCAATTATTGGCGCAGACAGTAAAAGTTTATGTCGTAGCTTACGTCAACGCGGTAAAGAACCACTGCATGTTGCAAGTAGCTCTGAACTAGCTGGAGTATTAGCTGATACGTTACAAGATAATGATTTAGTTATAACCCAAGGTGCTGGTAATATTGGTCAATTAGTAAAAACACTCGCGGCGACATCGCTGTCGATTGAGCAACTTAAGCAGGTAAAGGTATGACGCAATTAAACACACAGTTTGGCAAAGTGGCAGTGTTGTTTGGTGGACACTCAGCTGAGCGCGAAGTATCACTAAAATCAGGCCAAGCGGTATTGAACGCATTACAAAATGCGGGCGTTGATGCAATTGGCTTTGATCCAAAAGAGCAACCGTTATGGCAATTAAAAGAACTCGGCATTGAACGAGTATTTATCGCCCTGCATGGTCGCGGTGGTGAAGACGGTACTATTCAAGGTGCACTTGAGTTTATGGGGTTGCCATACACTGGCAGTAACGTATTAGGCTCAGCATTGGCGATGGATAAAATACGTTGTAAGCATTTATTTAAATCTGCGGGCTTGAGCACTGCGCCTTATGCGGTGGTGGATAGCAAACGTGGTTTTGATGCTACAGCGATAATGAATGAACTGAAAAAAGTGATGGTAAAACCGTCGCACGAAGGTTCTAGCATTGGTATGGCGCAAGCAAATAATGCGCAAGAGCTTGAAGCTGCTTTAGCCGAAGCGTTTAAGTTTGACAGCCAAGTGCTGGTTGAGCAGTGGATAACAGGGCGCGAATTTACAATCACTGTACTAGGCGATGAGGTACAGCCAGTAATTGAAATGACCACCCCGAATGGTTTTTATGATTACCAAGCAAAGTATCAGTCAAATACCACGCAATATCATTGCCCAGCAGACTTATCAGCTGGCGATACCACGCATTTACAAGCAATGGCTTTAGCGGCATTTGATCTGGTGGGTGCCAGTGGTTGGGGTCGTGTTGATGCAATGCAAGATGCAGACGGTAACTTTTATTTGTTAGAAGTAAACACAGTACCAGGAATGACTGAAAAATCGTTAGTGCCAATGGCTGCTAAAGCAAATGGTGCAAGCTTTGAGCAATTAGTTGTTCGCATTTTGGAGCAAACGCTTTAATATGCATCCCTTTTTGGAAAAAGCGCAACAATTAAAACAGCAACTCAATTGGTCGTTAATCTTTGGTGTGAGCTTTTTCCTTATTGTAGTTTTTAGCTTAGTACAAATAACCAGCGGCGTTAGACAGTGGTTGGTGGAAAATAAAGATGCGCAGATAAAGCATTTAGCGGTGTTGGGGAAACCTCAATATACGGACGAAAAAGCGATTATTGGCGCGATTAAAAAAGCTGACTTATCGAGTTTTTTTGATTTAGATGTTAAACATGTTCAACATTTGGTTCAAGAGCTGCCATGGGTTGCTACTGCATCGGTACGCAAGCAGTGGCCAGATACATTACAAGTGTATGTGGTAGAGCATCAGGCCGTCGCAGTGTGGAACAGTGATTTATTACTTAACCAAAGCGGTGAAGTGTTTCAAGCTAGCAGTGCGAAGCTCAGTGACGAGCTGCCACAACTTTATGGCCCTGAGGGCAGTGAGTTTGAAGCTTGGGGAGCTTTCAAGCAGCTTGATGAAATGCTTAAGGTCAATAGTTTTAAGTTAACCAGTCTTGCATTGTCAGAGCGATTTTCATGGCAGTTATGGCTCGATAACGGTATTCGCCTTAAATTAGGGCGTAAAGAAAAAGCTAAACGGGTACAGCGGTTTATAGATGTTTACCCGCGGATGGAAAAACGTGCAGATGCACAAGTAGATGTAGTGGATTTACGGTATGATACCGGCCTTGCAGTGAGCTGGAAGCTCCTGGAAGAAGCGCAATTACAAAATAAGAGTAAGGCATGACTAAGTCAGCAGAAAGAAACCTAGTGATTGGATTAGACGTTGGCACCTCAAAAGTGGTGGCCACGGTTGGTGAAATCACCGCAGATAACAAACTCAGCATTGTTGGGGTTGGCAGCCAAGTGTCCCATGGTATGGATAAAGGCGGCGTAAACGACCTTAACTTGGTGTCGGAGTCTATTCGTCGTGCAATCGATGAAGCTGAACTTATGGCTGATTGCCGTATTAGCTCCGTGTATTTGGGGATCTCAGGTAAACATATTCAGTGCCAAAACGAAAGTGGTGTTGTGGCAATTAATAACACTGAAGTGACTGATGAAGACATTGAAAATGTTATTCATATTGCGCGCTCTGTGCCTATTTCAGCCGAACGTAAAATGCTGCATGCGCTGCCGCAAGAATATAGTATCGATATGCAAGAAGGGATTAAAAACCCGCGTGGTATGAGTGGTGTACGAATGGAAGCCCGTGCTCACATCATAACTTGCTCAAACGATATGGCGAAAAATATTGAAAAATGTGTTGAGCGTTGTGGTCTTGAAGTTGACCAACTGATTTTCACCGCATTAGCGTCGTGTTATTCGGTATTAACCGATGACGAAAAAGAGCTTGGTGTTGCGGTACTTGATATCGGTGGCGGTACGATGGATATCACTATTTATATCAATGGTGCGTTGCGCCACTCTGCAGTTATTCCTGTAGCGGGTAACCAAGTTACTGGCGATATTGCAAAAATATTTCGTACACCGATATCCCATGCTGAATCACTCAAGGTACAATATGCCTGTGCAAGTAGCCAAATGGCCAGCAGCGAAGAAACTATTGAAGTGCCTAGTGTAGGCGGGCGACCAGCGCGGTTAATGTCGCGTCATACCTTATCTGAGGTGGTTGAGCCACGTTTTAGAGAATTATTTGAATTAGCGATGGAAGAAATTCATCGTTCAGGATTAGCAGACCAAATTGCAGCAGGACTCGTCATTACTGGCGGTAGTGCTAAAATGGCTGGCGCGATGGAAGTGGCTGAAGACATTTTCCAGATGCCAGTGAGAATAGGCAAACCTATAGGGATAGTTGGTTTGACAGATTATGTAGATGACCCTTCATATGCAACGGCGGTTGGCTTATTACAATATGGCCGCACAATGCAATCGATGAATGCACAAAAATCGAAACCTGAAGGCGATAATAATTGGTGGAACCGCATAACGAAGTGGTTTCAAGGCGAGTTTTAATACTCAAGTCGGAGAGTAAACATGTTTGATATAATGGAACAACACAGCGAAGAAGCTGTTATAAAAGTAATAGGCGTGGGCGGCGGCGGCGGTAACGCTGTTGAGCACATGGTTAAGCAACAAATTGAAGGCGTGCGTTTTATTGCCGCTAATACGGATGCTCAGGCATTACGTAACTCATCAGCAGATATTACAGTGCAACTAGGTACTCAGATCACGTCTGGGCTAGGTGCGGGTGCAAACCCTGATGTAGGTCGTAAATCAGCAGAAGAAGACGCCGATACTATTCGTGCCAGCCTTGAAGGTGCTGATATGGTATTTATCGCAGCGGGTATGGGCGGTGGTACTGGCACAGGGGCTGCGCCTGTGGTTGCCAAAATTGCTAAAGAGTTAGGTATTTTAACGGTTGCTGTAGTGACACGTCCGTTTGACTTTGAAGGTAAAAAGCGCGCAGCAGCGGCTGAACAAGGTATTAACGAATTGTCAGAAATTGTAGATTCACTTATTACAATTCCTAACAATAAATTGCTTAAAGTTTTAGGCAAAGGGACTACACTATTAGACGCATTCGCTAAAGCTAATGATGTATTATTTGGTGCCGTGCAAGGTATTGCGGAACTAATTACTCGTTCTGGTTTGATTAACGTGGATTTCGCCGACGTACGTACAGTAATGTCAGCCATGGGTACTGCGATGATGGGCACAGCGTCTGCATCGGGTCCTGATCGTGCGCAAGAAGCTGCAGAAGCTGCAATCTCAAGCCCACTGCTTGAAGACGTTGATTTAACTGGCGCGAAAGGCATCCTAGTTAACATCACTGCAGGTATGGATATCGCAATTGAAGAGTTTGAAATTGTTGGTAATCACGTTAAAGCATTAGCATCTGAAAATGCGACTGTGGTGGTTGGTGCGGTTATTGACCCTGAAATGACTGATGAACTACGTGTAACTGTAGTCGCTACAGGTTTAGGCGGCGATCGTCGTCCACAGTTTGGTATTGTCGATAACGGCTTTAAAAAAGCGTCAGGTTCTGATGTTAGCAGTTCAACAAACCAAACTAGCAGTATGTATGTACCAAGCTTTGCAAGCCAAGGTAGTGGCGATGAAATGACTGCTGCTCCAGCGATTGAAAAGCATGAATCGAGCAAGACAACGCAAAGCAATAGTGGTTTATCTAAAACTAATGATAGCGGTAAAAAGTCTAATAAATCAGAAGGTGGCGATTATTTCGACATCCCTGCATTTTTAAGAAAACAAGCAGATTAAGCAAAAAGGTAATTGTTTTTGTTTAAAAAGCGAACGAATTTGGCAGCTGGTCGTATATGTGATATAATCGGCGGTCTAACTGTAACTATAAGTGAGCGAAGCTATGATTAAACAGCGTACCATTGCAGAGATAGTCAAAGCCATAGGAATTGGACTTCACAAAGGTGAGAAGGTCACTATTACTCTCCGACCTGCGAGCGCAAATACTGGGATAGTATTTCGTCGTGTCGACCTTGATCCGGTTGTTGATTTTGAAACAACACCTGAAGCCGTTGGCGATACGCAATTATGTACCTGTTTAACTAATAAAGATGGCGTTCGCTTATCTACGACTGAGCACCTTATTGCTGCGGTAGCGGCAATGGGTATCGATAATTTGATCGTTGAATTAGATAGCTCAGAAGTACCAATAATGGATGGTAGTGCATTACCATTCATTTATTTGTTACAAAAAGGCGGCATTGCAGAGCAGAATGCGGCTAAGCGCTTTATTCGTATTAAAGAAAAAGTACGTATTGAAGAAGGTGATAAATGGGCCGAGATTGAACCATATGATGGTTTTCATATCGACTTTGAAATTGCTTTCGATCATCCGGCAATCAATGAAAGCCGCCAACGTATCGGTTTAGATATTACGGCACAAAGCTTTACGGAAGAAATCAGCCGCGCACGTACTTTTGGCTTTATGAAAGACATTGAATATATGCATGCTAATAACCTAGCTTTAGGTGGCAGCATGGATAACGCCGTGGTATTGGATGAGTTTAAAGTACTTAATCCTAACGGTCTGCGTTATAGCGATGAGTTTGTTAAGCATAAGATTCTAGACTGTGTTGGTGACATGTTTATGACAGGCCACAACATTTTAGGAAAAATTACAGCTTATAAATCAGGCCATGACCTGAACAATAAGTTACTTCGTAAAATTATGGCGACTGAGTCAGCATGGGAATGGGCAACATTTGATACCCCAGTATACATGCCAGCACCAGGTTTAGAAGTAGCCACAGCTTAATCGCAAACGCTTAAAACAGTTATAAAAAATGACGCTATCTAGCGTCATTTTTTTGTTTAAATATTGCGGTTTAGTTTTTTAATGTTATACCAATCGTGTTAAGTTACTGACCATTTATAGCGACAGATAAATGGAGTGATAACAAGGCGTAAATTTTGACATGTAGTTGTTCTACTTAAAAAATTATAACGCAGTTAGCGCTTTATTTAGCTCGCTAGAATGGTTAAATATTTAAGTCGATTGGTATTAAACCTTTTTACAATCCTAACAGCTGTTGTAACTGTACCAGCTCAGTCACTTGGTATGTTGGTTCAATGCCTTCTGGCAGAACTGTGTTGGGATGCTGTAGCCAGCAGGTATCAATCCCGGCATTTTGGCCACCTAAGATATCACTGCTTGCGGTATCACCGACCATTAAGATCTGTTCTTTTGGTGGATTACCTAACAGTTCAAAAGTGTGATAAAAAATTTCTGCGGCTGGTTTTGCAATTCCCACTTGCTCAGAGATAACTAAACAATCAAACATCTCTTTTAATCCGGTATGCTCTAAGCGGCGTGCTTGTAGCTGGGTAAAACCATTAGTGATAATGCCTAATTTAGCATGCGGTTTTAGTTTATTTAGCAGTTCAATAGCACCAGGTAATGGTTCGCAGATCTCAGCCATGGCAGTTAAAAAATCATCATTAAGCTGTTGAGCTGGAACATTGAGCTTATTAGCCCACTCACTAAATCGAGTGACTTGTAGGTGAGTAGCGGAAATAGTATTGTTTTGATACTCAAGCCACAACGGTTTATTTGTTGCTTGATAATGACTGTAATCAGCGTCATTAAAATCAACGCCATAAACTGCAAACATTCTTTTTAAGCCTGCATAGGCATTAAAGCTAAATAAGGTTTCGTCGGCATCAAATAAAACATGGGTGTACTTCATTAAACTTCCTTAGAGTAAAGCGCGGGATGAAGAAAAGGCGCCATAGCGAGTGTCAGCGCTTGCGTATAGGTACTTTCTCGGGTGGCATGATGATTAGTTAATAAACCAATAGCACCGCCTTGCTGTTTGATATTGGTAGTATTAAATGCGTTATCCATTACATCGCCAAGTTCTTTGCCTTGCAATAACGCATTATACAGGCTTGGGGGTAAAGGAAGGTTACTACTACGACCGATAGCACGTTGTTGGTTATCAGCAACGACTACAAATGCAAAGGTAGCGGGGCCGTAGCTAAATTGCTCAGCACCACCTTCCATTGCAACATAAAAATCAGCTTGGTAATGCTGTTGGCAATACAAGACACGATTTTGTGCGCCTATTCGTGTTTCATCTTCACCTATTGGCTGATCAGGTACTTGTGAAGGTGCATCAACTCCTTGACAATCAATCGTCATATCAGGGTAATAGAGAGAGAAAATACTGCGGGCAGCATTTATTTTTACCGGATTTTTGGAACCGACAAGAATGCGTAATGGCTCTGTCATGCTGATATCTCCTTTTATGATGAAGTCAGCAGTTTACATAAGCTATGTATTTCAGCAAGCGTATTTCTTAAATAGGCAAATCAACGGGGGCTAATTCGGCAAGCGCACGCTTTTTAAGGATAATATCTTTGATAAGTGGGGTTAATACTAACTCCATAGCGAGTCCCATTTTTCCACCAGGGACCACTAAGGTGTTGATCCTCGACATAAAGCTGCCTTCGATCATACGTAGGTAATACGGAAAATCGACGTCATCTATGCCACGAAAACGAATAACCACAAAGCTTTCATCAAGGGACGGAATATCTTTTGCGCTAAATGGGTTTGAGGTGTCAACGGTTGGCACGCGCTGAAAGTTTATGTGAGTACGTGAGAACTGTGGCGTAATGTGATTAATGTAATCATCCATACTGCGGACAATTGAGCCCATAACAGCTTCGCGAGAGTGACCACGTTCAGAGGTGTCGCGGATTAACTTTTGGATCCACTCAAGGTTAATGATAGGCACCATACCAATTAGTAAATCAACATGCTTAGCTACATCATGATCTTCATCGACAACACCGCCATGCAGTCCTTCGTAGAATAAAATATCGGTGCTGCTTTCCAGTTCTTGCCACGGAGTAAAGGTACCTGGTAGTTGATTGTATGGCACGGCTTCGTCAAAGGTATGCAAATAACGACGTAATTTACCTGCTCCAGTATCGCCATAGGTGCTGAACAAACCTTCAAGGGCTGCAAAGTCATTAGCTTCACGACCAAAGTAACTAATGTGTTTACCTTCTTGCTGCGCTTCGCGAACTTTTTTATCCATCTCAGGACGAGTATAGCGATGAAAACTGTCGCCCTCTATAAATGCGGCCTCAATATTAAGACTACGAAATATATGCTTAATAGCACTTGTCGTGGTGGTAGTACCCGCACCAGATGAACCAGTGATCGCAATAATAGGATGTTTAGCTGACATAATTTTTCTCGTTTTAAGTAGCTCTGTAGTTATAAGGCGTAGTAAGGGGGTAGGTCAAGTGACATATCAATAACAGACTTGGGAATAACTATAAAATAGCGCTATTATAAGGGCGATAAAAATAATTAGAGAATGATATGAAATTGACTTTACCTTGGCTAAGTTTTGTTGCCACCCTTGCAGTTACCCCTAATAGCGTTTTAGCTGCGATGCCAAAAAGCGAAATTTTACTTGCTAAACTTAACACAGAATATGGGTTACAAGTAAGCCGTATCACTAATAATGATGTTTATAATAATCAGCCTTTACTTACCAAAGAGGGTATTTATTTTACCCAAGAAGTGCAAAGTGAAGGGCAAAGTCAAACAGATCTAGCTTTTTATGATTTTACCAATAAGCAAGTAACTAATTTAACAAATACTGCTGTGAGTGAATACTCGCCGACTTTAACACCTAATGGTAAGGCACTGTCAGCTATCGTAGTCGAGGCGGATGGTAAGCAAAAGTTATGGCAATATCCGTTTGACGATAATGTTAAACCAAGTCGTATTTTTGAGTGGGTAGAACCAGTTGGTTATCATGCCTGGGGCGCCAAAAATGATATGGTGATGTTTATTTTAGGCGAACCACATACTTTACAATATACTCAGGTTGCTGCAGCGAAGCTAAAAGTGGTTGCTGAGCATATTGGCCGTACGTTGACATTTAATCATGCATTAGCTGCCTATACATTTAGTTATAGCAAAGCGCAGCAGCACTGGTTAGCAAGTTATGATCCGCAAGAAAATACCGTCACTGACCTCTTTCGTTTACCGCAGACTGTACAAGATTACGCATTTAAAGACGCTAATACGGTCATTTATGCGGTCGATAATCGTGTTTACCAGCGCCAGCTAAATAGCCCTGAGCAGGTCTCGCTATGGCTTGATTTAACGCCTTTCTGTGATACCAATATTACCCGTATGAGCTACTTAAATGATCAACTCGCTTTTGTCTGCGTTAAATAACTATAATATAAAACTTTGCAGGTTCTTGGCTGTGCTGTAGTTTACAGCTAAGAGCTTAATGAAAATCAAGGATATCCATGTCAGCTAGTCCAGAGCAAATCAACGAGCAACTTATTGCATTAGAGTGCCGTAGTAATTTTAGAATTAAGAATATCACTGAATATATGTTACCTAAGTCCAAAGAAGCAATTTATCTGCATATAGAAGGTGGCCAAGCTAAGCTTGTGCTTCGTCCTGCACTGGAAGTCTTTAGTGATGATTTTAATAAAATAGCAGGCGTTAACCGCATTAGCGGTTTTTTTCATAGTAGTGAAATGACACGGTTTCCAACGCGTATTTTTAAAAGCACGAATCCAATCCATTATGGAATTGGTTTTAAAATGACCAGCGTTGAAGGAGCAAAAGAGTTTATTTCTCAGCTAGTAAAAATTATCAATGGATAAATAACGCTGTTGATAAAAAACGGCAAGCCAATGGCTTGCCGTTTTTGTAGATATATACCCAAGCCACCTCAAGATGCGAGTTTCAGTTGGAATTAAAAGCGATTTAGGCAAGGCATTGATTGCAAAGAATGGTGATTCCCTTGTTAAAATCAATAACGCAGTATAAATCGCTTTTAAACCAACCCCTTGGGCGTTTCACAGGCACTTACTCTCATCGTTGTTCCTTCTTAAAAGGGACTGCCATTCTTGCAAAGTAACGCCTTGATATTAAGCACCTGTGAAACGCTGAATTCTGTATCTTGAGATGGTTTGGGTATAAATTAACGTTTTAAGAAACTATTAACTGAAGCTAGTTCACGTTCTTTAAGTGCAATACAATTATTTACGCTTTCTTCAAGCTTGCTTAAGGTGCGGGCATAACCTGGCTCATCAGCAATTTTGCTCATAAAGAAAGTTTGCGTTTTTGCTAAGCTGCTGGCGCTACAACCTGAGGTGGTAAAGTTAGGCAGGTTAGGTACGAAGAAAGGTGGCAAGTTTGCAACTACCTTATCGTAATTCGCGTATATCCATTCAATAAACAAAGCTTCACGGGTTTTCGTGTAAGCCTGTCCTGACATAATCGTACGCATGTCAGATGCAGTGATATCGTCAGTTAAGCTGTAATTTAATACCTTAGTTTGTAGCTCTGGCGTGCCAAAGTAACTCATAGCCGCTAGCATTTTTGTACGCACTTGCGGATCTTTGGTAGTTTTAAAGGTATTTATATATGCATCGAGTAGGTTTTTATCACCATGGAATGCGGCTAAGTTTAAGTAGATTGACGCAAGGTACGGATCAACTTTTTCTGGGTTATTTAAGTAAACACGGGCTTGTGCCTTGGCGGTATTAATCACACTTTGATCTTCACCATCAAAACCTAAACGTGCAACTACTTGAGTACGTAATTGCGAGATTGCAGCATCTTCTTTAACTTTTGCAGTTAAACCATACTGTTTAGCTGCAGGCATGATGCTTTTACGAATAAATTCAGGCCACAGGTCTTGGTTGCTTTCATCTTCAAAGGTACGCTTTTGTGCGGCTAAATAACCCAAAGCGGTATTAGCAACGCGTGGGTGTTTGTCGCTTACAAAAACTTCTAGTGTTTGCATTAAATGTGCAGCAGAAATAACACCAGCATCTAGTAATGCATCAGCGGCAGACAATAACGCTAAACGTTCTCGTACTGTCAATGACTGTGCGGCGTTATCAATCAATGCAGCAAATTGTTTGTCATCCATCACCCAGCGGTAATAACCTAAAGCGCCTTGATCTGGATAAATCCACTCAGGTTCAAATTCAAGTTCAACAGTTTGATTGGCTTTAGTTAGTAATACATTGGCAGTTTTAACTTTATCGCCAGCACCGTATTTTATTGCAACTGGCACATTCCAAAGCTGTGCAGGAGCATCAACGCCCGCGTTAGTAAAGCGGCTTTGATTAATGGTAATCGTTTTACCTTGCTGAGTTACTTTGATCAGTGGGAATGAAGATTGTTCGATAAACGATTTTAAAACCGCTGCCACATCTTTATTTGACGCTTTACCAAGGGCTTGCCATAAGTCGGCTGCTTCGGCGTTTTTATACGAGAACTCTTTTAAATAAGCGCGAATACCCTGCTGGAAAGCCTCTTCGCCAATCCAGTTTTCAACCATAGCTAATACCGAGCTGCCTTTGCTATAAGCTAAGCCTAGGCCGTCCATAATATCGGCTTCGGTTTTGATTGGTTTACGAATTGGCTTAGTACTTAAACGAGCATCTAACGCCATAACGTTATTTTGCGGCAGGTCTAAATGTGATTCAAATTCAGGGTTAAGCTGGGCTGTGATTTTAGCAGCCATCCAGCTTGCAAACGCTTCATTTAGCCATAAGTCATTCCACCATTTCATGGTTACTAAGTTACCGTACCACTGGTGAGCAAGTTCATGAGCGATGATAGATACATTGCGTTGTTTTTTATTGCGAGTCGCTGTAGCCAAATCAAGCAGCAAAATATCTTCACGGTAGGTAACTAAGCCTGCATTTTCCATTGCACCGAATGGAAACTCAGGAACTGCGACTGAATCTAGTTTTTTATAAACGTAAGGAATACCAAAGTAGCCTTCAAGCGCGGCCAATACTTTTGGCATTGCTTGCTCGGCATATTCACCTAAGTGAATTTTACCTTGTGGCGTGATCACACGACCTGGAATTGGCATGCCTTTGACTTCACGCTCCTCAAATGGACCGACAGCCATGGCCACTAAGTATGAAGGAATTGGCGGTGTTTTATCAAAAAAGTGAGTGGTCATATCGCCATTAACGGTCGTTTTTAACTCAGGTGTATTGGCATACACTTTTTGAGAGCTAGGTGCAGTAATCGTTAATTGGAATGGGATTTTATAACTTGGTTCATCAAATACAGGGAATGCGCGGCGGGCATCGCTCATTTCAAATTGGGTAAATAAATACGGCACACCTTGATCTAAGGTTTTATACAGGCCAACACTTTGGCGATTATAGGGGGCAGTGAAGTCGACTTTAAGCGTGTATTTACCTGGTTGAATTTGCTCATCGCAGCTAAATTTTACTTTACCTGTTTTTAGCATTTCAGCACTTAAGTCACAGTTTTCTGCCCCAAGCAGTTTTGCCATTTGCGTTGCGTAAGCAACACCATTTAGCTCGATATAGTTAGTTGGCTTAAGTACTTCAAGGGCGATTTCGGTCATACCGCTAAAGGTTTCTTGAGCTGGATCAAGCGTTAGAGATACGTGTTGAGAACTTGGTTTTGCGAGCTTTTCTAGGACAAACTCATTAGCATGAGCTGAACTTACTGCAACGGCCACACTGAGTGTGAGTAGGCTTTTAATAAACATAGATATCCCTGATATTTTCTTGTTAGAGTTTTGTGCTCAGTTATCGTAACAGTTTTTAAGCAGTGAGTAATGAGCTAGTTGGTAACAAAGTTTGTCAAATGGTGTGGCGCTGATTAAAGCGGTGCCAATCAATGTGCTGGTTGATCACGCGTATTTGTTGGCAGATCTGATTAAGGGTGATTACATCGCTAAATTCAGTCAATTCATATTCATTAAAACCAAGCAGATAATTAAAAGCATCTTTATTGCCTGCTTGAATTGCATAAATGCGGATTTGCTGCTCAAAATTGAGCCTGAGACTGCTGACAGCGGTTTTCATACCAAGTTGATCGATATTGGGAATATCACACTTTTGTAAGTAGCCGGCACGCTCTCCTTCACCAGAGAACCAAATGCGAACTTTCTCGCTATAGCGACCTGACTTAGATGGTAAGTCAAACAATAGGCGATTGTGTCCTTGTTGTTTAACTGCTGCGATATACTCGTTTAAGCCAGCATCAAAAAGTGCTTGATGGATAGGCACAATACGGGCTTTTATTTTACCGTGGGTATGGAAATGAAAACAAAGGATCTGTTGATGTTCAACAATGTCGCACAGTTGTAAATGGCCAATTTCATCACTGTAAGCTCCGCTGTAATAAGCGATTAAAGGGAGCCAAAAATGCCAGTGTTTCGGCTGTTCGCGAGGTAAGCGTTGATCACCATATATATAGCCATGGTAAAGCGTATGTAATTCCATAGCGGAAAAAGGGCGGCGACCAAGATGGGACTTCAACGTAATACCCTGAAAATAAAGATTTGCGCTAGTTTATAGCAAATAAACCAGCGCAGTAAAGCAATGTTAAGTAATGCTTATTCGCTTAGTGCGCGTGCTAATCCAACCGGCTCGATTTCAACACATACTTGGTCGTCATTCCAGTTTAGGCCAACCAGTGCGTCATCTTCTTTTAGATCTTCAACCCAGTCATCTAAAAACTCATCCAAGGTGATTTGCAGTGGGCTGTAATCGGCCCATTCTTCTTTACACTGGGCTTTTGCTGTTGCTTCACTTTCCCACAATAGTAGTACATCGGTGTTTTCAAATTGGTTAGAGTCACAAACCACAAAACCGCCATCTTCAGCACCTAGCGCCCAGATTTGTTCACTTTGACGTACTTTTTCAACAAAACTAACTAGTTCTGATTCAATTTCGATATCACTCATGTGTTTACCCTTAAATGTTAATTACGTGGATCGGTTTGCTGCACTGCCTGTTGCTGAGCAAATGAATAATAGAAATTCATTAACTCGGTATGTGCCGTTAGATCCGTTAACTCGCGGAAGCAAATCCAATCAAGTAAGCAGTATAAACTGATGCACAGGTATTCACAGCTTTTAAATTCTGCATCTGCAAAATGGTTATTTAAATAGCTTAATGTTTCAGCAATGCGTTCATTTTGTAGATTAAAAAATAATTTATCACCCTGTGTATCGAATCCTGAACGCTGACAAAGTAATAGCTCAACCAGCGAATCATTGCATGCATTAATGATTGTTAGTAGGTGCTCTTGTTGCCAATTCAGACGAGTTTGACTGTGTTGTTCGAGCAAAAAGCGGATGATGTTATTTGAATCAGCTAAAGTTTGCTGCTTAGTGATTAGCACTGGAATTTTTCGGGCTGGATTATTTTGTATCATCAGCTGACGATCAGTGTCTGAAAAAATATCTAAGTTGATAAACTCAAGACTACATTGATTTAACAGTGCCCAAATACGAATGCGGCGTACAAATGGCGAGGTTGTTGAGCCTAATAGTTGCATGTGCTTTCCTTAGGATAAAAAGAAAGCCGCAGAGGCGGCTTTCTTTTAGGTTAGTAATAAAACCAACGTTATTCTGTACGACTAGTCACTTCAAGTAAGTGGTAGCCAAACTGAGTTTGCACAGGACCTTGTACTTGATTAATCGGTGCTGAAAATACCACTTTATCAAATTCAGGAACCATCATACCAGGACCAAACTCACCTAATGCACCGCCATCCTGACCTGAAGGGCAGTTTGAATGTGCCTTAGCTAACTCAGCAAAATCTTCGCCTTGTTCAATCTTGGTTTTTAAATCTAAGCACTGCGCTTCGCTGTCTACTAATATGTGTCTTGCACTTGCCACTGTCATAAAATCTCCCGTTTCAAGGTGGTGTTTTTTTAATCAAATCTTACGTTATTCTAGTTCAATAATAACTACTTGTACCAGTATAAAATTAAATATCTGAAATTGCTTGTTCTATTGCTTTAACTAACTTGTCTGAATCAGGCTTGGTTTTGCTATTAAAACGTTCAACCTGTTTGCGATCTGCAGATACAAGATATTTATAAAAGTTCCAATTTGGCGAACTCGTTTGGGCATTTAAATGTTTAAATATAGCATTAGCATCACTGCCTCTGACTTCGCTGGTGGCAAACATCGGGAAAGTTACGCCGTAATTTACAAAGCAAACTTTAGCGGTGGCTTTTTCGTCATCTTCTTCTTGGAAAAAATCATCAGAAGGAAATCCCAGTATCACTAAACCTTGATCTTGGTATTTTTGATATAGCGCTTCTAGACCTTCAAATTGTGGCGTAAAACCGCAGTTGCTTGCCGTATTGACTATTAATAAGGGTTTATTCTTGAATTGACATAAATTAATGCTCTCTTTAGAGCGAAGTTTGCGCATAGTAACATTAGTGAAGTCATCACATGATGTAGCCTCAACCTGCTGTTGGCTTGTTTGCTCTGGCTGTGCATAAACACTACAACTGAGTATTGCGCAGCATAATAATAATTTTTTAAACATACCGATTCCTTAACTTGTTGTGGCTGATCACCCTAGATGGCAGTCTACCGTTTATTTTGCAGTAGTGTCAGTTTAACTCATACGTTACTATGCAATGAATTGATCAACAACCGCTAAAAACAAAATGACAATACGATTAGCAAATAGTAATGATTTAGCCGCTATAGTTGCAATTTATAATGAAACAATCGCAAGTAGAATGGTTACAGCCGACACCGAACAAGTAAGCATAGCAGACAAGCAAAGTTGGTTTAATAGCCATACCGAGCAGCGGCCTATTTACGTTTATGAGCAAGACTCGAAGGTGATAGCTTGGCTTAGTTATAAGTCATTTTATGGCCGTCCAGCCTATGATGGTACGGTAGAGGTCAGTATTTACATTACAGCCAATGCACAAGGTCAAGGGCTTGGTAAACGTTTACTTACTTTTGCCCAAGAGCAAGCTAAGCCATTAAATATTAAAGTACTACTGGCATTTATATTTAGTCATAATATACCGAGTGTTAAATTGTTTGAGCGTTTTGGTTATCAACGGTGGGGAGAGTTGCCTAATGTAGCAATTATGGATGGCAATCACTACAGCTTAACTATTTTAGGTAAGCACTTAGGGTAGCGGTACTCCCAAAAAATAACCTCTTTGATTATGTTAATGCAGAAAACTTAGGCTACGCTTTTACAATCTTAAGTTGATGAAAAGCGTGGTCAAAGCTGTGCGGAAAATATTGATAGTTGATAGCAGTAGCATTTTAGCGATGCGAATAAAAGTATTGCTCGAATTGATTGGCTGTGAAGTTGAGTTGATTCATTTTTCAATGCTACATGAGTGCACTGCGTTTAGTTGTTATGATTTAGTGGCTGTGGCTCATGGCGTTCCATTAGCTACCGCAAATTCTTTAGTAACGCAGATCAATCAAGATCGCTTTTTGCTTCTCGCCCCTAAAGTTGAAAACAATGAACAACTTTCTTCATTTAGTGATCTTAATCGGCTGGTGCCAAATGCTATTGTAATTTATCCATTTTTTGCGAATAAAGAAATCAGCACCTTGCTGGAGAGTGTTTTAGAGCTTGGCTCCGATAGTGTTTTAGTATTACCAACGGTATTGCTGGTTGATCATATCCCTCAGCGGCTTGAAAAAATAGCAAATAGCCTGTTAGGCGCCCATATTAAAACGATTACAGCTCATAGTATTAGCTCTGCGGTAACTCAAGCGCAAGGGCATGAAATTGATCTGTTATTGAGTGATTTTAGTCTGCCTGATGGCTCAGGTTTAGAAGTGTTCGCCGCCCTCAAAGTATTATATCCGCAATGTCGCTGTTTGTTATTTACCTCAAAACCAAATCAAGTGTCGATGATTGAAGCAATTCGTCAAGGGGTGGAAGACGTATTGGTTAAACCGATCAATGAAAATATGATACTGCAATCTGTGCATAAACTTTGGCAAACTGAGTTGCTAAGACGGCATAACACAGAGTTAGTTGAACGTCTGCAAGATACCGTTGATGCACTTATTGAAAAGGATAGCTTGTTACGCGTTATTTATAAGCACACACCTGATGCGATTATGTTATTTGAGCGCAATGGTGAAGTGATTGAAGCAAACGATGCTTGCTCTAAACTCTTTAATTTACCTGCAAAAATACTTAAAGGTAGCTCAGTTTTTACTTTATTAGATACGATGTCTGCTGAGCAAATTAAAGAAAAAATAGCGACGTTAAATAAAAATCGTCAATTTAGTTGTGATGTATATCTGCCAATGAAAGAGGGAGAGGCTATCCCATTAGTTGGTTCGTTTAATGAGATTGACCATCATGGTAATATTGCACTCGCGGTTATTTTTAAGAATGTTACTCATCTTAAACTTAAAGAGGAGCTGTTGCTCGAGGCAAAAGATATGCTTGAAGAGCAAGTACGTGCCCGAACATCGCAGCTTGAGCATGCTAAAAATGTCGCCGAGGCAGCAAATCACAGTAAATCAGAGTTTCTTGCTAATATGTCCCATGAATTACGTACTCCTATGCATTCAATATTAAGTTTTGCTCGCTTTGGTTTAGATAAACTCGGCAGAGGTGATATTTCAGTTGAAAAGCTACAGAAATATTTATCTCGCATAGAGTGTAGTGGCGAGCGGCTGCTCTCATTACTTAATAATTTACTCGACCTATCTAAACTCGATGTTGGTAAGTTCCCTTTTAATCCGCGCCCGCATAACCTGAGTAATATTATTAAAACCAGTATTGATGATGTGTCAGGTACCGCTATGGAAAAAGAGATTGAAGTACAGTATTTGCCACCAAAACCGCCTATTATAATTGACTGTGATGAAGAGCAAATAAATCAATTATTACGTAATATCCTCGGCAATGCGTTGAAATTTAGTGATCAGCATAGCCGTATTGAAGTCGTTTTAACTAATCAACAAGGGCAGGCAATTATTGAAGTGATTGATAGTGGTATAGGGATACCTGATGATGAACTTGAGTATGTGTTCTCAAAATTCGTGCAGAGTAGCACAACTAATAGCGGTGCTGGTGGAACAGGGCTTGGTTTAGCCTTATGCCGTGAGTTTGTCTCATTACATGAAGGAGTTATTTCTGCTCATAACAATAGCTCAGGAGGCACGACGATTCACATCGCTCTGCCTTTAGAAATAAAAAGTTTCAGCTAAGCAATAATAAATTACTTAGCCTTACTGGTAAGAGTTTTTTTTACGACTAAACTATTAATATGAATTATGAAATGGATGACAATTATGCCTGTAACGAGAATTCTAGCTGTTGATGATGAGCCCTTTAATTTAGAAATTATAGAAGAAATATTATTAGATCTTGATTTTGAATTAAAGATGGTTAGCAGTGGCCCTGAGTGCCTCAGTATCGTGGAAGAGTTTGCGCCACAAGTAATTTTACTTGACGTGAGTATGCCACAAATGAATGGTTATGAAGTATGTAGAAGACTAAAAGCAAACCCTCGTACGGCTCATATCATAGTCATGTTTGTATCAGCCAGAGGCACAGTAGAGGAGCGGATGGAAGGGTATGCTGTAGGTGCTGAAGATTATATTGTTAAGCCATTTGGACAGGATGAACTTAAATCGAAACTGAAAATTCTTAATCAAGTACTGATTGAAAAAAAATCGTTAGAACAGCAAATTGAAGAGGCCACATCAACTGCATTCAATGCTATGGCAAACAGTAGTGAAATGGGGCAAATAGTTAATTATATTGAGAAGATTGGTATGATTAACAACACCAAAGCGCTTGGGGAGGCCCTAGTTCATTGTTTAAGATCGTTTGATTTACAAAGTAATATTGAGTTTAGAGTTATTGCTGATGCTCCTGAGCACTTTGCCCTCAATGGTACGTGTTCGCCAATTGTAATTGAGTTGTTTGATATGCTCAAAAATAAGGGCCGCCTACATGAGTTTTCTCATCGTATCTTAGTTAACTATGAATTAATTAGTTTATTGATTTTAAATATGCCAGATCACGATCCTGATAAGCATGGCCGGATCCGTGACCATGTGTGCTTTATTGTCAGTGTCACAGAGCAACAGCTACGAGCAATCATGACTCGTGAAGCTTTACAGTCGCAACAAACAAAGCTAAATGATGCAATTACTATGGTGAATAGCAAGTTTCATGGCTTAATTGAGCTGTTAAATGAAAACCGTAAGAGTAATGAAGCGGTGTTCAAGCGTTTACAAGAAGAGTTAGAACAGCGTATCCCATCAATGGGGTTAGACGAAGATCAAGAAGTGTTTATTTATCAGAAGGTAGATCAAGCGATTCAAAACTCAGTTGCCCGTGAAGAGTCTGTACAGGGAGTGAAAGCCGCTTTTCATGAAATTGAGCAAGACCTATCTATCTTATTGAAAAAGTAACAGTAAATAATCAAGGGGTGTGAAGCTACGCATCTCTTGGTAAGCCCTTTTCTACGATACGTATCAAACGGGCGGTTTTTCGTAGCAATTTATCTTGTTTTGAGCGTTGTTGCTTAAGCGCCCACTCTATATGCTCTTTTACCAACTCGGTTGATTGATCATAGCTGGCGCTGAGCGCGTCAACGATCGATTGGCTAAATTGCGCATTACCTAAACCTACAGCAATATTTCGTAGCCAGCGCTGATGGCCAATTCGACGGATCGGACTGCCTTCGGTATTTTTTAAAAAGGTAGCTTCATCCCAACTAAATAAATCAAGTAAATCTTTATCTTTTAGTTGTGTTCGTGGGTGAAAGTCGGCTTCATCGGTAATTTGCCCGTAGCGGTTCCATGGGCAAACTAATTGGCAATCATCACAGCCGTAAACGCGATTACCTAATAGTGAGCGATACTGCTCAGGGATTGGTCCTTGCAGCTCAATAGTAAGATAAGAAATACACTTGCGTGCATCAACCACGTAAGGCTCTACAATTGCGCCGGTTGGGCATAAAGTAATGCAGGCTACGCATTTTCCACATCCCTCAAACTCATTGGGCTTATCAATTGGTAAAGGGATATCAACAAATAACTCACCCAAAAAGAACCAAGAACCGGCTTCTTTATTGATTAGCAAGCTGTGCTTTCCACGCCAGCCTAAACCTGCTTTTTCAGCAAGTTGACGTTCTAATACTGGTGCTGAATCAACAAATGGCCGATAGCCTAATTGACCGATTTGCAGCTCAATTTTTTGACCTAATTTCTTTAATCGATTACGCATCAGTTTATGATAATCACGCCCTAACGCATAACGACTAATATAAGCTTTATCGGTATTTTTGAGGGTTTTAGCAAAGCTTGCATCGGGGGGCAGGTAATTCATTTTTACTGATATAACCCGCACAGTACCAGGGACTAGCTCCGCAGGGCGAGCGCGTTTCATTCCATGAGCGGCCATATATTCCATATCGCCGTGATAGCCTAAATCAAGCCAGCGCTGTAATTGTGCTTCGTGTTTGCTTAAATCAATGTCAGTGATGCCAACTTCAGCAAAGCCAAGTTCTTTACCCCACTGTTTTATATCAAGGGCTAACTGCGTGTGATCGGATATTGAGCTACTCACATGGGTACATCATTAAGAAAAAATAACGGCGCAATTTAACACATTTACAGCGCAGTTAAAACGCTTGTACTTAGACAAAACGCTTTAACTGCTGCTGAGTTTGCTCACTTAGTTGTTGTGATAATTGACAATCACCTAACGCTACATCAATTTGTGCTTTTGCTTGGCTGCCTAATGCAACGATTTTTTCAACTGATTGATGGGTTTGATTTTGTGTCTGTTCGAGTAAGTGCACTGCGCTTACAATTTGCTGTAATTGTTGTTGATTGTGTTCAAATTCAACAAGCCGATCGGTAAATCCATGGGATGTATTACTAATGGTTGTTTCTGCATTATGTGAATAACTGACAAGTTGCTCAGATTCTTTATTTGTTTGATTTACTAAAGAATCCATTTGGTTGATGAAATCGCTGATCTGGCGAGTTGCATCACTTACTTTAACCGATAAAGTTCTTACTTCATCTGCTACAACCGCAAAACCACGACCTGCTTCACCCGCACGAGCGGCTTCTATTGCAGCATTGAGCGCCAACAAATTAGTTTGATCTGAAAACTCTTCAACCATTTTCAGGATGCTACGAATATTCTCGCTGTTTTGTTTTAAGCCAGAAATCGTTTCTGAAAAACTCCTCAATACATGACTAATCGATTTAACTTGAGTGACTAGTTTTGTGAGTTCTTGTGCAGAGTGTGTAACAAAGTTTAAATGCTCTGCGTTTACTTGATGAACATCATCGGTATTGGTAACGATACTTTGCAGACTATCAGTTATTTGATTACTGGCTGCGGTTATTGTTTGGCTAAAATCAATTTGTTGTTCGCTTAGCTGCGCCGTATGTTGCATTGACTCAGTCACTTGATTATTACTTTGTGCGCTGGCCTGCGAACTTTGGTAAGTGGTAGCGAGTAATTGGCTTAGATGATCAGTAAAGGTATTGTACTGTTGGCTGATCTCACGAAATTCATCATAGGTAAAGTGGGGGAGTTTAGCTGCTAAGTTTGCATCTTGGCGGTTAATTTTTATTAAAGTATCACGCATTGCTGTAACTGGGCGCACGATCAGAAAGCGCATGTAAAAGAGTGTAAAGGCAAAGCCGGCAATAATAATCACCGTGAGTAACCAAAATAGGCTAGTGTCTGCGTCTTGCGTAGTTAGACTTTTATATAACCAAATCAAAGTAATAGCTTGGAAAAAAAATACAAAGCTAAGATTGCCAACAATCTTTCGGGTTAAAGTAAAAAAGAAGCTTTGTTCTATAAAGTTATAAATACGCATATACCCACTCATCAATTGCCCGCTCGGCTGTTGTATTGTTTTACTCAGTATCGTTCAAATTCACTTTAATTCAAGAATATAGGATGAACGGCAGCCATTTTTGATAACTACAGTGAGTTTAAAATCATTTTCGTGTTGCATGGGTAATTAGTAAAAATTCCGTCGACACCAAAACTCAGCATTAACTCAATATCTTCTTGTTTATCAACCGTGTATGCATAAACTTGTAAGCCGCGTTGTTTGGCATCCGCGACAAACTCATGGTTAATAAAGTTTTTATCAACATGAATACTAAACGCCTGTAAGCGCTGGGCAAATTCGGCATAGTTGATAGGAATGGAGCCCGTTAACGCGCCAATTTTTAGCCAAGGTAGTTTTTGTTTAAGCCACATTAATTGATGATGATCAAATGAAGAGACTAACAGCATATCCTGAGATAGTTTGTTATTAACGATATTTAACTCAATCAGCTCAACAAATTTATCCAACGAGAAAGTGTGTTTTAACTCAAGGTTTAAGAGCACTTTATTGGCTGTCCAATCAATAGTTTGCTGTAGGGTTGGGACAAATTCGCCATTGCCGGCATCAAAACATTGAATTTGCTCTCGGGTGAGTTTATTTATTTTGCCACGGCCGCTGGTGGTGCGATCTAGCCAAGTATCATGGATGATCATGTAATCATCCAAACAGCTTTGTACATCGACTTCAATACCATCGACTTCAATTTCGACTGCTGCGGTTATCGCACTCTGGGTATTTTCTGGATAAGTGCCACTGGCGCCGCGATGAGCAAAAACTTTTATCATAATGTGTGTTTCCGAGTAACTGACCATGTTTCGTAAAATGCTGCACTGATCACTAAAGCACCGCCAAGCAGGGTCTGTAGTGAAGGTTGTTCATGCAACAGCAAAAAAGCTAAAAATGTGCCGTATAAAGGCTGTAAACAAGAAATAAGTCCCGCTGTTGATGCTGATAAATACTGTAAACTTGCTGCAAATAAAGAGTGCGGAGTTGCAGTAAAAATTACGCCAGCGACGAGCAATAACCCTAGATCTTGGTTCGATATATTAATCACTGGTACTTCAATAAAAGCACATAATAACAAGCTAGCCACTAATGTTTGATAAAACATAGTTTGTGGCCCACCGTAGTGGCTAAAGTATCGCTTATGAACAATATTTCTAAATGCGAAAAAAAATGCTGAAATAACACCTGTTACCACGCCTAAGGTGACATCATTACCCATATCTGCATTTGGGGTCAGCAAATAGATCCCAGTTATTACTACACCTGCGCTGAGCAAATCGTTTACTTTGGGTTTACTACCATTAAAGAATGGTTCAATAAATACGGTGATCACAGGGTAAGTAAAAAATGCAATCATGCCAACCGCAATCCCAGCCATTTGCATACCAGCAAAGTAGGTGACCCAATGTATACCTACAGCAGCTCCTAACAACAAAGCAATTAAGTAATCTTTAGCACAGCTGAGTTTAATTGCTTTTTTTTGCCATAACAGCAATATCATAATAGCCAGTCCCGCGATGGCTGCGCGGTACACGGTAATATCTAATGCGTTTAGATTTATTAATTTGGCAAATAGTGCTGTGCCACCAAAAAGTAATACCGCAATGTGTAAATAAACTAAACTTTGCTGTTGAGCCTGCATCTATGAACCTTTTTATTTTTTTAATACCAGCACTTTGCCTGTTATCAAAGAGCTTAGTGTCTAGGTGTTATGACTAGGTATTGTGTATCTTTATGTATGACAAAAGTCAGTTTTATTCATGACAATTTACACTACACTCACTCATCATTAAAAGGGATAGTTAAGTTATTAAAGGTAATAAACACCATAAATTTAATAACTAAGGAGTGATAAATTGATGAATATTGCAGCGTGGGTTAGTTTACTAATAGCAGGTATATTTGAGGTCGTGTGGGCGTTGTCTATGAAGCAATCCAATGGTTTCACTAAATTATGGCCAAGTGTGATTACTTTTTTAGCGATGTGGGTAAGTTTTGCATTTTTATCATTTGCTTTAAAGTCTTTACCTTTGGGTATTAGTTATGCTGTATGGGTAGGAATTGGTACTTTAGGAATAACGATTATGAGCTTTGTGTGGTTTAAAGAGCCATTATCTGCTTTTCAAATTGGTTGTATTATTTTGATTCTTATAGGTATTGTTGGTCTGAAAGTGCAAGGCAATTAAATTAAGGATGAGTATGCTACTTAATAAATTAACCCCAAAGACTAAAGCAAAATCCTTTTGGAGTTGGGGGCATTTACTTTTTTCGGTTTTTTATTTATTGCCTACCATTTTTAATTTTTCCCACTTAAGTACACTTAATATCAGTGCTACTTTAGGTTTTTATATAACATTTATTACACTGTATATTCAGGCTGTAAATAAAAAACAAGGGGAAGTAACGAAATTATTTATTGCGATGCTCTTAGTGTGTATTTTTGCAAGCTTTTTAACGACAGGTAGCTCTACATTATTTGGTTTTTCAGCTTTTATTGCCGGTTTTAGTTTTGCAAAATTATCTCGAGCGATGTCAGTTACAGGGGTCTTTATTGGTGTGGTGTTTAGTACTTATATTACAGATATTGATAACCCACAATATTTTTTAGGTGGCTCATTAATATTGAGTATTGCACTTTTTAGTTTTGGTGTCGCTACGCGTAAAGAGCATATTCATAAAATTCGTGAGCAAGAAAGTGCAAAACAATTAGAGCAATTAGCAGCTATTGCTGAGCGCGAGCGTATTGCTCGCGATTTACATGATATTCTAGGCCATTCTCTTTCATCTATTGCTTTAAAAGCAGAGCTTGCTAATAAATTAAATCAAGGTGAACGTTACACACAAGCAAATACTGAAATTGCCCAAGTTGCAGAGCTTGCAAGGCAGCTATTGAGTGATGTGAGAAGTGCTGTCAGTGATTTAAAACAGCTCAATCTTGCGAGTCAAATTTCACAATTAAAACAAAGGCTAATCGAGCAAGGTTTTGAGGCCGATTTTAACGTGAAGTTAAATGCGTTACCTGCGAAAGTAGAAGGCATAGCAAGTCTTATAATTAAGGAGGTTGTTACTAACTTACTACGCCATAGCAGCACCAAGAAATGTATAATTAGCATAACGCAAAATCAGCAGCAATTAATAATCAATGTGATTGATCATGCACCAGGCAGCTCAATAAAACCTGGAAATGGCTTAAATGGCATTAAAGAACGAGCAGAGCAGCTAGATGGTAAGGCTACATTTACCTGTGAGGATAACTTTAGTTTAAATGTGATGCTGCCTTTAACAGCGAAGGGTTTCTGATGATCAAGGTGTATTTAGTAGAAGATCAGGGGCTTGTGCGCGACGCAATCGCAGCATTATTAAGTCTAGATTTTAATATTGAGGTAATTGGTCAAGCAAGTAACGGGCAAGATGCATTAACAGCCATAAACATGCTAGACAGTAACTCTCTTCCTGATATTATTTTAACCGATATCGAAATGCCTAGCATGAACGGCATCGAACTCAGTGAGCAAATTGCATCAAAATACCCTGCTATAAAAATAGTTATTATGACCACCTTTTCGCGAGCGGGTTATATTAGGCGTTCTTTAAGTGCTGGCGTTAAGGGCTTTATTTTAAAAGAAGCCCCGAGCGATGAATTAATTAGCGCGCTTAAAAAAGTAATGCACGGGCAAAAGGTTATTGATCCTGAGCTTGCTATTAACGCATTAGATGATACTGATCCGCTGACAGATAAAGAACGAAAAGCATTACAACTCGCAAGTGAAGGGTTGAAAACAGCCGATATTGCCGCAAGGTTATACTTAAGCGAGGGCACGGTACGTAATTACTTATCAGACGCTATTGCTAAATTAAATGCCATAAACCGAGTAGATGCAGCGCGTATAGCCAAACAAAAAGGTTGGTTATAACGCCGTAATAAGCTGTTTAAAGCAAGTAAAAGCGCTTTCTTAAAAGTTTCATAGCTTTTGCCTGTCTCATTGATCGGTTATGGGTTAAAATAACATCATAACCAATTAACAAGATAGTGAATGTCAAACCAAGATCCTAATCTCAGTCGAGAACAAGAAAAGTACGAAAACCCTGTCCCAAGTCGTGAGTTTATACTTACTCATATAAAAGACCGTGCCAAGCCTGCTAATTTTCATCAATTATGTGAGGAGTTAGCGGTAAACGATGATGAGCGTCAAATTGCTTTTAAGCGTCGTTTACGTGCCATGGAGCGTGATGGTCAACTCTTCTTTAATAAATTTAAATGCTACGCCTTAATTGATGAAGCTGGGCTTGTTAAAGGCAAAGTAATCGGTCACCGTGACGGGTTTGGCTTTTTAGAAGTCGAAGGCGAAAGTAAAGACTGGTTTATTGCCAAGCATCAAATGAGTTCGGTGCTGCATGGCGACATAGTACTGGCTAAAGGCACCAAACGAGGCTCCGGCGGCAAGTGCGATGCGCGTATTATTAAAGTGCTGGCTGGCGAGCGAGCACCGATTGTTGGTCGCTATTTTGTTGAGCATGGCATAGCAGTGGTGGTGGCGGAAGATCCACGTATCACCCAAGATATTATTATTTTGCCGGGCAGTGAAAACGGCGCACGTCACAACCAAATGGTGCAAGTGCAAATTACCCAAAACCCTAACCGTAATATGAATGCGGTAGGGAAAATCATTGATGTACTGGGTGAGCATTTAGCCCCTGGTATGGAAATTGAAGTGGCACTGCGTAATCACGATATCCCGCATGTATGGCCAGAAGCGGTTGAAAAGCAGGTTGAACACTTAGGTGAGTTTGTCGAAGAAGGTGACAAGCAAAATCGAGTTGATTTACGTGATTTACCATTGGTTACGATTGATGGTGAAGATGCTCGCGATTTTGATGATGCGGTGTATTGTGAGCCTGTTGAATCGGGTGGTTGGCGGTTATGGGTTGCGATTGCTGATGTATCCCATTATGTCGCAATGAATACCCCACTTAATGCCGAGGCAATCGAACGTGGTAACTCAGTGTATTTCCCTGAGCAAGTTATTCCTATGCTGCCAAAAGTATTGTCCAATGGCTTGTGTTCATTAAATCCAAAAGTTGACCGTTTATGTATGGTCGCAGAAATGCTGGTATCGGCTGAAGGTAAATTATCAGGCTATCGTTTTTACGAAGCGGTGATGAATTCGCATGCTCGCTTAACCTACACCAAAGTAAACGCTATTTTACAAGGTGATGAGAAGTTACGTACTGAATACGCACCGGTCGTGCCACATTTAACTGATTTACAGCAAATGTATATGGCATTAAAAGTCGCCCGCCAAGAGCGCGGAGCGATTGAGTTTGAAACCCTTGAAACACGCTTTGTATTTAACGCTCAGCGTAAGATTGAATCAATAGTGCCGGTGCTGCGTAATGACGCCCACAAGCTGATTGAAGAATGTATGATTTTAGCCAATGTGTCTGCGGCTAAAATGCTTGAAAAACACGAAGCCAGCGCGCTTTATCGTGTTCATGCTGAACCAGATGGTGAAAAACTGGCTAACTTTAGACAGTTTTTATCAGAGTTGGGTATTGAATCAACACTCAGTGATGAGCCAACACCAAAAGAAATCACCCATGTGTTAGCCAAGCTTGGCGACCGCCCTGATGCTGAACTTATCCAAACTATGCTACTGCGTTCGATGAAGCAGGCAGTATATCAAGCTGAAAACATAGGTCACTTTGGTTTGTCATTAGGTGAATATGCACATTTCACCTCGCCAATTCGTCGTTACCCAGATTTAGTCGTACATCGTGCGATTAAAGGCATTTTGAAAGCCCAAGGTATGGTTACGTCAGGGGCGTATGTTTATAGTGACGAAGAAGTCGCGCAATTGGGCGAGCAGTTTTCGAATACGGAGCGTCGTGCAGATGATGCAACCCGTGAAGTAGCTGATTGGCTGAAATGTGAATACATGCAAGATCATGTGGGCGACGAATTTGAAGGAGTGATCTCATCGGTTACTAACTTTGGTTTGTTTATTCGCTTAGCTGATTTACAAATTGATGGCCTTATCCATGTCACTAATTTAGGCGATGAGTATTTTCAATATGATGGCGCTAAACATTGCTTGATTGGTGAGCATTCTCGTAAAGTTTATCGTTTAGGCGATAAAGTCACTGTTCAGGTGGCATCGGTAAGCTTAGATGAGCGTCGCATCAATTTAACGCTCAGTGGCGATGTTGCACAAGACAGATACGCCCGTCGTCGTGGTGATGCAAAAGGGCATCAGCCGGCAAGTGTTCGTTCGCAGCTAAAACGTGGCAAAATACCAGGTAAAAAAGCTGACGCGAAAGAGCCTGGTGAACTTAGCGGTCGTTCTGAACAGGGAAAACCAAAGCCAAAAAAAAACAGTGCCAGTAGAGGTAAAAAGAAGCCTGCAGGAAAATCAGCGGATGCTGGCACTTCAACGACTGCAAAAAAACCAAAGAGAAAGGCCGTGAAAAAGCCGAAAAGACCCGGCAAAAATGCCCGTAAAAGTAAGAGTTCAGGAGCAAGTGATACGTGAGTAATGAATTAATTTTTGGCTTTCACTCTGTTGAAGCAATTTTCGCAAGTGAGCCTGAGCGTTTTATTGAAATTTATGCCCTAAAAGGACGTGATGATAAACGCTTATCTCCAATTATTGAAGAAGCGCATAAATTTGGTATATCAGTGCAGTTTATGCAGCGTAAAGCGCTTGATAACAAATCAAAGGGTGAACAGCATCAAGGCATTATTGCTAATGTTATCGCAGCTCCTACTTTCAATGAAAAAGATTTAGATGCAATCATTGCGCGTGAAGAAACGCCATTTTTACTGGTTCTCGATGGCATAACAGATCCGCATAATTTAGGTGCTTGCTTACGTAGTGCAGACGCTGCCGGTGTTCACGCCATTATTGTGCCAAAAGATAAATCAGCAAAACTAAATGGCACAGCGCGTAAAGTTGCCTGTGGTGCAGCTGAGACAGTACCGCTGATCCAAGTCACCAATCTTGCTCGTACTTTACGTGAAATTAAAGATGCCGGTGTTTGGGTTGTTGGTACTGCTGGCGAAACCGATGTTCATGTATTTGATGCCAATCTAACAGGCCCTATGGCGATTGTTATGGGCGCTGAAGGTGAAGGTATGCGCCGCTTAACGCGCGAACATTGTGATGTGTTAGTTAAAATCCCAATGGCAGGCACTGTTTCAAGCTTAAACGTATCTGTAGCAACAGGTATTTGTTTATTTGAAGTACTGCGTCAGAGAAATACGACACAGCCATAAAAGAAAAGCTTTAAGCTTGTAGCCGTCAGTTTAGAGATAAAATTTGAAACCATGCTTGACTTAATAAGCATGGTTTTTCTTTTTGAGCGGATAGCTGATTTTTCAACTTACCACTTAAAGCTAAAAACCTACTTGCTTAATTTTCCGACTAAGCGTAAAATGCGCGCTCATTTCGGCCTATTTAATATTAATTCCTTGCCTTAAACCGACCGGCTGAAACGGTAGAAGGCTCTATTAACCGTAAGGAATATCCATGCGTCATTACGAAATCGTATTCATGGTTCACCCAGATCAGAGTGAGCAAGTTTCTGGTATGATCGAACGTTATACTGGTTCTATCACTGAAGCTGGTGGTGTTATCCACCGTCTTGAAGACTGGGGCCGCCGTCAACTGGCATACCCAATCAACAAGCTTCATAAAGCTCATTATGTTCTTATGAACGTTGAAGCACCTACTGAAGTAATCAGCGAGCTAGAAACTACTTTCCGCTACAACGATGCAGTGCTTCGTAACTTAGTTATGCGTACTAAAGACGCTGTAACTGAAGCATCTCCTCTTGTAAGAGAAGAGAAGAAAGAAGCACCAGCTGCTTAATTGTTTTGAGTCCAAGCATGGCACTTGATCAGCGATAATTTTAAGGTAAACCATATGGTCAGTCCTTTTATGAATCAGCTGGTTATTTCTGGGGTTGTTTGTAAAACACCTAAGTTTAGCCAAAGCCCTGCTGGTATCCCGCATTGTATTTTTGTTGTAGAACACAAATCAATGCAAATTGAAGCAGATCTTAACCGTAATAGTTATGTACGGCTTCAAGTGGTTGCTAGTGGTAAGCAAATGCAACAACAGACTCAACATTTGCACGTTGGGCAGGCATTGCAAGTGAGCGGTTTTTTAAATCGTCACGAAGGTCGTAACGGCCTTAGCCAATTGGTTTTGCATGCTCAGCATATAGAAAGAATTATTTGAGGAATTTATCTCATGGCACGTTATTTCAGACGTCGTAAGTTCTGCCGCTTTAAAGCGGAAGGCGTACAACAAATCGATTATAAAGATCTAGCTACTCTTAGAAACTATGTTACAGAAAGTGGCAAAATCGTACCTAGCCGTATTACAGGTACTAGCGCTAAATACCAGCGCCAGCTAGCAACTGCTATCAAGCGTGCTCGCTACTTAGCCCTTCTTCCATACACTGACTTACATAAGTAAGCAGCGGATTAACACGTTTTTAAAAGGTGTAGAAACATGCAAGTTATTCTACTAGATAAGATCGCTAACCTAGGTGGCCTAGGTGACCAGGTTGTAGTTAAATCTGGCTTCGCACGTAACTTCCTTTTCCCACAAGGTAAGGCAGTTCCTGCAACTAAAGCTAACGTTGAAACTTTTGACGCACGTCGTGCTGAGCTTGAAGCGAAAATCGCTGACCAGCTTGTTGCTGCACAAGCACGCGCTGATAAGCTTGAAGCATTAGCTGAAGTTACATTAGTATCTAAAGCCGGTGACGAAGGTAAGTTATTCGGTTCTATCGGTACTCGCGACATCGCTGACGCTATCTCAGCTGTTGGTGTTGAAGTTGCTAAGTCAGAAGTTCGTTTACCTCTAGGTACTATCCGTGAGACTGGCGAATTTGACGTATCAATCGCAGTTCATTCAGAAGTAACGGCTACTATCAAAGTAATCGTAATCGCTGAAGCTTAATTTCTAATTAAGCGAAAAAAGCCGTGCTGAAAAGCACGGCTTTTTTGTTTATTATTCTCACACATATCACTAGCTAGCATATCATTTCCCACATAAATATTGATTAAAGTCCCTTTTTTAGGTTTTTTATCTGGTATAGTTTGATTTAAAATAAAAACTAATTATTTATACCTATTAAAATGTAGCTGCATTGTAATTAGGTTACAGATTATTGACAGTGACAGCGTTGTCACTGTATATTGTTTGTGCACTGGGCATAGTGTTAAGGATGTTTAAATTGAAAGAGCAGATGATAAAAAATGCGAAGCTTTCTTCTGGTTTCACATTAATCGAGTTATTAATAGTCGTTGCCATTCTAGGCATATTATACAGTGTAGCTATGCCTTCATATATTGAGCATATGGAGCGTAGTCGCCGTGCCGATATTCAACAAGTAATGTTGCAACATGGTGCAGTATTAGAGCGTATTTATTCGCGTAATGGTGGTTATCCAAATGCTTTTGATACGGCAAAAAATACAGATTTTTATACTTTTACTTATACAGCGCTAAACCGCGTTAGTGGCGCTGCAGCTGATGCTAATTTTAAAAGTCGTGCTTTTACATTAACTGCAACCCCAAAAATCGGTTCTGCCCAAGCAGGAGATCGCTGTGGTGCATTAGTGATTAAGCATGATGGCACACAATCAGCTGATGCTAATAGTTGCTGGGAGTAACAATGACTAGAACAGCCGGTTTTACATTAGTGGAGTTGATGATTGTGGTTGGGATCGTTGCGATTATGGCGGTATTAGCGTTTCCTTCTTTTAGCCAGCAAATCATGCAAGATCGGGTTGTTACCACCGCAAATCAGCTCAATAGTGTGTATAAATATGCGCGCAGTGAGGCGGTAAAACGTAATCGTGAGATTAAGCTAGTGGTAAGTGGTGATAAATGGCAGGTAACAGCAGCTGTTGATGGTGTTGATACAGTATTAAAAGAATTCGTCATCCAACATCATGGTGTAACAGTTGGTTTAGTTGATCGTACCGTGTGGTCAAGTGGCGAAATCTCTGCGGCGAGCGAGATTTTAATTAAAGATGACAATGATAAAACGGTAGATTATTACTTGTGCATTTTAAAAAGCGGCCAAAATTGGTTAGCTGAAAAATCAGTGGCATGTGCATAATGATTAAACAAAGTGGCTTTTCATTATTAGAAGTGATGCTGTCAGTTGTTATCGCCGGTATTGCTTTATTAGGGTTGGCAGCAGCTCAGCTCAAATCGCTACAATATGCCACTAACAGTTTTAATTACACTGTATCGCTGGTGCAAGGGCAAAATACTTTAGAGCGTATTTGGCCTCGCTTGTGTGAGTTACAAACGACAAATCCAGCTTTATTCACGGATGCTAACTTTCGTGCCTCTTTAGACCCGCAAATCGATGATTATCAGCTGAGCTTACCTGCGGCGTATGCGCATGATATGCAAATCACAGTTTCATGGGCTGATGAGCGGATCAAGCAACAAGACCCTGCTCAATTAGAAAATCAAATTACCTTAAATGCTAGTTACCCTGAGCTACCAGTTGGGTGTATTTGATGATGGCAATTTATCGTCCGCGAGGTTATACCCTTGTAGAACTGATGGTGGCTCTAGCCGCTGGTTCATTCCTACTAGCTGGAGTTAGCCTTTCATACTCAGCTATTAAAGGCACTATTTCAGTTAGTAAAGAGCTTGAAAATGCGCAAGAAGTAATACGTTACACAAGTAAGGTTTTTACGCGTAGCATTAAACAAACACCAAGCGCACCTTTGGTTGCAGCAGATGGCTCGGCAATTACTGTTACTCAGCCAACTGGGGTTATCACCTGTAATGGCAGTGTATCAACAGCTGATATAAATGAAGTTTATAGCCTAGTAGGCAATAATTTAATGTGTACATTAGGAGCAGCTCCAGCAGAGCGGTTATTGACGGGAGTCGCCCGGTTGAGTTTTGCAATTGATAATAACATTGTCACTATTAATGTTGGCCCAGAGAACTTACCTGCGCAATTTGAAGACACTATTGCCATTGATATTGCGGTTTCTAATGTTATTTTAAACAATGCTTTTGGTGGTGTGTAATGGCTAAAAAACAAAGTGGTTTTACGCTTGTAACAGTACTTATCCTCACCAGTATGGCGAGTATTGTGGTACTTAATTCATTGCGTGAAAATATTATTCAAGAGCGTATGAGTGGCAATTTTCAAAAGAAAATAAATAGCCGTTTACTCGCTGAAAAAGGTGTTTTCGAAGAAGCTAAGTTATTACAGCAAGCTTTTTCAGATGATAAAACCTTAGATATCGATGGCTTGATCGCAGCGACAGGCACAGCATCAGGCCGCGGTTTGATTGGTGAAGATGCAACTTATAATGCCAGTATTAGTAAAAATGCTGCTGGAGAGCTGGAAATCATCAGCTTGGGTGAGCGTTATGGTGGTGATGCACAAAGTAATTTAGTCGCACGGTTTGGATTTACGCCAGGTAAAGGAGGCTCTGTTTTTGAGAACGCAATTGTGGGCTGTGAAGGGGTGTCACTCAGTGCCAGTGGTCGAATTGATAGCTATGACTCAAGTAAAGGGGATTACGATCCTGACAAGGCTGAGGCTGGCGCTGTCATAGGCACGGTTTATAAAGATAAGGATGTTACATTATCAGGTGCTTCAACTATTTGGGGGAGTGTTCATGCGACTGGCAGTATTACTTTTTCCGGCTCATCTCCAATCACAGGCACATTGCGTGCAAATAACCATATTACAATTGATTCGAATTTTACAGTATCGACTGATCCTGTTTTACCCGATGGTTTTCCACTTGATACAGCTGTAGGCGGAGATGTTTTATCGGCGGGAGGGGTTACCTGGAAGCAAGGAAAAATATTAGGCGTAGTTAGAGCAAATAAAGATCTTAACTTCCCTAATAACAGTGCGAGTACTGTGCTAGAAAATAGAAATAATGACGGCTTAGACGTTTTATATGGCGGCAAATTAAATGCAAAAGATTTAGCACCACACCTTGAACAAGGTGGTATTCCTTACTCAGATCCACGTTATAATGTATCACCAAATGTTGAGTTGGTACCTTTTCAAGATCCTGATAATTTTACAGCAGGGCAAACACAGTGCGATTCAATAAATATAACAACGGTTGTTGATGGTCTGGTTGATCCTAGCGCCGAAAATATTATTGTGAAACACGGTAGTTCAACACTAGTCTCTGATAAGCCAGAAACACGTGTTATCTACGAGTTAACGCCTGAGATAGCTCAGTCTAAGATTGAAAATCAAGGTGATTATGTATGGGAAAAGTGGTTAGGCGCACGTCCTGCGACACTTAATTATACGTTAAACACAATTGAGAACGTTGTTGATGTAAAAGTATTAAAAGCAGGTAACTTCTCATTAAATAATGGCATTTTAAAAGTCGCGGGTGGTGATGTAACCTTGATAGTAAATGGTCACTTCATGATGGAAGGCGCTTCAGAGATCCATATAGCACAAGGCAGCAGCTTAAGCCTTTATGTCAACGGTAAAGTAAAATTGAAAGCGTCTCCAGGGTCGATCACAATGAAGCATGGGTTAACCAAAACTGGTAAACCGGTATTCAGTATTTATTCCAGCAATGAACAAGCCAATGGTATTGATATTGATGCTGATGCTAATTTGTATGCAGCCATTTATGCGCCAAAGACTGATGTTAAAGTCGTCGCTAATGGTGGTTTCAGTGGCTCAATTCGGGGCAAAACGGTTTCAGCGTCTGGCAAAGGTGGTATTCACCATGATTCAAATCTAGCAAATATAAGTAGTGGTGGGGGCAGCGCGTCTGACGGCAAATTAGTTTTCCTTGGCTGGTCATATAAAGCACCGGAAAACACCACTGAAGGGCCCGAAGAAGATCCCCCAGAAGCAACGTTATAAAACCACTTGATAAAACGGCTAACTGATAAGTTAGCCGTTTTTTGTTAAAAATAATTTTATGTCATTTAAACCTTTTCACTTACATCTCACGTCTAACTATTCAAGAAACTTAAAATTCTGAAAGATCGTATTTCCTGAGTGCTTAGGTATACTCATTTCATAATAATAATCATAAAGGGACAACATCAACGATGTTGATAGATGCAAAACATGCTTTTACACAGCTAAGCGAAGATGCACTTATTACCCGTGTAAAAAGCGGTGATCAAAATGCTTATGCTGCACTTTATGAATTACATGTAAAGCGGGTTTATGGATTGTGCTTACGGTTACTCGCAGATCGCGAACATGCCGAAGATGCAACTCAAGAAGTATTTGTGCAGCTGTGGCATAAAATCGCTAGCTTTGAAGGGCAGTCACAGTTTTCAACTTGGCTGCACAGTGTCACCAGTAATATTGCGATTAGCTATTTACGTAAACATAAAAATTGGTTGCAAAAAGTAGTGAGCTTCGAGCAAAGCGGTATGGATGAACAAAGCGCAACAGATTGCCAAGGTCTAAATGGACTCGACAAGTTAGTATTACGACTACCTGAGCGAGCTCGTATGGTATTTGTGCTGCACGCCATTGAAGGTTATCGCCATGAAGAGATTGCCACTATGTTAGGAATGGCAGTGGGTTCTAGTAAGTCGCAATTTCATCGCGCCCGTCAGTTATTAAAAGAGTGGTATGAAAATGAGTAAGCCTAATTTTGAAACATTTTTAGCTGAGTCAATCAATAACACTGAGTCAGAGATCTCACCACAAAAAGATTTATGGCCAGGTATCGAAAAAGCATTAACGCATGCTCCACAAGCGCAAGGTAAAGCTGCGCTGTGGCCTAAATTAGCGGGTGTGGCAGCATGCTCAGTGGCGGCTTTATTAACCGTGCAGTTGCTGTTTTCCGGCTCTGAGCCTGCGACAAGTGTGGTGATGAGTGACTATTTTACCCAGCAAAAACAAACCTTGTTGGTGCAATATCAAAATCAGCCTGCATTGACAGATAACTGGCAACAGCAATTAACAGAATTAGAGGACGCTGAGCGGGCAATAAAGCAAGCACTCGACAATGAGCCTGAGAATCCAGCGTTATTAAAAATGCTCGCACAGGTTTATCAGCAGCAATTAGATCTAATCAATAAGGTGCATGCACCGAAGTGGCAACAAATTTAGGAGTATCAACCATGAAAACATTACTATTAGCACTAACTTTATTGCCGTTTTTCGCCTCTGCTGGTGAGAAAATCAATGAACAAATTGAGGTGCCCGCTAATAAGCGTATTTTTATAGATAACCAACGCGGTGATGTACGTATTGAGGGCTGGGATAAATCACAATTACAGATCACCGGTGAGCTTGATGATAAAGCACAAGGGTATCGTTTAGAAGTGGCAGGAGATCGTATCGAATTTATTGTTAAAATGCCGCGTAACAATAATAACGGTTGGAATAGTGGCGATGGTTCTCAATTAGTTATTTATATGCCAAAGAGCAGCGAACTTGAATTTACCGGTGTTAACGCCACTATCAGTGCTAAAAATTTGATCGCCGGGGCTGATATTGATGTCGTTAATGGTGATATTAACTTACAAAACATCAGTGGCAATATTAGTGTGGATACCGTTAATGGTGATGTCAGTGCGATAGGCTTAAAAGGTGATATACGCTATGAAACCGTAAACGGCGAAATTAATGACAAAGACTCACAAGGCACGCTGCGCTTTACTGCTGTCAATGGTGATATTAAATCCAAAACAGCAGCTCAAGAAGTTCGCTTAGAGAATGTTAATGGCGATATCGACTTTGCTTTTCAGGCATTAAAAAGCTTACGTATTAGCACGGTAAATGGTGAGAGTGAAATACATATTAATGAGTTACTAAAAGGTGCGCAAATTACTTATGAATCTGTTAGTGGCGATGCCGATTTTTACTTCCCGACGGATGTTTCTGCGCGGTTTGAAATTGAAGCGCATGCCAATGGTAAAATTATTAATGAGTTGAGTGACGATAAAGTTAAAAAAGCGAAATATGGGCCATCAAGTGAATTGGAGTTTGCGGTTAATGGTGGTGATGCTGATATTGAAATAGACACTATCAGTGGGCGCATAGAATTACGTAAGCAAAAGTAATCTCCCGTAGCAAAGTAGGAAAAGAAATCCTGCTTTGCTCTTTGCACAACGTAGCCAAGTAGATAGAATAGAGGCCATTCATTGTTAGTATTGCGAAGTTATGGCTAAACCAGATAAACAAGTCGACACTCTTAAAGTTCCTCCTCATTCCATTGAAGCAGAGCAATCTGTTTTAGGTGGCTTAATGCTTGATAATCAAGCCTTTGACCGTGTTGCCGAGTTGGTCGTTTCGCAAGATTTCTATACACGTACCCATAAGCTTATTTTTGAAGCCATGGTCGAGCTTGCTGAAATAGGCGATCCAATCGATTTGATCACCATATCAGAGAGCTTAGAGAAAAAGAATTTACTCAGTGGTATCGGTGGTTTTGCTTATTTAGCTGAAATTGCTAAAAATACGCCAAGTGCGGCGAACATCGACGCCTATGCGAATATCGTACGCGAACGTGCTGTGGTACGTGAAATGATTGGCGTTGCCAATGAAATAGCCGAAGCAGGTTTCAATCCGGAAGGGCGCACCAGCCACGATTTACTCGACTTTGCAGAGAGTAAAGTGTTTAAAATTGCTGAGCAGCGGACAAAAAGTAACGATGGTCCGCAAAGTATTCACAGCATCTTAGAAAAAACAGTCGATAAAATCGAAGAGTTGTACCAGTCGCCACAAGATGGTGTGACGGGGGTAAGTACTGGTTATGCCGATCTAGATAAAATGACCACTGGTTTGCAGCCATCAGATTTAATCATTGTGGCCGCCCGTCCGTCGATGGGTAAAACCACATTTGCGATGAACTTAGCTGAACATGCCGCAATGACACAAGATAAGCCTGTGCTTATTTACTCATTAGAAATGCCCTCGGAGCAAATCATGATGAGGATGTTGGCATCCCTTGGTCGAATTAATCAGACCAAAGTGCGAACCGGTCAATTGGATGATGACGATTGGGCGCGTCTTTCATCAACTATGGGGCTACTGATGGAAAAAGGAAAGATGTATGTTGATGATGCATCAGGTCTAACTCCAACAGATGTTCGCTCACGTGCGCGTCGTATTGCTCGTGATCACGGTGGGATAAGTATGATCATGGTCGATTACTTGCAGCTAATGCGCGTTCCTAGCCTCTCTGATAACCGTACTTTAGAAATTGCTGAAATCTCACGGTCACTTAAATCATTAGCAAAAGAACTCCAATGCCCAGTCGTAGCACTGTCGCAGCTAAACCGTACTCTAGAGCAGCGTGCCGATAAACGCCCAATTAACTCCGACTTACGTGAATCAGGCTCTATCGAGCAGGATGCCGATTTAATCATGTTTATCTACCGCGACGAAGTATATAACGAAGACAGTACTGAGAAAGGGATTGCTGAAATTATCATAGGTAAACAACGTAATGGTCCAATTGGTAAAGTACGTTTAACTTTCCAAGGTCAGTTCTCGCGTTTTGATAATTACGCCGGACCTGCTGTAGACGACGATTACTGATGCGTTTAGCTATTGCCGAAATTAACTTACAAGCACTTGCTCATAATTTAGCGCAAGTGCGACAGTTTGCGCCTAATAGTAAAGTTATGGCGGTATTAAAAGCCAATGCTTATGGCCATGGTTTAGTGAAAATAGCGCAGCACCTTAATGATGCTGACGCATTTGCAGTGGCACGAATAGATGAAGCTCTAGCACTGCGGGCGGGTGGGCTGACCAAGCCTATTGTGTTGCTGGAAGGTTTTTTCCATCAAGATGATTTGCCGATTTTATTAGCCAATAACTTTCAAACCATTATCCATGATGAAAATCAGCTCAGGGCACTTGAAAATGCAAAGCTCGATGAACCAATCAGTTGCTGGTTAAAAATCAATACCGGTATGCATCGTTTAGGGATTGCACCAACGCAGTTGAATGATTTTTATCAGCGCTTGCAAGCGACGAATAACGCTAAAGATACAATCAATTTAATGACGCATTTTTCCAGTGCCGATGATGTTAATGATCCCAAAACAGCTGAGCAAATTGCTTTGTTTGATTCATTAGTGCAAGGCAAACAACAAGCACATTGTTTAGCAAATTCGGCTGGTATTATAGCTTGGCCTGCAGGTCATGGCGACTGGGTACGTCCAGGCTTGATGATGTATGGTGTATCACCAATGCTTAACACTTCTGGCAAAGACCATCAGCTGAAGCCAGTGATGCGCTTAACCACTAAGGTCATTGCAATTCGTGATGTTGATGCCGCGCAAGGTGTTGGTTATGGTGGCTGTTGGCAAAGTGCTCAGCCGACTAAGCTTGCAGTGGTTGCCATGGGCTATGGTGATGGTTATCCGCGCCATGCTAGACATGGCACACCTGTAGTGATTGCTGGCAAACGTTATGGTATTGCTGGCAACATCTCTATGGATATGATCAGTGTTGATATTGGTGCAAATGCTGATGGCATCAAAGTCGGCGATGAGGTGGTGATGTGGGGCCCAGAATTACCCGTTGAAGAAATCGCCCAATGTGCCACGACAATCCCTTACGAGTTAGTCTGTAATATTACCCCACGGGTAAGCTATGAATATTTAGAGTAATGCTAAGCGTTACTCTTTGATAAAATACACATCGCTAAAACCCATGCGAGCAAACTCTTCATCACGAAAATTACGCACTGCCGCTGAGCCTTTTGAAGTCATAGCAATTTGCTGTTCCATCTTTAAATAATTTGTTAAATCAATCCCTTCAGCCGCAGCAATAGCCTGATACATATCGCGGTATTTATCTTTTGCAAAATTAATTTCGCGAGGCTGATTTTTAAATTTGTACGTAATGCGTCGTGCCATGAGTCACTCATAAAATAATTTAATTGCGTTAATTTTACACCTTCTTCGACATCCGCTCTACCTTTGAATGACTTGTAGCTTAGCTCAAGTTACAATAACGGTCATATTTTTAAATAAACCAAGGAATTGTCATGAAATTATCTGTAGAGATCAGTAAGTACCCACTTCATCAAGATTATATCCCATTTATTAAGGGGTTTATTGATCGCTTAAATGAATATGACGATTTAAAAGTAATAACAAATACCTTGTCGACGCAAATTTTTGGGGATTACGATTTAGTAATGTCAGTGCTTAGTACAGAGATAAAACGTTCATACGAAGAGTTTGGCAAAGCTATTTTTGTTTGTAAATTCCTCAATGGTGATCTCTCTCCCCAATAGCAGCTAAAGCCTTAGTGGATCAATTATGGAATTTATTACAGAAACTCTCGCAGGGTTTACTGCAATGTCGCACTGGGAATATATCGCAGTGGCGCTCTCTATGGCATATTTGCTATTAGCAATAAAAGAAAATCTGTGGTGTTGGCCTGCGGCATTTTTTAGCACCCTTATTTATACCATAATGTATTGGAATGGTGCTTTATTAATGGAATCGCTATTGCATTTTTACTATATGTATATGGCGGTTTATGGGTGGGTAATATGGCGAAAAGGCGACGCTAATAAACATCAATTAGTGATTACCTCATGGTGCTTGCATCAACACTTATTCATTATTATTGCGACTTCGATTGTGGCATTAATATTTGGTTATGTGATGAACAATCACACCCATGCAGACTTTGCTTATTTAGATAGTTTTACAACCTGTTTTGCTGTTGTTACAACGTATTTAGTTGCGAAAAAAGTACTGGAAAATTGGCTGTATTGGATTGTTATTGATGCGGCTTCGATGTATTTGTATTACGAGAAAGGCTACTACCCAACATTAGCGCTGTTTATTTTCTACACCATAATGGCAGCATGGGGGTTTAAAACCTGGTATGAAGAGTATGAGCAAAATCAAGCTAAGCCTTTGGCGCAATTATAAGAAGCAGTATGACAGGTAAAGAAATTAGCGGCATTTTTGCCGCTTTTGATCCACAACTAAAGGTATTGAGCAATGAGCGGCTATTTAGCGGTTTAAGTAACGATAACTTTTTAGTGCGTACTGCACAGCAGGCTTTTTTATTAAAGTGCTATCGCGAGCATTGGCCAGCGCAAGGCTTGGCAGCACAAACTGTATTTGCACAGCAGCAGGTATGCCCCAAACCACTGTGGACTGATGAAGTTAACAAGCTGGCGATTTTTGAATACCTAGAGGGGGATATTGCACAAGGGGATTACACTTTAGAGTTGTTGCAAAAGTTGATTGCTTTTCATTGCCATGATGTTGTTACTGAGGCGATGGATATAAAGTATGAGCTGGATTTTTATAAAAAAACTCGCTTATACCAGCAATATCAAGCAAGCGTTGAGGATGCATTAAAGCAAATCGCGTTATTACCCCGTGATGAAGGTTTTTGCCATAATGATTTAGTAAAAGAAAACATTATTGTGAATAGCGAAGGCATGTTTTTAATTGACTTTGAGTACGCTAAAAGTAATGACGTATACTTCGATTTAGCAGCACTAACTGTTAGCTTTGCGTTGAATGATAAGCAAAAAAATAGCTTACTTTCAAACTACCAACAGCAATTGCCTGCTATTCAAAAATTTCACTATTCACTGCAAAAGCTTGAATGCTATCAGTTGGTGTTTTTAGTGTTGTGTATTTGTTGGTATAGCGCACGCTCAGTCGATAATAAAGTGACTGAGTTGCGTACGCAGTTGGATTGTTTGATTAGCTCAATGGAGCATCGTTAAAGACCACCAAAACGCGCCGCAAGTTCTTTGTATTTTGCAACTTCATCTGCATCAAATAGTGGTTCGCCGTTTTCATCAACAGATTTCGATATTAATAAACTTTCCCGGGCAAGACGCTTTACACGTTCAACTTTAACCCCTAAAAACTCCGCTACTTGCTCGGTTGACATTAAACTCATAGATACTTCCTCATGTTAAACCTTTTACAAGCGCCTTAAAAGTCGTTAAACGGGCATTTATATGTTGCAAAATGGTTAGTGATTTTTATTAAGTATAATTTAATAGCTGTTTTTTGCTTGCTTGTGAAGTAATTTATTATAATTTGCTGAATTATTAAGCATCTAAGCGATAGAAGCTAGCATTTAATTGCATATGCCTTTATTATTGCTCGGCCTAAGCACTGATATCGCGAGTTGGTGTGGTGGCACAAATGTGCTCTCGTGGTGAAATGGATATCACGTGGCCCTCCGGAGGCTGAGTTGTAGGTTCGATCCCTACCGAGAGCGCCATTTGCAATAATGCCCAGCCTTTCATCAAAGGCCATCAATAATAACTCTCTATCTTACTCCACTGTGTTTGCCCTCAATCACACTCTTTTAGTACTCATGATGTAAATAAACCCCTACTAATATTTTGAATTAAATAAATTGCACAAGTGGTAAAACTGACAACTGGGCTATACTCATAATTCATTATCTTAGGGAATTGTATTATGCACTACAGCTCGCCTCCATTAAAAATGGGGGGATTACAGTTTCATGTCCTTTTGCATACTAAGTAAGTCGAGCACAGTTGTTATTAGGCAATGCCTGTGAGTGTTGTGTTAAATGAGCTCTTTAGCAAAGGGTACTCTGGAGATTGAATGAATATTAAAACCCGTATTCTGGTGTTTGTCATTTTGTTTGAGATATTGGCTTATTCAACCCTACAGTTATTCAACACGCTAATTTACAAAGAATCTTTGGATGAATTTAAGCAAAATGAAATTCAGGCTGTGTTTAATGGCACTATTTCCCGTATCAATCATCTTACAGAACAAATGCAAGGTCATGCGATCGATCTGGCTCTAAGTGGTGAACAGTTATACTTTCTGCGTCATCAAAAATCTACTCCCATGGCTGATATCAAGGAACTGGCTCAGCGCACGTTACAAAACAAGTTTACTAGTTTTGAGCAAGCTATGGGCGGAGGGCTTTGGTATCAACCGCAGGTACTGGATGAGCAGTATCGTTATTTTGGCCCATATGTATATAAAGAAAATAAACAGCTGCAATTTACGTGGGATCTCAATACACCACAGTACGATTATTTTTCTCAGGATTGGTACCAGCTTGCTGTACAGCAAGGGTGGGGATTAAACCAATCAAGCTATCGTCCTATATTTTGGACTAACCCTTATTACGATGATGCAGGCTCATTCTCGTTGATGATGACCATAGATGCGGTGATGCTTGACGATAACCGCAGTCCGATTGGTATGGCTACGCTCGACTGGTCTTTAGCTGAGTTAAGTGAGTTTTTAGTCAGCATTAAAGTGACCGAAAATGCACAATCATTTTTATTTCACCGGGATTCTGAGTTAATTATTGGCTTTACAGACAAGCCTCAAACGGTACAGCAGTTGACCGATGACTTTCCTTGGGCGGCAACATTAGTAGCTCAAAGTCGGTTAAGTAAGGTCAATAGCTTTGGGTTTGAGCAGCTAGCAATTGAAGATAAGTATATTTTTTATCAGCTTAGTGAGAGCGGTTTTATCTTTGGCTCATTAGTTCCTAAAAATGATTTAAGTAAACAAGTTGATAAAGTGTCTTCTTGGGCTTTAATCACAGGCAGTGGCATAGGGCTCGGCTTTATTATACTGATGATTTTTATCCTCAAAGCTTTGTTTAGCCCTTTTGATCAGGTATTAAATATCATAAAAAGCTCTATTCGTTATGGTAGTAATAAGCAAGTTAATCTACTGCCAGTTGAGTATGCTAAACGCAATGAGTTTACCCCAATTATTACTGCTTTAAATGATGTGTACTTACAAGTAAAAAGCTACGTCAGTGAGATTGAAGATGCGAATACCAAGTTGATGTCTTCACAGCAACAAGTAAAACAGTTAAATGCGGTACTTGAGCGTAAAGTGGCTCTGCGTACTGCTGAGCTTGAGACTAAGACCAAAGAAGCAACATTATCGCTGGAACAGCTAAAACGTACTCAGCAACAGTTAATTGAAAATGAAAAGCATGCGTCGTTAGGACGATTAGTTGCTGGAGTTGCTCATCAAATAAATACCCCATTGGGCATTTGCGTCACGGCTGCATCAGTACTGGAAAGCACCTCGAAAACTATTCATGGCAAAGCGGCTGCGGGTAACATGTCGAGAGAGGAGTTTAATCAGGCCTATGATCATATAATACAAAGCACAGAGTTATTGAGCGTTAATCTCCACAGAGCTACAAATCTAATCAATAACTTTAAACAAGTTGCGGTAGACAACGATACACAGGAAAATCGCTGGTTTAACTTAGGTGAGTATATCGATAATATTCTGCTGTCAATCCACTCACGTGTTGACCAAACCCCTCATAAAGTTAAATGCCAATACCAGCAAGAAATTCGTTTTTTTGCCTCACCAAGTGCATTCTCGCAAATTTTAGGGCAGCTAGTGGAAAATGCCTTAGTTTACGCTTTTGATGATTCAACGCCTGGGGAGGTGAACATTACAGTGAGTAAACATGATGAACAACTTCAGCTGATAATCAGCGATAATGGTAAAGGCATGCCAGAAGATGTCCGCAAGCAAGTATTTGACCCGTTCTTTTCTACGAATAACGCACAACTGAGCTTAGGTTTGGGGTTGCACATTGTTTATAATTTAGTAATACATAAACTAGCCGGTACGATAGAGTGCCAGAGTCAATTAGGTACTGGCACTACTTTTATCATTACTATACCAATTAATGTAATTGAACAACCGTGAGTATTTTTAAAGCCACTTTTTATTTTTGAAGTAAACGCCGATGGCACCGGTGATCACGACTAAAAATATAACAAAAAAACTAAATGCGTAAGGGCTCTCTGTACCAGGGATACCGCCTACATTTACGCCAAGTAAACCGGTTAAAAATCCTAGCGGTAAAAACAGTGCCGCAACCACCGACATCACATACATACGCTGATTTAATTGTTCAGAAACCTGATTAGTAATGGTTTGTTGAATAATTTGCGCACGTTCAATAGAGCTGTCTAATTCTTCAATAAAGCGGATCAGTAGATTGGTGGTTTCGTTTAACTTGGCTTTGTCGTTTTCACTAAGCCAGCTGTATTTGTTTGCCATTAAAGTACTGAGCGCTTCTTTTTGTGGCCTTAAGTAGCGTTTTAAACCAATTGATTGACGGCGTAACTGCGACAGTCCTTGGTTATCAAAGCGCTTGGTCGGCTCGTCAATTTCATCTTCAAAAATATCTAGAGTGTCATCTAAACCATCAATTACCCCTTGCATACGTGAGGTAAGATTTTGTGTAAGTTGGCAAACTAATTCAGAAATGCTAACTGGCCCATTTTTTTCTTCCAGTGCAGCTAAAATATCTTGGACTGAAAGTAAACGGCGTTTTCGGGTAGTGACCACTACATTTTCATTGATAAATAAACGAATTGAGACCATGTCTTCAGGGCTCTGCGCAGGATTTAAATTCACGCCTCGTAAAAACAACATACAACCGTTAGTTACTTTGGTGATACGAGGGCGTGTTTCATCGGCTGTTAATGATGCAAGTTCATAATCAGTCAACAATTCACTGTTTTGTAACCAATCTATGGCTTCACTTTGGCTATAATCAAGATGAACCCACAATTTACCTTGCTCAGGCTGCCAGTTATGTAGGTCTGCGCTATTATCAATTGTGCGTGCGCCGCCTTGTTCATCAAGTATAAGTGCGTGTAGTAAACCATTGAACATAGTAAATTCTCATTAATCCTGTATGTTAATATAGTTGACTATTGAGTGACTTAGGTCAATTAAATTAGCTTATCATTTGGATAAAATTATTTCATTTGTGTTTTTATCCGTGTAGCGTATAAGACAGTTTTTTATTAAAGGGCACATTTATGACGGCAAAGATAATTGTTGGTTGGCGTGAGTGGTTAAGTTTACCTGAGCTTGGCATTAATCAAATTAAGGCTAAGATTGATACGGGCGCCCGTACGTCATGTATTCATGCTCTTAATATTGAAGAATATGAGCGAGAAGGCGAAAAGTGGGTTAAATTTATTGCTCAGCCTTTGCAAGAAGATGAGCACACTCAAATTGAGTGTGATGCTAAAGTAAAAAAGATGAAATATGTAACCAGCTCAAGTGGGCAGCGTGAGTTACGGTATTTTATTGAGACTAAGCTCTGCGCTGGTGATAAAAGTTGGCCAATAGAAGTCACTTTGACCAGCCGAGCGAGTATGAAGTTTAGAATGTTATTAGGGCGCACAGCCATGGAAAATCGTATAGTCGTTGATCCGGCTTTATCTCATTTATTAGATAGTTAAGGTTTTAACTATGAAAATTGGTATTTTATCTCGTAACAAGAATTTATATTCAACGCGTCGTTTAATTGAAGCAGCTGAGATGCGTGGTCATGAAGTAAAAGTGATCGATGCATTACGTTGTTACATGAACATTAACTCTGAGCAACCAGAGATCCATTATCGCGGTGAAAATTTAAAAGATTTTGATACCATAATCCCGCGTATTGGTGCTTCAGTTACTTTTTATGGTTGTGCAGTACTGCGTCAGTTTGAAATGATGAATGTATTTCCTGTTAATGAATCAGTTGCTATTTCACGTTCGCGAGATAAATTACGTTCGTTACAGTTGTTATCACGTAAAGGCGTTGGTATGCCGGTAACCGGTTTTGCTAGCAAGCCAGATGACGTTAAAGACTTACTTGAAATGGTTGGCGGTGCACCTGTAGTTATTAAGCTGTTAGAGGGTACTCAAGGCATTGGTGTGGTGTTAGCTGAAACACGTAAAGCTGCTGAGAGTGTTATTGAAGCCTTTATGGGCTTAAAAGCTAATATCATGGTACAAGAGTATATTAAAGAAGCTGGTGGTGCTGATATCCGCTGTTTCGTACTTGGTGACAAAGTGATTGCCGCAATGAAGCGTCAAGCACAAGATGGTGAGTTCCGTTCTAATTTACACCGCGGTGGCAGTGCAACATTAGTGCGTATTACGCCAGAAGAACGTAGAACAGCAGTAGCTGCAGCTAAAGCAATGGGCTTGAACGTAGCTGGGGTTGATTTACTTCGTTCATCTCGCGGACCTTTGGTAATGGAAGTTAACTCTTCACCAGGTCTTGAAGGTATCGAAGTAGCAACAGGAAAAGATATTGCAGGTATGGTGATCGAATTTATCGAAAAAACCGCTGCAACCAAAAGGACCGCAACGCGTGGCAAAGGTTAGAATCAATAGTGCGTTTACTTTATTAGGTGAAACGGTGGGTGTCGGTGAGCGTAAGACGCTGGCCCTAGAAGCAGCTAAGCTGTACACCCATTCGCCGTTGAATATCCCAATAGAGGTAGTGAATGGAGTTCAAGCAGGGCCTGTTTTAATGGTCTGTGCGGCTATTCATGGTGATGAACTCAATGGCGTAGAGGTCGTACGCCAATTATTAGCAAAAATAGATGCTAACCAGCTGCGTGGTACGCTGATTGCTGTACCGATTGTTAACGTATTTGGTTTTATTCATAAGTCACGTTATTTACCTGATCGCCGTGATATGAATCGCAGCTTTCCAGGTTCTATTCGTGGATCGCTTGCTGGACGTATGGCACATATGTTTTTTTCGCAAGTGGCCATTCATTGTACGCATATTATTGATTTACATACTGGCGCAATACATCGCACCAATTTACCGCAAATTCGCGCAGATTTGAGTGATGAAGCAACGGCACAAATGGCGAATGCATTTGGTACACCAGCCGTTATTGATGCCTCACTTCGTAATGGTTCACTGCGAAGTGAGGCCGCGAACTTAGGTATTCCGGTGATCACATACGAAGCTGGAGAAGCGCTGCGGTTTGATCCAATTGCAATAGCGGCTGGTATGCAAGGCGTTGATTATGTCATGCGTCATTTAAAAATGATCCGTGGCAAGCGCGCTAAAAAGTTACCTGAGCCAATTATTGCCAGCTCAACCAGTTGGGTGCGTGCTGAAGTCGATGGCATTGTGCGTGCGCAAGTATCATTGGGTGAGCGAGTAATGAAAGGGCAAATATTAGCTTATATCAGTAGCCCGCTCGGTGATTCTGAGCTGGAATTATTAGCGCCAAGAAGTGGTATAGTGATTGGTCAACAAACTATGCCACTGGTTAATGAAGGTGATGCAGTGTTTCATTTAGCATATTTTGCTCACGCAAACAGCTTGGTAGAACAACAGCTTGAAACCTTTATTGATGAAATAAGTGATATTGAAGATGAGTTAAAAACAGCGGAATTAAATAATTAATTGCTGATTGTAACTGATCAAAAAAGCCGTTTAAGGATATTCTTAAACGGCTTTTTGTTATGTGCTTTTCGTTTATTGCAGCTTTTTAGGTCCAATAGCGCGCTTAACCGCGATTGCTTTAGTAGGTTTCGGCTCTTTATTTAAAACCATCACCGGGCGAGTAACAAATAGGTTATTAGGATAAATAACTCGGTGCCCATCAACATGTTCTAATACCACATTCATCAAGCCCATCTCGACAATACGCCCCTCAACAAAGTTCGCGCCGTCAATAACTCTAACCCAATAACCAACACGACAGTCATTTTGAATAAACATTAGCAAAAACGAGGTTAGATTGCTTAATAGCGACCAAGCTGCAAATAGTGCAACACCTAGCATGGCAAACAAAGATGAGCCAAGTACCAGTAAACCCCGTAATTCAATACCCCAAAAAACTAACACTAAGCACAGCATTACAAATGCGAGAATAATTTTCAGTAATAGTTCGGCACGATATTTACGGTGAATATCGACTTTGCCCTTAATAGTTTTTTCGAGTAATTTTTTAGTCAGTTTTAATAGTACAGGAAAAAGTAACAGAGCAACTAAAGTGACGACGAGTTTATACTGCGTGCTAAGAATATCTAACAGTTCCACAATCAATCCAAATGCGGTTTAGGAGCAACTAGTTTAGCGTTTTTAGCACACTTTAAAAGGAATTTTTTACAGTGACTAGCCATTGAATAGAATCAACATCATCACTTTTATCAAGTGGAGCGGCGATATCTAAATGGATCACAGTTCCTGCATTTGCTCTGCTTGGAGCGAGCCGTAACCCGATACCTATATTTTTCAATACTTGGCCATTTTTACCGTTATTTTGGTCATTAAACCAAGCGCGACCAATATCAAAAAATGCAGCTCCACCAACTTTAAACAGCTGAAGCAGGTCGTATTCCCAATAATAGCGTTTTTCAAGATTAACTAAAAAACTACGATCGCCTTGTTGGTAGTCTAGCGGATAGCCACGTAGGCCATTTTCGCCGCCTAAGATTAGCTGTTTGTCGGGAGTTAGGTTTTTAGCATAGTCTAAGCGTATTTTGGCATACCACGATTGTTCAAAACTGGTGTTTAAATAATACTGCACTTGAGTGCTCGCGAGTAAGTTCTCTACTTTGCTTTGTTGTTCGTTCCAATTACCATCTAGGCTAGCATGAAAGCGCCAAAGGGTATTATCGCCACTAAAATGAGCTTTTTTCGCATCAAAAGAGTAAATAGCGCGGCTATCGTCATTGCTTAGTTCTTCACTTGCATAGCCTAATAAACCTTGCACATTCCAACCAAGATTTAAATCTTCAGTACGATAAATACTGTCGAAATTACGCACTTTTATGTAGTGATCCTCAAACCAATGACCATTGATATATGGATAGCTTAGCTCCCGTTTTTCAGCCAATGGTGTGACGGTATTTACTGTGCTCTCAAAAGCTTGCTGTTCATGGGTATAACCGACGCTAATGCGTTGAGTCCAATTATTAGCAAGCTGTTTAGAGTGGCCAAAGTGAATGCGATTATAGTCTGTTTTCTGGATAAATTGACTGAATACTTCACCACGTTTGTAAAGAGATTCAGTTCGTTGATCAGAAAAGCTTAATAAACCATAGCTGTAAGGTGTCTCAATAGAGTAAAAAGGGTAGCTAAGCTCGAATAAATGGCGTTTACCATCGTCGTTATCAGAGTATTCTATGCGACCACGGTAGCGGCTAGAAAGTATATTAGGATCATCATAAACAAACAGGTAACCATTTCGTTCAGCATCAGTAGTGCGAGCGAGTGATAAACGTTTACCCCAGCCAAATAAATTGGATTCACGAAAACCAATACTCGATTTATTTTCGCCACCGCTGCGGCTAAAGCTAATTTCTGGTAGTAACGTCCATAAGTCGCGGGTGATCACTTTCACATCTATGTCACCATTGCAGTTAGTTTCTGCTTTTATTCTGGCATCGTATAGATAACTTTGGCGACGTAATAAGCGCTCTGATTCGGCGAGTTTTTTCGGCTCATAGTGATCACCAGGTTCGAACAATAAAATACTTTTTATAACATTAGGCTCTGTGGTCATATGAACGCGATTAGCAAAGCGAAATAATGCGTTATTTTCTGCTTCTAAATTGGTATTGAAAACGTTGAGTTGCTCAAGTTCGACCTGGGCTATTTTTGCATTATTAGTTTTTTCTGGCAGCTGTATATCAACATCAAGTTGGCGACGTAGATTTTTTTCAGTGGGTGTAGTTGTGCGCTGATTACTGCAACTTTGCTGCCCGTCATTAAACGATTGCGCTAAGCCATAGGATGAATAGAGCAAAGTGCTGCAACAGCTAGACAATAAAAGTGCATAAGCGTTATTTATCACCATTGAAATCCTTGATTATGGGTTTTTAGCGTTTACCCACTACACACTAAGTTAGTGTATAAGTCTACCTCATTGTTGCAATAGTGTAAGAAAATAGTGTGCTAAAGCTGCTAATAAATGCTCAGCTTCAATGCCTTCGCCATTAATCCAAATGCTGTTACTGTAATGTTCAAAGTTTAAATTAAAGCTCTGCTGCGCATACGTAAAGCGGCATTGGTGGCGATCCGCTCCCGCTGCAAATTCACCAATTACTATTTCTGGGCCATGTAAAAATAACTGCGCCCAAAGCTCGAAATCATCATCGTTGGGCATTTCGCTGGGGATAATAATAATAGCATTATGTTGATTATCTAGTTGCAGCTGAGTCATCAATTTTCTCTTTATTTAAGACTGGGCTAAGTAGTCGCGTATGGCGTGTAAAAAAGGGCTGCCGTACTTATTGAGTTTAGTAAAGCCAACTCCTGACACTTTGAGAAATTCACTGTCATTGGTTGGCATTAGTTGCGCCATTTCTGCGAGGGTTTTATCGTTAAACACCACATATGGTGGCACATCATCCGCATCGGCAAGCTCTTTACGTAAGGCACGTAGTTTGGCAAATAGCTTTTTATCGTAATTAAACTGAGCGAGCTTGTCTTGGTATACGTGCTTCGCTTGCAGACGTGGTTCAGCCATTTGCAGCGCGTATTGACCTTTCAAAATAGCGCGAGCTCCTTCGGTTAAGCGCAGTGCTGAGCCTTGGGTGATATCTTGACTCAGTAAGCCTTGGTGAATCAGTTGGCGTAAAATACTGAGCCAAAATTCACTACTGTGGTCTTTACCAATGCCATAAGTGCTGAGTTGGTGGTGATTGTTATCCCTAATGCGGCTGGTATTTGCTCCGCGCAGTAGCTCAACTATGTAGCCTAAACCAAACCGTTGTTCGGCACGATACACACACGAAAGGGCTTGTTTTGCCACTAAAGTACCATCAAAACTTTTTGGTGGATTTAGGCAAATATCGCAGTTACCGCACGGTTCGCGTTGATATTCACTAAAATAGTTAAGAAGTATTTGTCGACGACATGTTTGTGCTTCTGCGAAGCTGGCCATGGCGTTAAAACGTTGCTCTTCGACACGACGACGTTGTTCATCTTCAATGTCTTCAAAAAATCGCCTAACACGGCCAATATCGGCCGGATCAAAATACATAATAGCTTCAGCGGCCAAGCCATCACGGCCAGCACGGCCAGTTTCTTGATAGTAAGACTCGATACTTTTGGGAATATCATAATGCAGTACAAAACGGACGTTGGGTTTATTGATGCCCATGCCAAAGGCTACAGTAGCCACCACAATTTGGATATCATCACGGGCGAAACCGGTTTGTACAAATTGGCGTTGCTCGTTACTCATACCAGCATGGTAAGCCGCTGCGTTCATTCCCGCATCAGCGATCTTTTCAGCTATTTCATCAACTCGTTTTCGACTGGTGCAATAAATAATACCACTTTGATTTTGTTGTTCTTTTAAGTAGCGAAGTAATTGCGCCAGCGGTTTGAATTTTTCTTCAATGGTGTAACGAATATTTGGTCGATCGAAACTACCAGTGTGTATATAGGGGGCATTTAAACCAAGCTGCTGGACGATATCAAACCGCGTGGCTTTATCAGCTGTCGCTGTGAGCGCCATCATAGGCACATCTGCAAAGCGTTGTTTTAGTTCGCTTAAGCGGCAGTAGTGAGGGCGAAAATCATGACCCCAATGTGATACACAGTGAGCTTCGTCAATCGCAAATAAACTAATATTAAGGTGACTTAAGCGCTCTTTAAATTCATGTTGCAGCACTTTTTCAGGTGCAACATACAGTAGCTTAAGCAAACCACTGTGCAGTTGTTGATATATTTGCTGCTGTTCGTCGCGGTTTAAACTGTTATTGATATACGCCGCTTTCACCCCGAGCGCTTGCAATTGTGATACTTGATCTTGCATAAGGGAAATTAATGGCGAAATAACGACTGTCAGACCGCTTAAGGCAAGCGCGGGCACTTGGTAGCATACTGATTTACCGCCGCCAGTTGGCAGCAATACTAGCGAATCTTGGCCGTTAAGGGCTGCATTGATCACCGTTTCTTGGCCATCACGAAATTCGCTATAGCCAAACACTTGTTTGAGTATAGCTGCGGGACTGCGCACTACGGTGCTTGCTGTGGGATTTGGTGTATTCATCGCGGACATTTTAGAGCTTTTAGGCGACCTTGCATAGGTGCTTTTTATCGCACTTTCTTTTTAGTTGTGCTTTACTCATCTTACCAGTTATAAAGTTGCGGATAATAATAATGAATAAAGCCCAATTAATTGACCAAGTTGCTAAAGTTTTTGTAGAGCAAATGCCGTTTAACCAGTTTTTACAAATAAAAGTTAAATCACTAGATGCGGAACAAGCGCAAATAAGCTTTCCTTGGCAGGATGTCTTTATCGGTAATCCCGCTCAAAAAATTCTCCACGGTGGTGTGATCTCTGCGGTGCTTGATAATGTGGGGGGGATGCTCGCTGCGGCGGCGATGATAGATAAGCTCACTGAGCTTAATATAGTTAGTATTCAAACCAAGCTAGCGACGCTCGGCACCATCGATTTGCGCACTGATTACTTGCGTCCAGGCAAAGGACTTGAATTTACCGCTAGTGCCAAGCTAATTCGCTCCGGTAATAAAGTATGCGTATGTCGGATGGAGCTCCATAACGAACAAGGTACTCAAATAGCTTTTGGCACGGCAACTTATTTAGTTGGATAAAGCGTAGCTGGCAGGTAAACTAGCGGCCTTTCATCTACATCAGAAACAATCTATGCCAACTAATCCTGAACAGCGTAAAGGTGTTATCTTAGCCTGTATGGCTTTTTTTATGTGGGGCTTAGCACCTATTTATTTTAAATTACTACAGCATATATCAGCTTTTGAAATACTGATGCATCGTGTGGTTTGGTCGGTATTATTCATCGTCATCATTGTTGCAGTAATGAAGCAATGGCATAAAGTGCAGCATGTGCTTAAACACCCTAAACTAATTGCTATGCTGGTTATTACGGCCACCTTACTTGGCTTTAACTGGGGGCTATTTATTTGGGCGGTTAATAATGATCATATGCTTGATGCAAGTCTTGGTTATTATATCAATCCGTTATTAAACGTACTGCTAGGTATGCTTTTTTTAAGTGAAAAACTACGCAAATGGCAAGCGCTAGCGGTTGCTCTGGCGTTATGTGGTGTGGTGATCCAAGTTATTAGTTTTGGCTCATTTCCGGTGGTCGCACTTTCATTAGCAGGGTCATTTGCGGTGTATGGCTTACTTCGTAAAAAGTTACCTATCGAATCATTGCCGGGGTTACTACTAGAGGCATTAATATTATTGCCAGTTGCTTTAGTATATTGGTGGTTAATGGCGCCATCGAATAGCTCTGATTTCGTAGCGAATGATTGGCATACTAATGTATTGTTGATCAGTGCAGGCGTTATTACCACACTGCCACTACTTTGCTTTACAGGTGCTGCCAAGCGATTGCAGTATACTACCTTAGGGTTTTTCCAATATATTGGGCCAAGTTTAATGTTTGTGTTGGCGGTGGTATTTTATGGTGAAGTATTTAGTGCTGAACGAATAGTAACATTTGCTTGTATTTGGAGTGCGCTGGCTATCTTTAGTTGGGATTCCTATCGACAATCACAAAAGCGTAAACGTGAAAATATCCCTGCACCCACTAAGCCTGTTTAAGCAATGACTTTATTGCGGCCAGTTGCTTTAGCCTCATAAAGCTTAATATCGGCCTGTTTTAATAATTCATCAATTTGATAAACAGGCCCGTGTGCGTAACCAATAGAAAGCGTGAATTGAATTTTTTCTTTGCTAAATTCAGGGCTATTGAGCTCAACAAAGTGACGAAAATTATTCAGACGTTTTAATACTTCATCTTTATTTGTGTCATTAAAATACACAGCAAACTCTTCACCGCCTAAACGAGCCGCCAAGTCTTTTGTAAAGTATTTTGCGAAACAAATTGAAAGCCCTTTTAGTACTTCATCACCAGCATCATGGCCGTAGGTATCGTTGATTGCTTTGAAATGGTCAATATCGAGCATCGCCAAAGAGGGAATTAACTCTTTTTTCTGCATTTGCTTTAATGATTTTGTGGTTTCTTCAAAGAAGTAGCGACGATTAGGTAGTTTAGTTAAATAGTCAGTGTTCGCTTGCAAGCGAATGGTGGCAATTTGTTCCAGCATGTCAACGTTCTGGCTCAAACGGCAATAAAATTCTTCGTTATTAAATGGTTTGCGTAAATAGTCGTTTGCGCCATTTTTCAAAAAACGCGCCGAAAGATGCGCTGCATTTGAGCCGGAAATACCGATTATTGCTTTTTCATCATTACTGTATAAGCGACGAATTTCACCGCATAACTCATCACCATTCATGTTAGGCATTTCGTTATCTGCAATTATAACGGCTATATCGGGTGTTTGTTCGAGCACAGCAAGTGCTTCAATGCCATCACAGGCTTGTAATATTTGATATTTATGACGTTTAAGCAAGCTGCATATATGCAGTCGTGCTGATGGTGAGTCATCGACGACTAATACTTTAACGTTTTCGTTGCGAGGTAAGCGCTGTAGTTGCTTTTCTAAATAATGGTAGGCTTGCTTGTTCTCTTTAGTGATGTAATCAATTATTGGATATTTTTCGACGATATCACGGGTCTTTTCATCTATATTGCCGGTCATTACTATGGTAGGAATTTGAGCTTCAATAGTGCAGGGTACAGCCTCTCCTTGTGGTGCGTCAGGTAGAATAAAGTCTACTACAGCGCAAAAATAGTTATTTTTACTAATTAACTCTTTTGCTTGCGCTAAAGAACAGGCTATATCTGCATCATAGCCAACTTTAATTGCAATGTGTTTTTGCACTCGCGCTATAGTTGGCGTATCTTCAATGATGAGTATTTTTCGTGTCACGTAACACCTTGTTTTTGGCATAACCAAGTTTATTCAGTTATACAAGTTGTAACTGTTAAAACACGAAAAAGCAAATAACACCATTACTTTTATAAACTATCAGACTCCGAATAGTAGTCTGGATTTTGTGGTGCAGGACTTGAAATTTTAGAACGCCCAAACAGAGTATGAAACTTTGCTTTACAGGTCGTTAGCTTTAGGTATTTAATCCACGCACGTTCAATTGCGTTGGTTGGTTCTTGATTACCAGAGACAACGGCAAAAAATTGTTCTTGGATTTCATTTTGTGGTTCAAGGGTTTTATTATATAACCCTTTTAGAACAACACCGTGTTGTTCAAGGATACTGGCTTCTAGTAAGGTGAAATTACCGCTGCGGCCGAATCCGCGCGGAAAGTTTTGATCATCATAAAACTGACGTTGGCTTACAAATGCTTGGCGAAGTAGTGAAATATCATTGCTCATTGCTGTTTCCTCATACCCTATTTTCAAGCTGGAGTATGGATCAAGTTGCGCAATTTATTAAACAAAAAATTTTTATCGTGAGGATAAATAATTGGATATAGATTTATTGAAAACCTTTGTCGAAGTGGTACGTACTCGTCACTTTGGTAAAGCGGCTGAAAACCTTTACATTACGCAGTCTGCGGTGAGTTTTCGAATTCGTCAATTAGAACAAGGACTAGGGGTTAATTTATTTATCCGCCAACGTAATAACATCCAATTGACTGCACCAGGGGAGCGCTTATTACCCCATGCGCAAATGATTATTACTGGTATGCAACGAGCTAAAGTCGATGTTGCTCTTGCTGATAATATGCATAAGCAAGTAAGTTTAGCAGGGACGCCCAATATTTGGGATGCTTTTTTACAGTTTGGTATCACTAATATTGTTTCTGCAATGCCAGGGGTATCGCTGGTGGCTGAAGTTAAAGCACAGCAAGAAAGTACAAGGTTATTATTAGAGCGCACCTTAGATCTAGCGATTTTATTTGATCCACCAAAAGTGGATGAATTAGTAGTTGAGCGTATTTGCACCTTGCCAATTATACCTATCAGTGCATTTGAAGGAGCTGCTAATGATAACTTTTTTGATAATCAATATGTCTATGTTGACTGGGGAACTACCTTCTCACTTTGGCATGCACGGCAATTTACTGGCCACACTCCACCATATTTTCGTACCAGCACAGGACGCATTGCATTAGATTTGATACTACAATGTGGAGGTAGTGCATTTATTCCTGAAGTTTTAGCGAAAAGCCATATAGATAAAGGGGAGCTACATCGAGTGTCTGATGTGGAACATACTTCTCGGGATATTTTTGTCGCTTATCACAGAGATAATGAACAAAAACCCTTGCTTGAGACGTTGGTTAATTTATTACTGGAATTAACACCAACAATAAGCAGTGAATTTAGTGCTAAGTAAGCTATATATGACAGTTTTGTGTTGATTTGATGTCTTTTGTTGTTCCTTTTTATGAATAATATGAGTCATAAATATTTCTGTTGTAATATTTCTGTCATTTACCGCAGGCAAAATGCAGCGAATTAAAAATTAGTCTGTTGCGTTTATTGAGGAAATAATATGAAATTTGCAAAGTCGAGCCTATTACTAGCTGTGTTAAGTGGTTTATCTTTTTCTGCATTTGCTGATGTTGATGTGTATGGTAAAGCAAATGTCTCTGTGCAATCTTCGGATGACGGTGAAGGGTCATTCAGCGAAATTAAAAGCAATGCATCGCGAATCGGTTTTAAAGGTTCTGAAAACATCAGTGATGGCTTAGAAGCTATTTATAAGTTCGAATTTCAAGTTAATGTTTCTGATGATTCAAAAGACACGGTTACATCACGTAATCAATACGTTGGTTTAAAAGGTGGATTTGGTCAACTAGTGATTGGCCGTAATGATACTGCTTTAAAGCAATCACAAGGAAAGTTGGATTTATTTGATAACCTTGAAGGTGATATCAAAAATTTATTTAAAGGTGAAAACCGTCTTAGTGATACAGTTACTTATTCATCGAAGGATTTAAGTGGCTTTAAAGTGCTTGCAACTTACGTTGCAGAAAAAGACAGTGATGGCGATAGCGGTTATTCATTAGCACTTACTTATGGCGATGCTGGACTGAAGAAAAGCAATGTTTATGCATCAGTTGCTGCCGACAGTGAAGTTAATGGTTATGATGTTGTACGCGCTACCGTGCAAGGGAAGGTAGCTGATTTTAAATTAGGTGCAATGTACCAAAGCCAAGAAAAAGTGGATGGTAGCGGTGATGCCGATGGTTATTTAGTTAATGCGGCTTACACTCTTGATAGCAATACATTTAAAGTTCAATACCAAGTAATGGATTTTGATGCGGGTGATAAAAAGTCTGCCATCTCTGCAGGTGTTGATCACTCCTTGAGCAAAAACACCAAGTTATTTGCCTTCTACACTAATTTTGATATGGACAGCAATGTTGATCAAGATTACTTAGGTGTTGGCATGGAATACAAGTTTTAGTCTTTAGACTGTTGAAAAAGCCTTACTTATTACAGTAAGGCTTTTTACTATTAAGCTTGTGCATACACTGATTTACCCGCAAGCCAGCGATTGATTAGTTGTTCTACTTGTTCAGGATACTGGCGGAGCATTTGTAGTGCGATAGGTCTGACTAAGTTGAGTGTGTGCTTATCTCTGGTTAAGTCAGCAATTTTAAATTCCGCTAAACCTGTTTGTTTTGTGCCGAGCACTTCACCTGGACCACGAATTTCCAAATCACGTTCTGCAATTACAAAACCATCATTGCTATCTCTTAGAACAGCCAAACGTTTTTGTGCAGTATGAGACAGCGGTGCGTGGTATAAAAGCACACAATGGGATGCGATTGCACCACGACCAACTCGACCACGTAACTGATGTAATTGTGCAAGGCCAAGCCGTTCAGGATTTTCAATGATGATCAAACTGGCATTCGGCACATCTACACCGACTTCAATGACCGTTGTCGCCACTAATATATGAATTTTTCCAGCTTTGAACTCGCTCATAATAGCTTGCTTTTCTGCTGCTTTCATACGGCCATGAACTAATCCTATAGTTAACTCTGGCAGTGCATGAGTTAATTGCAGTGCGCTATCTTCTGCTGCTTGGCATTGCAATGCTTCCGATTCATCAATTAAGGTGCATACCCAATATACTTGACGACCTTGCTCGGTACAGGCTGTTTTTACACGAGCAATAATTTCATCACGACGCGTATCAGGTAGTGCAATGGTTTTAATTGGGGTACGTCCTGGTGGCAACTCATCAATCACGGACGTTTCTAAATCGGCATAAGCTGTCATCGCCAGTGTACGTGGGATCGGTGTTGCTGTCATAACCAGTTGATGGGGATAGCAATCACCAAAACGGCCTTTTTCTCGTAGCGATAAGCGCTGATGGACGCCAAAGCGGTGTTGTTCGTCAATAATAATAAGCACTAGGTTATTAAATGTTACTTGTTCTTGAAATAACGCATGAGTCCCAACAATCATTTGCGCTTCACCTGATGCTATTTTTTCAAGCGTTGCGCTGCGTTCTTTTCCTTTGGTTTTACCACCGAGCCATGCTGTAGTTATACCTAAAGCCGTAAACCAATTTTCGAAAGTAATGCCATGTTGTTCTGACAGAATTTCGGTGGGTGCCATTAATGCCACCTGATAGCCCTGTGCGATAGCTGTTAAGGCGCTCAGTGCCGCAACCAGGGTTTTACCTGAGCCAACATCGCCTTGTACTAAGCGCATCATTGGATAAGGAGACTGCAAATCGTTTTTTATTTCAGCGACGACTTTGTTTTGCGCGTTGGTTGGAGCAAAGGGGAGCTGCGCTAAAAAATCATGCTCCAGATGATTAATAGGGTTCAGAGCAACTGCTTTTACTTGCTGTCCTTGTTGACGTAATTTTAATAAGCTCAAATTTTGCGCCAGTAACTCTTCAAACACTAAACGTTGTTGAGCCGGGTGCAGGCCTTGCTCTAATGCGGTGATATCTACATCATTAGCGGGGCGATGTAAAAGTAGCAGTGCTTGAGTTAAATCCATACCAGCGTGTTGGAATTGCACTGGCAATAACTCTTCTACCTGATATTTTTCAAGTAATGCAATCGCCTGATCACTTAATGCACGGATCGACAGTTGTTTTAACCCTTCCGTTGTCGAGTAAACAGGCGTTAGTGTGGTTGCTGTTGGTTGTTCGCTCGGTGTATCGCTGAGGCTGTATTCAGGATGAGTCATTTCATAACCGACTCTGCCACGTCGTACCTCGCCAAAACAGCGGATCACCTTACCGCTACTTAAGGTATTCTTTTGTGCTGCAGTAAAATTAAAAAATCGCAGGGTGAGTCGTCCAGTACCATCGTTAACTTGGCAAACGAGCATTTTACGTTTACCAAAGGTAATTTGGCTGGTTTCTATGGTGGCTTCAATACTGACATGACTATGCACAGCTAAATCACTGATAGCATAAATACGGGTGCGGTCTTCATATCGAAGCGGTAGATGAAAGAGCATATCTTGCACTGTGCTAATGCCGAGTTTTTTTAGCCGCTCGGCCATCTTTGGACCAACGCCTTTGAGGTCAGTGATTGGGTAGCGGCTTAAAGTTGGCTTTGACACAATACGCTCAAATCTTTCATTTTTAGATACTTTTTAGTTTACGTGCGAACAGGCCTGTCATCAAGCATGTTTTAATTTGTGCCAAAACTCATCATCAGCGATGATTTCACCATTTGCATCGAGGGCTGGATAGGGTTGCGATTTTTCTTTGCATTTTTGTGCAATGATTGGATGGCAACCTTCAAATAGCATCTTATGTTTTATGCTCTCATCCAGCATAGTGCGCTCATATAAGCCGGCTTGCAGGCGTTGGTTTTGTGCCTCAAATAATATCAGTGCAGCGGCCACAGACACATTCAGAGACTGCGCCATACCTTGCATTGGAATAATAATGTTTTTATCTGCGTGGGCAAGTGCTTGTGGAGAGATCCCGGTTTTTTCTTGGCCGACAATAATGGCTGTTGGTAGAGTATAATCAATCTCACGGTAGTCAACAGCATCAGGGCATAAGTTAGTAGCGAGTATTTGTACTTGCGGATTATGCAGGCGCATCATAGCCACAGCGCTGTCGATATCTTTATGTAAGTGAGTTGCGATCCAATTTTTACTGCCCCCAGAGGTATTATTGGTGAGCCATTTTTGGTTTTGTGGCCATACTGCATGAACATTATGGCAACCCACAGCATCAGCGCTGCGAACAATTGCAGACAAGTTATGGTGTTTGTGCACATCTTCTAAGCACACGGTTAAATCGGTTTGACGACGATCTAGTACGTGTTTAATGCGATGATAGCGGGTGTTTTCCATTTTTAGCCTTGTCTGAACTCATAAAATTGCCGCTATTATACGGGAATTACCGTCTTAAGGCATTACTGAGCGGCTAATTGGGTTTTGCAGTGATATTAGCGTTTCGGTTGACTGAATAGCTTCGATAGCTTGAATCTTATTGATCAATACATCTTGTAAATGATCAATTGAACGGGTCATTACCTTAATAAAAATACTGTAGTTACCGGTTGTGTAATAAGCCTCAACGACTTCTTCAAGTTCCTTTAGGTGCAATAAGGTTTGTGGGTAGTCTCGAGCATTATTGAGGTTGATGCCAATAAAACAACATACATCGTAGCCTAACTGCTTCGCATTGACGCTAACTTGGGTGCCTGTAATGATCCCGGCTTGTTTCATTTTTTCAATCCGTACATGAATTGTACCTGCGCTAACGGCGAACCGTTTGGCTAATTCTGCATAGGCTGTGCGGGCATTATCCATTAATGCGTGGAGGATCTGTTTATCAAGATTATCGATTTGATAATTTTCCATATAAATATCATCTTTAAATTATTGAATCATCATTTTTTATACCACTAAATTAATCAAATTAATATGGTAAAGGTGTTTTTGTTATTGGTTATTGAATTAAAGTGCAAAATGATTGAGGATTGCTTTAACGACATGGTTGCTCATAGTGCAATCATGCATTTATGCAAGTAACAATAACTGGGAATGAGGCCAATTATTATGAGTTCACACTTTGTCCAGCAACAGCTGCAAATTAGTAAAGTTAAACAGTATTTTTCACACCAGCTAGAACAACAGCTAGGGTTAATTGAAGTACAAGCGCCTATTTTGGCTAAAGTAGGCGATGGTATCCAAGATAACCTAAGTGGCACTGAAAATGCGGTTGCGGTAAAAGTTAAAACTATTCCAGCGAGTCAATTTGAAGTGGTTCACTCTTTGGCAAAATGGAAGCGAAAAACACTAGCTGAGCACGGCTTTGCAATTGGTGAAGGTTTATACACACATATGAAAGCGTTGCGCCCGGATGAAGAGTCATTAAGCCCCATCCATTCTGTTTATGTTGATCAGTGGGATTGGGAGAAAGTAATTTGTGCCAGTTCTGAGCGCTCTCTTGATAAGTTAAAAGAAACAGTACAAGCCTTGTATAAAGGCTTAAAAGCAACCGAGCAATTTGTTGCTGATGAATTTGGTATATCACCATTTTTACCCGCTGATATTACTTTTGTACACAGTGAACAGTTACGTCAAATGTACCCTGATTTTACCGCCAAGCAGCGCGAAAAAGCGATTACACAAGAATATGGTGCGGTGTTTTTGATAGGCATTGGTGGGGCATTAGCCGATGGTAAGATTCATGATGTACGCGCACCTGACTACGATGATTGGTCGACTCAGACCTGCGAGCAATACAGTGGCTTAAATGGTGATATTTTACTGTGGAACCCTGTGCTTGAAGATGCTTTTGAAATTTCATCAATGGGTATTCGCGTATCACCAGAAGCATTAGTTGCACAGCTTGCAATTACCGGTGACCAAGCTCGTTTAGAATTTGATTGGCATAAGCAACTACTAGCTAAACAATTACCACAGACAATAGGTGGTGGCATTGGTCAATCTCGATTGGCGATGTTGTTATTACAAAAACCTCACATCGGTCAAGTACAAGTAAGTGTATGGCCGGAGGAGTTAAAACAGCAAGTGGCTGGTATTTTATAACGTAGACGAGAGAATAGAGACTATCTGCTGTTAGTCTCTATCTGCTTGCGATCAACTGGTTTTAAATTCAATCTCTATTTTTCCTTCTTGCAGTTTTACGTTACAAGGAGGGTAGCTGCGATTTGTTCTTAATACTTTATCGAAAATGTGGATTTCTACCCCAGAATGCAATTTTTTATTGACCGCTAAATTAGCATTATCAAGTAGTTCATATAGACTTTGTTCTAGCGTTGTTAGGCGTTTTTCTAGCTGCTCTGCTTGTTGGCAATAATGTTGCTGAGTAGCTCCTATTTTAGCGAGCAATAGTTTTTTCTTATCTAAATCTTTTACTAAATCGGCCTTTTCTAGCGTTGCTTGCAGGGTGTCTAATTGCTCATCGGTTTTAGCTAATTCTTTAAGGCATTCATCGGTTTCAGTAGTAACAGACTTTCCTGAGGCAACCATGTTTATGAGCATTTTAGCGCCAGATTCATTACCAATTTCACCAGCGATAATCATTCCGGCATCCAGGATCTCGCCACCAAATAACTTCCCTTGTGGATTGTCTGCTTGGCCTATCTGTAAAAGCTTAGTCGCTTTCATTGCGCAGTGGCTAGCTTGGCGCTCAATAAAAATATTATTACCTTCAAGGTAGCTATATTGGGCGTGAGATAAATGAATATCACCGTTACAAATAATTTTGCACGAAAGTGTTTTATCATCTAGCTGGTGGCCAATCACACCTTGTTTAATGGTGATATTACCTTGCGCTGTCAGTTCTCCGGATTCAACCGTCCCCATCACAGTTATATCGCCTTTCGCGGTTACTTTCATGCCTGGCTCTATATTATGAGTGACAATAATGCTGCCATCAAAGTTTATATGGCCGCTTTTAACTGTGACATCGCCAATCGTAAAAATATCATCAACGCGCATGCCATTTTGTATTTCGACTGGTACGCCCGCAATACTTGAGATTAATTCAAGAGGATTAGTTTTTGATATTTCACTGCCCTCACCAGCAACTAGCGGGCTACTTTCTCCTGCTTTTGCCGGAAGTACATCGCCTTTTACGGTAAAACCTTCTTTACCAGGGGTTGCGGGTTGCTGTCGAACTAACAATGTACCGGGTTCAACACTTGCTAACTTGCCAAAGTCGCGCATATCGACAGTGCCATCTTCGCGCAGTTTCGGGGTATGCAAACGCTCTTTTAAAGTTAATACTTGAGGGAGTAATTTTGATGATTTGCCGTCTTCTGGTAAGCGACCTTTAGCGAGGATACCTTTAACGGCAGTGCCAGCGGGTAATTCAAATTGTTTTTGTAGCAGCTGCTCTAAAAATGCTTGTTTGTAGCCCCGAGCAACCCCAGCTTTGATCAGCTGCTGTTTCGCTTGATCAAGGGCTAAAACTTTGCCACCTTGTGCGAGTGTGAGTTCGCCTGTTGCTAACATTTTATCATCACTGAGTGTAACAGTTAGTGTGGCGTCATGCTTACTGGCAACCACTAAACTACGTTCGCTACTAGGCTCTTTAAAAAAAGCATTGATAGCATCATAGTCTATGCGACATTCACAGAATGTTGATTTTTCTAGAGCCTCAATAACAAAAGCGGCACTAGGCGGCGAATGTTCTATAACATCGAGTAGTACATTACCGTTATGAGCAAGCTTAAACACGGATCATCCTTTTACAACACTTAAGTTAAAGGTTTTTATAATTATATAAGGATAGAGTGCTAGAGATTTGAATAACTGTCAAGAAAATCGAGGAAAAGGGGACTGATGAGTTAATACACCTAAGCATAAATGCTTAGGTGTATTGCTGTAAGCTTAATTTGTTGAAGGCAATTCCATAATACCGTCAATTTCAACTTGCACGTTTTTTGGTAATGCGCGCACGCCAATTGCTGCTCGGGCAGGATAAGGTGCTTTGAAGTATTGGCTCATTACTTCATTTACCGTCGCAAAGTTAGATAGATCAGTTAAATAGATATTAACTTTTACCAAGTCTTGGATGTTGCCACCGGCTTCTTCACATACCGCACTAATATTTTTAAATACTTGATGTGTTTGTTCTGCGAAATCTTCAGAGATCACTTCCATCGTTGCGGGAACTAATGGAATTTGACCCGATAAGTAAACTGCTGTACCAACTTTTACTGCTTGGCTATAAGTGCCGATGGCAGCAGGTGCTAGATCCGTAGAAATAAATGCTTTATTCATGATTTTCCTATGTTATTTTTTACGATAGACTTTTTGCACATCAGGCATTACGCGAATGCGGCGCATGATATTTGCAACATGGACACGATTTTTCACGGTGATCCCTAAATCTATCACGTATAAATTACTTTCTTTTTCATCTGTGGCAATTTCCACTATGTTTGCTTGGGTTGTAGCAATTACATTGGTTAGTTTTGCGAGTGCGCCTTGGTGGTTTATGATTTCCACACGCAGTGCTGCAATATATTCTTTTTCTGGATTATCATCCCATTTAACAACCAAGTACTTGGAGCGTTCAGTTTCCCAGCCGCGAATATTTTTACATTCTTGGCGGTGAACCGTGATGCCTTTACCTTGGCTTATATGTGCGGTGATAGCATCCCCAGGCACTGGTCGACAACATTTAGAATAATTAACTAGCATGCCTTCAGTGCCAATAATGGTCGCTTTAGCATTTTTAGTCATATCGCCTAAATCATCATTGTCATTTTGCAGTAAGCGGCGTGCGATCAGCATGCTCATTAAATTACCGCAGCCAATTTCAACTAATAGCTCTAATACAGTATTGAGTTCATGTTCTGCTAATACGCGACTAATATTTTCGTCAGGCAGATCATCGAACTTCGTTTCACCTAAAGCTGAGTCGAGTAAGCGACGGCCAAGTAATAAAGCTTCTTCATGATGTTGGCTCCTCAGGTAATTGCGAATTCCTAAACGTGCTTTACCGGTAACAATAAAGTTTAACCACGTTGCGTTAGGGTGCGCACCTGAGCTGGTAATCACTTCAACTGTTTGACCCGTATCTAATGCTTTACTTAACGGATGAGGTTTACGGTTAACGCGTGCACCCACACAGGTATTACCAACATCGGTATGGACCGCGTATGCAAAATCAACGGCGGTTGCACCCATAGGTAACTCGACTATGCGACCATCAGGAGTGAACACGTAAATTTCTTCTGGGAATAGCTCTGTTTTAACGTTTTCAACAAATTCAAATGATGAGCCTGCGCTTTGTTGTAATTCCAACAAACTTTGCATCCACTGACGTGCACGTTGTTGTGCAGTGTGGCCTGCGCTATCACCGGATTTTTTATACATCCAATGAGCAGCAACTCCTTTATCTGCCATGTGATCCATATCGTGAGTACGGATCTGGATCTCAACAGGGATCCCATGTGGACCAACTAATGAGGTATGCAACGATTGATAACCATTAGTTTTAGGTACTGCTATATAGTCTTTAAAGCGAGTTTCGATTGGTTTATATAAATTATGGGCAACGCCAAGTACCCGATAGCAGATATCCATTGAATCAACTGCAATTCTAAATGCGTAGATATCCATGACTTCATTAAACAGTAACTCTTTATTAAGCATTTTTTTATAAATACTATATAAGTGTTTTTCGCGCCCAGAAACAGTGGCTGTAATGCCAGCTTCTTCAAGGCGTGCTGTTATCTCGGTTTGGATATTTGAAATGACTTCTTTGCGATTGCCGCGCGCTTTGGCAACTTCTGACTTTAAAGCGCGATGACGCATCGGGTAGAGGGCTTGAAAACCTAAATCCTCTAACTCATTTTTAATATCGTGAATACCTAAACGATTAGCAATCGGCGCATAAATCTCTAACGTTTCGCGGGCAATACGTCGACGTTTGTCAGGACGTAATGCTCCAAGAGTGCGCATATTATGAGTACGATCAGCAAGTTTGATTAAAATAACACGAATATCTTGTGTCATTGCCATAATCATTTTTCGATAGTTTTCAGCTTGGAATTCTTTTTTATCTTTAAAGCTGAGCTTATCAAGCTTGCTTACGCCCTCAACTAATTCGGCGACTGTCTCGCCAAAAATTTCGGCTAAATCTTGTTGGCTAAAGTCGGTGTCTTCAATCACATCATGCATTAATGCAGCCATTAACGTTTCGTGATCTAAATGCATACCAGCCAGAATTTGGCTTACTTCAACAGGGTGAGTAATGTAAGGTTCGCCACTTGAGCGAGTTTGACCCTCATGGGCCTCTCGGGCTACCACATAGGCTTTTTGTACCAGCTCTACATCAGCAGCAGGTAAGTATTCTGATATTTTCTTTTTTAGACCTTCAAAAAGATACATTCACACTCCAATGTTCTCGTGAAGCAAATAGGTAACGGTATGTTAAGAATATACGATGAAAAGAAGGGATTGCCAACGGCTAGAATAGAAATACTATACCGTTGGCTAAATCAGACAAGGAAGTCAGATTATTGGTTGCCGCCTACAATAGCTGCAACTGCAGCCATTTCAGCCGCCTCTTGATGTTGTTGCTCTTCACGATCAATAAGATCCATTGATGAGCTATCTACTAAACCAAGTTCAATTTCACGTAAAGCAACAACCGTTGGTTTATCGTTTTCAGGATCAACCAGTGGCTTTTTACCACCGACCGCGATTTGACGGGCACGACGGGCCGCAACTAAAATTAAATCAAAACGATTACCAATTGCATCTACTGCATCTTCAACAGTTACGCGAGCCATCTTAGCACTCCAAATAAATTTTTAAGCAAAGACGTAGTTTACTGCACCGAGTCAGATTCGCCAATAGCTTGTGGTTAATTTAAACAAATAAAATACTTACTGAACCCAAATTAGGATTTAACGCAGTAAGTCTACGAGTAAATCTTGATGGCGAATAGCTTGGCTTTGTAGCGATAAGCGTTTTGCCAATACGATCGTCTCAATTTCCTTCAGCGCAGTTGCAAAATCATCGTTAACCACGACATAGTCATATTCATTGTAATGAGACGTTTCAGATTGTGCTTTTGCCATGCGACCAGCAATGATTTCTTGTGAATCTTGGCCGCGATTATTTAAGCGCGCTTCAAGCTCAACTTTTGACGGTGGTAGGATAAAAATGGTTTCAACATCAGCGACCAGATCACGAACTTGACGTGCACCTTGCCAATCAATATCTAAAAATACATCAATACCTGCTGCAAGCTGCTCTTCAATTGCTTGCTTTGATGTACCGTAGTAATTATCGAACACTTGCGCCCATTCAAAAAAATCATTCTTTTCAATTAATGATTTGAATTCATCAACATTTACAAAGTGGTAATGCACGCCATTTGCTTCGCCCGGACGAGGCGAGCGAGTAGTATGCGATACAGATACTTTCATATCATTATACTTAGTTAACAATGCATTGATTAAGCTGGATTTACCCGCACCAGATGGTGCCGATAAAATAAATAAGTTTCCGCGAGAGTGTGCCATGGGTTTTTACCTAAAATAAACCGACTAGAGCTGCTAATAAGCTCCGCCTTAATTTTGGTATTGTACTTTATTTAGTGAAGTTTACTCAACTGCCGAAAGTATCCTAGTGAGGTGATTAAATTTTAACGTATTAATAACCGTATTTTTGTTACGGCAATGATGACTGTTTAAAAAACTCCCGCATTTTAACGATTATTTGTACTTAGTTGCATAATGCAAAAATGATCGTTGCAAGTTGCATCTTTCATATTCAACTTTATTTTATTTTGTTTTATTTCAATGTTTTATTTTTTGGAATGATGCCTGCATTGGTACAGTTACTTAATGATTGAGGGCTTACTAATGAGATTAACCCATTTAGCCACAGCGTGTTTAGTTTCACTTCCTTGTGCTGTATTTAGCCAGCCATTCGATAATTGCCCTAGTCAGGCATTTTTGATGCAGGATGCAAAGGCACAGCTTTACGGTATAGATTTAGTGTCGGCTAAACCTACGATTTTATCATCGGCTTTGACGTTTGCTAGCGAGGCAAATAATGAAAGTGTGAATGCCGTCGGTTTTAATTACAAAGACCAATACTTATACGGTTTTAGCCGACAATCGCCTAAAAGCGTGGTGCAAATTGGTAGCAACTACGAAATGAAGCGGTTAAATGTTACTGGCCTACCCGATACTAATTTTTATGTAGGTGATATTCAAGTGACTGGTGAGCAAGCAAATCAAAGTGCGATGTATTATGTATATACTCCCAATTTTGGTTTATATGAAATCAATCTAGAGGGTGATCTAGATGCCCCCATAACTGCTCGGCTACTACCTGCAACCGACACATGGAACTTAGGTATATTTGATTTTGCATTTCATCCGCAAAGTAACCTGTTATACGCAGTTGAATCAAATGGTGATTTGCATGAAATTAACGTTGCAGAAAATACTACCAAGTTTATTACTCAAGTTGATATTGGTGATGATACGGGCGCATTTGGTGCTGCCTATTTTGATATCAATGGTCAGTTTTATTTTAGTAATAATAAAAGCGGAAAAATTCACAAAGTTGATTTAAGTATTAGTCCTGTTGTTGGTTATACGCCTGTTGCTAATGTGTTTACATCGGGCCCTAAGTCAAGTCAGAACGATGGGGCTCGTTGTGCTATTGCCGAAGTTGAGGTAACAGATAGTTCGATTGATTTTGGTGATGCTCCTCTACCTTATAACACCAGTTTAGAGCAAAGCGGAGCCAGGCATTTATTCGATCCTAACAGCACTGGCAGTAATCTGATTTATTTAGGCGATACAGTCGATGGTGAAAATATCAATACTGATGCCGACTTAATCAATAACCCAGTTGATGCATCAGATGATGGGGTGAGCTTTGTGACGGCAATATCGGCGGGTCAAGATAGCCAAATTATTATAAACGCCTCTGCGAGTAGCTTTTTATATGCATGGTTTGATTGGGATCAAAATGGCGGCTTTAGTGAAAGTGAGCGCATAATAACTAAATATCAACTTAATCAAGGCGATAACAGTATTTTAATTAATGTACCTAGTAATGTTAAAGCTGGACAGACATGGGCTCGTTTTAGGGTAACTGATGGCTCGGAAGCTTCGCTTATTACTGCCACTGGAGGTGTTTTAGGTGGTGAGGTGGAAGATTATGAAATAACAACATTTGCTAGTGCTGTATACCCAGGAGAAAACGATTGGGTGACACTTGCTTATGAAGATAAATGGCCGTTTGCAGGTGATTATGACTTTAATGACGTGGTCGTAAATTACCGTACTACTCAGCTCATTGAGGGCACTAATGTTGTTGGTTATAAAATTGATGGCCAGTTAATTGGTGTAGGAGCAACCTATCATAATGGCTTTGCGGTAAGCCTTAAAGAGACGGTAAATAATACAACTTACTCAATTTTAAGTAGAGAAGTCGATGCCGATAACATTCGGTTTGTGATTAATGGCGAACTACAAACAGGCTCATTTTTGGAAGCAAACACAGAGCAGGCTATTTTAATTTTTATGCAAGACACTTGGCTGCATGTGAATAAGCAATCAGGGTGCGAGTATTTTAGAACGGAAAGTAATTGCGACGTCAACAGCAAAGTAACTTTTAGTATGACTATCCCATTAAAAGTCCCTAAAGCGAAAATATTATCCCCCGGAACATTATTAGACCCTTTTATTTTTGCTACAGAGGGCTTTTATCATGGCGATTTTTTAGTTGGTAAAAATGCGCGCAGCTGGGAAGTACACATGAAAAATCAAGCGCCCACAGAAGTATTTGACGCGACTTTGTTTGATCTCAGTGGTGCAGATGATGTGAGCCAGCAAGAAAGTGGTTTGTTTTTCTTAACTGAAAACGGCCTACCATGGGCGATTGAAGTAGGAGTGCAATGGTTACATCCACTTGAAGGTGTAGATATAACCGATGCCTACGATAGCTTTGCTAATTTTGCTCAGTCGTCAGGAAAGCAAAATCCACAATGGTTCAATCACTACAACAGCAATAATGTGGCAGTTAGAGGAGAACAGTAATGAAAAAATTAACCGTTATTTTATGCTTATCATCATTTTTAGTTGCGTGTGGTGGTGGTGAAAGCGAAAGTACTGCGGCAGTACCTGCAGCTGTTGAATCACTACCATCGAGTGTCGTTCCTATCACCATCGACTCAGCCGGAATGGCCAGTTTAGTGATAGATGATCGTTTTGATTTATCAACGAAATTTAAACTAAAGATTGATGTAGCTCTCTCTATAGGTGACGTAAGAGCTTACTTAAATATTTGCCAAAAAAAGGCCAATAGCCTACGTGCTGATTATGGAAACTGCTTAGTTAGAGCTCCTTTATCGCAAGGATCTATAAAAACTACGCTTGCAATGAGTAGACAAGATATCGAGCTGATTGCAGAAATTTGGTTTTACGATACCAGCACTCAACCCCTTTCATTCGCATGGCAGTTTGATACACAAGTAGAACATCAGATGTTTGAAATAAGGTAGTAAAAGTCAAAGGTAAGCAGTAACGGTAAAGTGATCAAGCTAAAGAATACACCTAGGTATATTCTTTATACTAGTTAGGGTAGTGATTTATGTTGAAGTTTCTTAATGATAACAATGGCGATCTTTTGCAAAAAAAGAGGCTAGTAAAATTTTTTGTCGCAGCAGCTGCGTTTATGCTAATTGCGATTGCCTATAATCCTTCGCAATATTATTACGCTGATCTTTTAGTATCATTGCGTATGCCATTACTAGTTATTGCCTTATGCTTTGCCATGTTGCTTTTAATTATAAAAGCAACATATTTAGGTGGGTCGCTATCAATTATATGCTTGATAAGTTTGAGTTCATTATTACCATTGCATTCGTTACCAAGTGAGCAAACCAAAAATGCGATTTCGATAAAACAAATAAACTTAAATTATAGTAACCCGTTTATTGAATCGCACTTAGTTCGCTTACAAAAACAATCTTGGGATGTATTAATTCTGCAAGAGTTTAGTGATTTAAATCGGCATTTGCTCTCTCGTTTTTTAACCAAGGCTAGTTTATTTGGTTATCGTGAAGTAGAGGGGATCCCTTACGGCATCGTTGTTATTTCGCGTTTACCTATAATTTATAGACAACAAGTAAAACTTCAAGGGGATAGGTTAGGTTACATTAAACTGCGCTTGTTATTTAATAATGAAGTTATCACTACGTATATTGCCCACCCACCATCACCAAGAACCAAGCAGCACTGGGAAAATAGAAATATTTTACTCGCGGCGCTGCATGCAGCAACAATACAAGAGCAAACACCATGGCTAATTGCAGGTGATTTAAATATTGTCCCTTGGTCACGTTATTTTAGTTGGCAAAGTACACAAAGTTGTTATGGAGCAAGTCCTTATAGTAGTTTTATGCCCTTAAATATTAAGCCGACACTGCTAACCGGGTTACCCATAGATCACTGTGTTTTTGACGAGCAATTTACGTTAAACAGCTTAATAGTGAGTAATTTTGCAGGAAGTGATCATAAGATGCTTAGTTATAGTTTGAGCCTTCATGATTAACCAAAGTTCAGCTTAGTTAGTTAATAAAAATAGCATGCAGGATTAACTACATGCTATTTGATTAAATAAACCAATGCGGATTTATTTTACTGTAATGGCAAAGGTCATTTTTAAGTCATGTAGTAAATGACGTAGGTTTCGCTTATGTGGAAAAAGTGTGAATGCAGCAGTTGCAATCGATAGGGCTTTAAATTTAGAACCTATTTCTCGATAGTACTCACCATAGCATTCTAAAATGCGTGCTTGTGCTTTTATTTTTGCCATAACGCCAGCATCATGTTTACAACGCGAGACAATTTCTTTCATTGCATTGAGTCTATTTTTACGATTTGCAGTAATAGAACCCGCTCTCATCAAGTAATCCATTGCGATACGCGGTGAAAACGCAACATCACCGATCCTTGCAAGTTTTAACCAGCAATCCCAGTCGCTAGCGCTATTTAATTGGTTATCAAATCGGCCAATATAATTAATCGCTGAACGCTTAACTACAACCGAAGATGTGCCAATTACATTAGCAAAAATCAGTAAATCCATTGGGCATTTTAAATTTTGATAACCCATATTATTTTTATCAACAAATTTTGAAAATTCAGGCCAAAAAGAAAAACAATCGACAATGGGTTCATATTCTTCGTTAATATGCATATAGTTTGTGAAACTTAAAACGCACTCTGAGTGCTCTTTCATATAGCTTAATTGTTCGTATAACTTATCATCACTCCAGTAATCATCAGCGTCTAAAAAAGCAATGTAATCACCTTTTGCTGAGGCAATAGCGCGATTTCTTACATTGACAACGCCAGTGTTTTCTTGCTCTATAACAATTAACTGGGGAATTGTTATTTGGGCGGTTTTTAACCACTCAACACTACCATCTGTTGAACCATCATCAACCACAATAATTTCTAAATTCACGTTTTTTTGTTTAACAACACTACTAATGGCTTTGGCTAAATATTGCTTACAATTGTAGTTAGGGATAATAACGCTTATTTCTATACTCATGATCCGCATCCTAGTTCTATAAATTAACTAACTAAGTACTACGCAAGTTCAGCGCCAATTATTTTAATAGGTTTGCGAGGGGGTTTTTGTCTAATGCTTTGCATTTTGCAACAGATGTTCGCAAATTGACTTTTTAATCATGTTTTTGGTGTGTTTTAACTGGGCATGCTTCTTGCGAAATAACCATAAGTTATATTTGGAGTGTTGAGCATGAAACATATTGGCATTGTGGTACCGAGTTTCCATATCCCCTCAGAAACCTTTGTGGTAACTGAGATAAACGCATTAGTAAGAGCTGGGCACAAGGTCAGTGTTATCACCTTTGCAAATTTAAATAGTTGTACCAATCTTGATAGCAGTGTAAACGTCATTACTATTGAAAAATCGTTGTTATATGCGGCTAAGTTTGCCATGAAAAAACCGCTGGCAGCATTGAAAGCGGCATTAACAGCAACAAGGTTTACCTCAATCTCGGTCACTTCACTGCTTGGCTACGGATTAAATATTGCTGACATAATCAAACAACATGGTATTTCCCACATACACTGCCACTTTATGCATGCGCCTCTGGCGTACTCAATTATAGCCAGCAAAATTGCAGGCATTAGTATCTCCTCGATTGGCCACGGGCATGACGTATACGTTAATGATACTGATCTTAGGCTGAAACTCTCATTGTGTAATTTCTCCGTGGCCGTGTGCAAAGATATGGCTGAAAAGTTAGGTAAATACAAAGCGGGTAAAGTTGAGTTGCTGCATTGTGGAGTTGATCTAAGTTTATTTAACGCAACGCCTAACCGACTTAATGAGTCTGTGAAACTATTATTTATTGGCCGTTTAGTTGAAAAAAAGGGACTACAATTTTTACTACCCGCAATAAAAAAATTAAATAAAAAATACTCAATATTTTTAGATGTTGTTGGTGAAGGCCCTTTGATGAACGACCTAAAGTTTTTATGTGAAAAGTTAGGCATTGAAAAAGAAGTTAGATTTTTAGGCAAGCAAACGCCACTGTGGCTATCAAAAAACACCAGTAATTACTCTGCGTTAGTTGCGCCATTTTGCATTTCAAGTAACGGAGATAGAGATACTGGTCCGGTGGTTTTAAAAGAGGCTATGGCTAGTGGTATTCCAGTGCTCACAACTCAATTAATGGGAGCCAAAGAAATTGTTAATGACTCGGTGGGTTTTAAGTGTGAGCCGTCGAGTATTTCAGGGTTGGAGAAAATTTTAACGGAGTTTTGTGAATTAAATCCCTATGAGAGATACGCCAAAGGAATTAACGCCAAACGCTTAGTTGCAAATAAGTTTAACGCCAGCTCACAAGCTAAAAAATTGTCATCTTGGGTGCAAAACTCTTAAGGAATAAAGATGAATGGATTAAAGCAAATCGCCTATTTTGGACTATCAACCTTGTTACTTAAGGGGCTTGGCTTTGCTTTGTTGCCTATATCTACTCGTCTTTTAAGCCAAGCTCAATTTGGTGAGCTAAACTTTTTAGTTTCTATTTCCGCTGTTATGTCTTTGTTGTTGTGTTTAGGGTTACCCGAATTATTGTTCAAGCAACAAATGAAAAATGCGGTTTATAAACAAGCTTTGTTTAGAGACGCGATTATTTTATGTAGTGTTTTGAGTGCGTTGTTTGTTGTTATTATGGTGTTATTTACCAGCTCATTTAGTGTGTTATTACCCATCTCCATTAATAAACTTGATCTGCAGTTATTAGCGGTTAATTTAGCATTTTCTGCTGTGCTATCCATTGTGTTTTGCTTTTTAAGATATTACGAAATGGCTAAGCAGTTCTGCTTTTTAGCTATTTTACAAGGAGTGGGGCAAACGCTACTCACCATTATATTACTTTACTTAGGCTATGGAGTAACGGGGGTTATGGTGTCGGGTGCTGTGTCGAGCTTTATTGTGCTGATGATTTCGTTATGCGTCATTGGCCGCACAATTACGATTAGTTTTAACTATGTTCCTTGGAATATAAGTTATAAAAATAGTTTGTTTTTATTAAGTATTATTGCTTCATCGCTGTTTGTGTATGCAAATAATGGCGCTGAAAACTGGTTTATTGCAGCCAGTGTCGGAAAAGAAAAGCTTGCCCAATATTATGTGGCAATGCAATTTGCAGTTATGACTTCGTTTACCTTTGAACCGATCAGAATGTGGTGGTTTTCTCGTCGTTTTAATGAATTAACTTCTTGTCGCACTCGTTATGTTTCTTTATGTGAGCTAAGTTTAGAAATCGCAATTGCGTTGTGTGCAGTAATGCTTATTGTTGCGCCTCATTTATTTATCTTGGTTTTACCACAAGGTTACTTACTAAATTCTTGGCTTTTACCCAGTTTAATATTTATTGTTGTACTTAGGCATCACAGCGATCTACTCAATATTGGTTGTTATATTCATTTTAACGCACTATTTGTCACTATTATTAATGCTGTTAGTGCAGCTTGCGTACTAATAGCATTGGGTATTTTAGTGCCTAAATGGGGAGTGCTTGGCGCAGTGGTCAGCTTAGTATTTGCACAAACTCTTAAAACAGTGTTGTTTGTTGTTGTTAGCCAAAAGCTCGAAAATCTGGCATTTAGTATTCAGCGATTAGTACCTAGCTGGCTCTGTTTTATTAGTGTTTTTGCCCTGGGCGTAAGTGAAATTACTCATTATGTAATTTGGCAAATCGCGGCTTTAGTTTGCCTAATAGGCGTTTTATTTAATAAGTATCAAAACAGAATGATGGCAATACTGAATCAGTATGTAACAAGGAAAGCGCATGGTTAATTGGTATAAAGCGCATTGCCACTTAATAAATGGCTTGGTGATTACTGTGCTCATTTTAGGTTTGTATTCGCTATTTGGCCCCATAGCTGCTTTTGCCTTGTTGCTATTACCGTTTGCGGGTTTTTTGGCGATACGTATTAGCACCGTGTTTATTATATTATTTATTTTGTTTAGCTATTTTAGAATCCACGAGGCGTTTGTTTTTCTAATGCCGCTTAAAATTCCTAAATTACTTGCTTTAGCATCTTTACTGGCCATTGCATGGCATTTATTTGTATCTAAAACTTTAAAACCACATTGGAGCTCTACGCATCTTATTTTTGTAATTTGGTTCGCTTGGCTCACGGTATGCGTATTTTCAGCTTCAAATAGAGGCGTTGCTATTGAGTATTGGTCTGGTGTGTTGGTTAAAGTATTTATTATGGTATTTGCTATTAGCTGGTGGTTAACGCGGTTTTCGCATTTTAGTTACGTTAGGCTGGGTATTATGATCTCAGGTGTCACTATCGCTTTAGTGGCGTTGAATAACAAAATAAACGGTGTGGGGTTAGTTGAAGGAACTAGAGTGACTATTTCACGGGAATATCGCTCGCAATTAGGTGATCCCAATGATTTATCTTTGGTGTTGATGTTTCCTGTTTCATTTTTAGCAGCTGAACTTTTTGATACAAATAGTAATAAGTATCGACGTACTTTTGCCGGAGTTGGTTTGATCTTGGCTATTTCCGGTGTTATTGCCACTCAAAGTCGTGGTGGTTTATTAGGAATAGCCGCTATTTTAAGTTTCTTTTTATATCAAAAAGTCAAAAATCCCTTCGTAGTGGCTATGTGCGGTGGTGTCGCTATGCTTGCCATGATGATTTTTGCTGGTATTTCTGACCGACAAAGCGGTGGTGCGGCAGAAGGAGGTGTCGATGAATCAGCAATGGGTAGGCTCTATGCTTGGCAGGCTGCAATCAATATGGCGTTGTCTAATCCATTAACTGGCGTTGGAGTTAATAATTTTTTTGTAAATTACTATTTTTACAGTCCTCATTGGGATGGCAAGAATCATGCAGTACATAGCACATGGTTTCAAGTGTTAGGTGAAACTGGCTTTGTTGGCTTTTGTATTTTTTTACTCGTGATAGCCAGTATTTATCGAAGTCTGTCACGGGTTTATTCTATTAATAAACTTAGTTTTAATCCTGAAGTGATGGTGAACGCTAACGCATTAAAGGCCGGTTTAATTGGCTTTATGGTTGCTGGCACTTTTTTAACTCAAGCTTTTACATGGCCACTGTATATTATTCTGGCTCTGACTATTGCACTAGAAAAGCTTACTATAGAAAGTAATAAGGAATAACAATATGTTGATACAGCTTAAACTTTGGCTAAAAAATAGTAATAATCCATTAGCGACATGGTTGTTTCAATTTGCAAAGTCGCTTCGCAATCCGCAAATCATCGTAATCCCTGTGCTACATGCTTCACTTTACTATTTGCACTATTTTATAAAAGAGTTATGCCATGAGCTAGTTCGGATTTTTTATTATACGCCTTTATTTAAAAGCCAAATTAAGGGCAGCAAAAAGCGCTTATATTTATATTCAGGTATGCCGCAAATACTTGGCAAGTTAAAAATTGAATGCAAAGACGATGTGAGAATTTCAGGGATCAGCACCTTATGCGGGCGGGTGAGTAATGAGCGAGAGCCGCTACTAAGTATTGGCAATAATGTTGATATTGGTTGGCAAAATGCTTTTTCTGTAGGGCGCACCATTATTCTTGAAGACGATGTCAGGCTGGCAGGACGAGTTTTTTTAGCCGGTTTTCCTGGGCATCCAATTGACTGTGATCGCCGCGCTAACTCTGAAAGCGATGATGAATCTCAAATTGGTGACATTATAATAAAACGCGGTGCTTGGCTGGGCACTGGAGTGACTGTACTAGGCGGTGTCACAATCGGTGAGGGAGCGATAATTGGTGCAGGAAGTGTGGTTACTAAAGATATTCCTGATTTTACTATTGCTGCGGGAAACCCTGCCAAAGTAGTTAAAAAAATTAAGGAGTAAGTGTATGAAATTTATTGTATTTGGTGAAGACTGGGCGAGTCATCCAAGCAGTACTCAACATTTATTTTCAGAGCTTGCTAAGCAGCATGAAGTACATTGGATAAACTCCATTGGTATGCGAAAACCAAGCGCTAAATTTCATGATATTAAACGTATGCTCAGCAAGTTAAAGCAGTTATTTCGACAGTCTAAAACTGCTGCAATAGCCACACCCAACAATATGACTGTTTATAAGCTGCCTGTATTACCTTGGCACGATAATCGACTCATTCGATGTTTTAACCGCTGGATTTTTTCTCGTTACCTTGCACCCTCAACTTGTAGTGAGCCCATTATGTATTGGTTAAGTGTGCCAACTGCACACTATCTATTTGATAAAAAAACCACGGATAAATTAATTTATTATTGCGGCGATGATTTTTCTGCATTGGCAGGGGTTGATGCTAAACTCGTTGCCCCCTTTGAGCAGCAGCTTATTAATAGCGCAGATCTTATCTATGTGATCAGTGAGTTATTGCTGGCAAAGATGCCCGCTACAAAAACAAAAATGCTGACCCACGGCGTAAGTTATGAGCTATTTACAAGCGACGTTGAAAAAGCCGATGAAATACAAACTATAAAAGAACCTATTATTGGCTTTTACGGCAGTATTAATGCTTGGTTAGATATTGCGTTATTAACCGCCTTGGTGGCTGCAAGGCCGCATTATCAACTCGTGCTTATCGGAGATATTGTGACTCCTGTTACACAGCTATTGCAGTTTAAAAATGTTACGCATATTGGCGCAGTTAGCCACGACCGTTTAGTATCGTTTTCTGCTCATTGGGATGTGTCGATTTTACCTTTTGTGAATAATGAGCAAATCAAAGCGTGCGATCCGCTAAAACTTAAAGAATATTTAGCGACAGGTAAACCGATTGTCGCAACTGATTTTCCTGCAGTTAGTAATTATACGCCGCATATTTTTATTGCTCACTCTAGTCATGACTTTATTAACAAGGTCGATGAGGCGCTTTCGTTAACTCAGCCACAATTAACATTATTAAACAGCGTACAAAAGAATCTAGCAAAAGCGCACAGCTGGCAGGCAAAGGCGCTTATTGTTAACGAAGACCTGCTGCGACTAAATCCTCCACATTGAGCATTAAAATGTAATCTTGGCGCGCCCTGTGCAACTACCTTATTAAACTAGGCTATTTACAGTGTAAATTTTTATTATGCAAATAGCCGTTAAATTTCGCATTGCAATATGCAAATTAATAGGTAGGGATTATGTTAGTTAGAGAGCAAATAAAAAGGTTACTTTATTTAGCTTTGTATGCAGTTTATACAAGGGCGAAACTATTTGTTTTGCCTCTGTTCATCGTACCTGTTGTGGTTATTTTACTCGCTGCAACGGCGCAAAAGCAGTACACAAACCATGCAACAATCTTAATAGAAGAATCTGCATTACTAAACCCATATTTAGATGACTTGTCTTTTTCGTTTGATTTATCAAATCGTATGGCTGCATTACGCACGCTTGTAATAAGTCGAAAGGTGTTGATAGCTGTTGCGAAAGAAACAAACTTAGTTGCTAAAGATGCAAGCCCTGCTGTTATTGAAAAAATTCATCAAGAACTCTCACAAGCGCTTTCTTTATCACTGGTTGGTGATGAATTGGTGCGAGTTAACTTTACTTGGCATGACCAAACTCAAATGAAAGCAGTATTAGAAAAAGTGGTTGAGAAATTTATAGAGAGTTTATTAGCACCAACCAAGGCCTCGCTTGATACGTCTGAGCAATTTTTTTATCAACAGTTAGTCAGTTTACGAGAAGAACTCGAGGTTTCTGAAGAGTCGCTAGCTAATTTTAAAGCTAAAAATAGCAACACTTTACCTGCTGTTTTACATAGCAATAGACAAACGTTCGATAAGTTACTGAGTGATCAACAACAAAAGTCTATCGTCTTATCAGGTGCAAAAGCCAAGCTTGAAGCGCTAACAACAAAAATGGGCCAAGCAAACCCAATTTTAGGACGCATAGAAGAAAAAATCATTAATGCCGAATCACAGTTGAGCTTTTTAAAAACCCGTTATACCGAAAAGCACAGTAAAGTCGTGTCGAAAAAACGTGAACTGCTGAGTATTCGAGCTCGCCAACAGGCTTTAATAGAAAGTGGCAAAAATCTAGATGCAACAAACATAGATCAACTTTGGCAAATGGCCAATACACTTCCTGATGGCAAAGACAATGAAAGTAATGTGCTTGTTTCACAGATACTTGCATTAGAAGAAGCAAAAAACACTGTGCTCCAACATCAACAAGAGTTTGCCATGTTGGAGCAGCAAGTTAATACGGTGAGTGAAAGATTATTAGTTACAAGCGATATAGAGAAACAATTAAGAAAGCTAGAGCGGGATTACGACGTTAAGCAATCACTTTATAAAGATATGCTGGGACGTTACGAAATGGCAAAAGTAACGGGTAAATTAGTTAAATATGAAGGGCCTGACAAAGTAAAAACCATAGAACGAGCTTACAGCCCAACCCAGCCAATCAATACCTCTTTAGTAGTGGCGATTATTTTGGGGATTGTTTTAGGCATATTTACAAGTACCACCTGTGTATTTGTAGCGACATTATTTGATAGTCACTTAAAAGATATTCAAACCATTGAAAAACTATCTGCTTTGGAAGTAGTTACTATTTTACCTATTGTTGGCAAAGGTTCATTACATGTTCCTGCTAGCCCATCAATGCACTTTATCAATAAGGGGAGTTAGCATGAACGTCCTACATTTAGTTCAGCACTTTAAAATAGGCGGCCTTGAAAAAATGGCTGTGACCTTAATGCAAAAAAGCCAATTCGCAAGCACCAGTATTATTGTTTCGCTAGAGGGTAATGAGCAAGAAGCAGTTAGTGAGTGGCCTGCTTTAGCTTTATTTGAACAAAAACTGATTAGCTTAGATAAAGCGCCTAGGTTTGATCTAAGTATTATCAAAAAGCTCACTGAAATAATTAAAACACACGAGATTAAAGTGATTCATAGTCATCACATTGGTCCTATGTTGTACGCGAGTCTAGCCTGTCTTACAAATACTCAGGTAAAGCATGTCTCTACTATTCATGATGCTTGGTATTTAAAGAGCTTTAAACAGCGTTTAATTACCAAAACACTTAATAAGTTAACTAAAATTCACTGGGTTGCAGATGCACAAGTGGTCGCGAATGAATTTTATAATGAAACAGCGATCACGGCAGATAAAACCATTCTGAACGGTATCGACTTGCAGCAGTTTAATCACATAAATGAAGCAACCGCACGGCTCAAACTTGATCTTCCTGCTGATAAAAAGTTAATTGGTTGCTCTGCACGATTAGAGCCGGGAAAAGGGCATTTGGATCTCATTAAACTACTGCCTTTGCTGCCTAAAGACATCGAATTAGTGTTTGCTGGTAATGGTAGCTTACGCTTTTCGTTATTCAGTGCGGCAGTATCGCTTGGGGTGGTAGAACGAGTGCATTTTTTAGGAAATGTACAGCATATGCAGCTATTTTACTCAGCTATTAACGTTATGTGTCTTTATTCACAAAGAGAAGGACTGCCCTTATCAATTTTAGAGTCAATGGCGTGTGGCAAAGTAATTGTGGCGACTGATGTTGGCGGTATCAGCGAGGTCGTTACAGAAGAGCAAGGCATATTAGTCAAGCCAAATGACTCTTTTGGCCTAAAAATTGCGCTATTGAAAGCATTAGACATGAAATATGGGCTGTGTATTCGAGAGCATATTCTCTCAATTGCAGATGCAAACAAAATGAGTGAAGCGTATGACCACTTCTATAATGGCTTAGCTTCATAAGGGGAATGCAATGACTTTTCTACTGATCACATTGGCTGTTTTAATTACACTGGCTTTATATCATCATGTTGGTTACTTACTGTTATTAAAGCTATTTAGTAACAGTAAACCGATTGAGATGACTGAAAATACCCAACCCAGTACTCACTTTGGTATTTTAATGTGTGCTTATAACGAACAAGAACACATAGCAGAGAAGCTTTATAACTTAGGCTCAATGTTATATAGCACTGAGCTATACACCATTCATGTTTATCTTGATGGCTGCACCGATAAAACTTATGACGAAGCGATGCTAGCGCAGTCGCATCTTGCAAAGCAAAATGTAGTTTGTCATTTGCATTTTAGTAAAGTGAATAAAGGCAAATCATTTGGCATCAATGAACTGATAAAGCTGAGTAAGCCAAATTATGATGTTTTACTCTTTACCGATGTTAGTGCGCTACTGAGTATTGATGTGCTCAATAAAATTGATGCCGATTTTAAAGATCCTAATATTAATGTGATCACCGGCGTATATATTTTAGATGATTTAGCCACTGCTGAGCAGCAACAGTACTGGCAATATCAAAATAAAGTAAAGAGTATGGAGTCGTCTTTAGGGGCTGTTATTGGCGTGCCAGGTGCTATGTTTGCGATACGCTCAGCTCATGCGGCTTTATTAGATGAAAACACCATAAATGACGATTTTATTATCTCTATGAAAGCGTTAAACCAAGGTGGGAAAGCCGTTGTAAACAGTGAAATAAATATCGTTGAGCGTGAATGTGATGAACAAAGTCATGATTATGCCAGAAGAGTAAGATTAGGTGCGGGTAACTGGCAGCAAATAAAAATGTTGTTTGAATTATTAAATCCGAAATTAGGCTGGGTAAGTTTTAACTATTTTTCACATAAAGTATTGCGTGGGATCATGCCTATTATTCTGCTGCTGATTTACGCGTTACTTTTTTCACTTGCACTATCTTCAAGCTTGTTAATACCTAAAGTGGTATGTGTTGCGATAGTCTGTACTCATGGCTTAGGAGTAGCAAAAAAAGCTTTTAATATCAGGGCTAAGTTACCAATTGTGGATAGTGTAAATTATATTATCAGCGCTTATTTTATGGCTCTGTGGGGGATTGTTAAGTTTGAGCGTGGTGATTATAACCAGCATTGGCAGCGCGTTCATCAAACCCAAGAATCAAATAAAATATTCATCAAAACCATTAAGCGCACTATTGATGTAGTTGGCTCTGCGGTTGGATTAATATTACTTTCACCAGTTATGTTAGCTGTTGCATTAGTGATTAAACTGACTTCAAAGGGCCCGGTGTTATTTAAACAGCTGAGAGTGGGACAAAGTGATGATGATTTTGTCGCTTTATTCAATGTTTTAAAATTTCGTTCTATGGTTGTTGATGCAGAAGCAAAAAGTGGCGCGGTGTGGGCAAGTAAAGATGATCCTCGTATAACTGCAGTTGGACGATTTATTCGCAAAACACGCTTGGACGAATTACCACAACTTTGGAATGTATTGATCGGTGAAATGTCTCTTATTGGCCCACGGCCTGAGCGACCAGTGTTTTATTCAAAGCTTGAGAAAGACATCCCGTACTTTTGTCAGCGTACTTATGGGATCAAGCCCGGTATATCGGGACTCGCGCAGGTGATGAATGGTTACGATGAGAGCATTGACGATGCGCGCAACAAAATAGGCTGGGATTACGCCTACATGCTAAGTACTTCATCTGCACGCAGTTGGTGTTATATGGAGTTTACTATTTTCTTTAAAACGTTGGCTGTTATATTCACTGGTAAAGGTCAGTAACGTCGTTTCGCATAATGCAATTGTGCACTCAAAAAGCAATTGCATTATGCATCCCTCCTCTAAAAAATAGTATAAAATAATTTAAAACCCTTAAATATCAGTTTGTTAATTCTGGCATTCTTCTTGTAATAGTCTATTTGTATTTATATTTTAATAGGTAATTCAGATGAAAAATTTAGCCAATAAAGTAGAACAAACAGTTGTCGTACTTCCTAATGATTTCTCCGGCTTTGCTGTCGATGAGTTAAAAGATCAGTTTGAACAGCTAGTCGAGCAAGGCACACACTTCGTGATTCTCGATTTTACTAAGACCGACTTTATCGACTCTTCAGGAATAGGTGCTATTGTTTTTCTATACAAAAGAATTGAAAAACAAAGTAATAAGCTATCTTTACTTAATGTAACGGGGCAGCCGTTTAAGCTAATGAACTTATTAAGAGTCGATAAAACCATTCCATTTATTGACTCAATATAAAAGGTATCAGGGAGAGTACAATGAAGGCACGCATAGTAATTGTTATTATAATGTTTTTAGGCGGCTGTGCTTCTTGGCCTGATGACGGCCAAGGTGGCTTAGCTGAAAAGTATCAAAACTATCCATTAGCCGATGAGCAGTACGATGAAAACTTCACTCAGCCCGAGGACGTTGTTAAGAGTGAATTTGAACACCTTGTACTTAAACTTGAGTTATTAAAATCGCAAGATATTAAAGCTTGTATGCCTGCGCAACTATTAAAAGCACAAATTTATGAAAATCGTATTCGTAGATTAATCGCTGGGCAAATGTGGGAAGATGCTGAGCATGATTTACTGATTCATTATCATGGGCTTAATCAGTTAACGAATCACTTTGATACGGTTAGAAAAGTTACGGATTGTGCCTCTACGACTAATGAACAACCTGCGTCATTTAGTATCAAAAAACAAATTGCACAGCTATTGAATAGCGATAACCAATTTGCATTTAATGCGTTTGAAATAACCCCTAAATATGCCGTACGAGTTGCTCAAGCTGCAGATTTAGCGAAGCAACTAGGCAGTATTAGTATTTTACTTGTGGGTCACACCGACGCGGTTGGAGATTCAGGGAGTAATTATGAGTTGGCACTTAAGCGTGCCGATACGGTGAAACATTGGCTTGGCGTTTATGGCGTGCCACAGCAAAATATTACAACCCTAACGCAAGGAAGTTTGCAGTCTTACAGTGATGCCGCAGAAACTGAGAGTACACGTCATTCAGATCGCAGAGTTGAAGCAATAATTCTAGACGCAAACACGCAAGGCTTAGAAAGCAATAAAGCTAAAGCGCTGATGAACTGGACTAAAATAATACAAAGCAAAAAGGAGTAAAATAATGAAATATTTTTTCACAATGTTTGTTTTGTTTTTTTTAGCGACCAACAGCTTTGCGGCAAATGAAGCGGATAACTCAATTGTGCAAGCGGGTAATAAACTCTTTTTATATGTGCCTGGCGAGGTTGAATTTGATGGTACGTTTGAAGTAGATAAAAAAGGCCAGATCAACATACCTGAAGTAGGGCAATTTAATGTTGCCAATAAAACAGTGGCGCAAATCGAACTTGAGTTAAAACCGGTTTTGGCTGAGTTGTTTGTTGCGATAGATGACTTTTATGTCGAGATCCGCAGCCGAGATATATTTATTAATGTGATGGGTTATGTCATTACGCCTTCCCAAGTCAGTATTCCTGATGATGGTAATATTCAAATGGTAATAGCTAAAGCGAATGGTTTAAAGCCTGGCGCTCAGCTCGATCGTTTGCAAATAAGACGAGGCGATGAGGTGATTGAGTTTAATTATAAAGCCTATTTAGATACAGGTAATATTAGCTTACTTCCAACCCTTAAAAGTGAAGATACGGTGTTTGTACCGGTATCTCCTTTACTTGGTAATGTACAAATAGACTTTGATGCACAAACACTTAGCGCAACGGGAGATGCCAGTGACAATAGCGCTATTACAATTTTGGGCGAAGTACATAATCCTGGTAGCTTTTCGTTTAAAGAAAATATGACCATCTTAGATGCATTAATGCGTGCCGAGGGAGTAACACGCTATGCTGATGTGACTAAAATTAGAGTCATTGTCGATAAGTCCCCAGTGATATTTGATTTAAAAGCATATTTAGATAAACCCACTGATAAGAATATGCCGCTTCTCAAAGCTGGTTCAACCATATATGTGCCAATAATGGTCGATGATGTAAACACCACTTCTCGGACTGTTTATATCATGGGGGAAGTGCAAAAGCCTGGAGCTTACGAGGCTGCAGATAGTACCAATTTTCTAGATATTTTAGCTAATGCAGGGGGGCCAACACGCTTTGCAGAAACACGACAGATAAAAATATTAACCCCGCAAGGTGAAAGTATTTTATTTGATTTACAAGGTTATAGTGAAGGTAGCATTACGACAAAAGTACCTGATTTAAATCCTGGTGATGTTATTTTCGTGCCCGAAAAAACAGATGTAAACGAAAAAAGCTGGTTAAAAATTCCGACTAAACGTGCGATTAAAATTATTGGTGCCATTCAATCTCCTGGACGTTATGAATGGAGTGATGAAATGGATTTTACCGATTTATTAGCTCATGCGGGCGGGCCAACCAAAGGGGCCAATATTAATGATATTAAAATATTACGTAATGGTGATGTCACTCAGCGTTTCGACCTCGAAAAGTACACTATTACTGATGGAAAAACAGCGCTGCCAAATTTGATCGCAGGCGATACAGTGATTGTAGAGGAGTTGCCAGTTGACCCAGGCGATAATAAATCACAATGGATACGCCAAGCGTCGAGTAAGTCTATTTATATTATGGGTCAAGTGGGCTCACCTGGGCGCTATGCGTTTAATGATAATATGCATTTTATTGATATTTTAGCCGCTGCAGATGGCCCTAATGGCAATGCTGACATTCGCAATATAAGAGTAACGCACCGTAATGGTAATAGTGCCAAGGTTAGCAAGCTTGATTTAGCTCTGTACTTTGAAACCGGAGATGAAACTCTCTTTCCACATGTGTTGCCCGGAGACACTATTTTTATTCCTGAAAAAGATAAAGACTGGTTACGTACACCTAAAGAGAGAGTGGTTCGTATTATGGGGGCAGTGCAAAAGCCGGGTCGCTATAACTTTGATGACACTATGTCTATTTTAGATGTATTAGCTGAAGCGGGTGGGCCATCAAGTTCCGCACTCATTGATAAAATTGTTGTGGTTAATCATTCTTGTTGTAAAGAGCAGTCTCGAGTATTCGATCTTGAAGCATTTATAAAATCACCAAACTCGGCAAATATTCCGGTATTAAGGGCTGGCGATACTTTATATGTACCAGATAAGGGGCAAGATCTATTAAGTCAATTTAAAGATAACTTCTTAGATTTTATAACAATAATTGCTTTAGTGGTGAGTTTATGAAGTTAATTCCAGAGCAGTATCATGAGCTTGAAACGATTTGTAATACCCTCGTTGATAGTGATGCACGATGCGTTACATTTATTTCGCTGTATGGTGGCGAAGGTTCATCAACGGCGTGTAGCAGTGTTGCCCAGCGATTAGTTAGTCAACATAAGTCAGTATTGGTGATTGATCTTAACCCCATTAGTTCGTTTCGCTTAGATAAGCAGTTATCTAGCTTAACTAAGCTATGGCGATTTGATGATATTTCTTGCCAGTTAAGTGTATTACCTTATCAGGGGATAGATATTTTGAGCATACATAATTTAGAGTCCATTGATTCGGCTAAAAATAAACATGTACTCAATGAGGCTGTGATCCGTTTAAAACAAGAATATGATTATGTGTTACTTGATATGTCTCCTGCGTTAAAGCTCAATCGCAATAATATTCCGCTACACTCTTTGAGTTTATGTAGCGAACTGACTTTAGTAACAGTTGGTTTAGGTGTTAATGATGAAGAGTCTTTGTGTAACGGCGTTGCAGAGCTTAAACAAGCTGGCCATAGCAATATTAAATTATTAGTGAGCCAATATAGTTTTGCACCTTTGGGTGAACGAATGCTATTACTTTTACAAAGATATAGACCTCAATGGCCAAGAGTGTGTACGTTTTTAACAAACAAAATCAACAGGCAAAAGTGGCTGTTTAAGCATTATTGAGGTCTTTATGGATATATTATTTGAACGACGCTTTGAATTGTTATGGCCAACGTTAACCGAGATACGCCAAGTGTTAAAACATGTGTTGGGTGCATTGTCAGTAAAACGGGATGAAGCGGATGCTGCAGGTTTAGTTGCAACGGAGTACCTCACTAATTTGATTAGGCATAATCAGGGGGATGAGCACGTTATTATGTTGCGCATCAGCCAAACGAATACTGATACATATCATTTAACGTTTGTAGATGAATTGAAGCCTTATAATTTATTCAAAAAAAATGACTCATCTTGGACAATCGAATCGCATGAATTAGTTGAAGGTGGAATGGGGGTTGAGTTAATTCGTCATTATTTTGCAGATGCAACGTATGAAACAATAGCCTCTAAAAATTATTTTTCCTTTCCTTTAATTAACATAGATAAAAGGCCAAGTATTATTTATGTTGATGATGATGTTGTCCAGCTTGCATTAATGAGCGCCTATCTTCAAGACAAGTTTCAAGTGATCACCTGCGAAAATATTGAGGCGGGTTGGCAGGCTATTTTAACCTCTGATGCCAGTATTTTATTACTTGATCACCAACTAAAAAAAGGCACTTGTGAGCCATTATTAGAAAAACTAAATAAATCTAATCTCAAATCACAATTATCGGTAGTGATGTTAACCGGTGATGACAGCGAAGAAGTGATCAGTAAAATTAATCGCTTAGGAGTCGATGATTACTTAATTAAACCAGTGAAAAAAAATAAGCTTTTGCAAAGTATTGAAAGGGTAACGCACCGGTTCGCTTACTTATCGTATCAGAGCACATTTGGCTTAACACCATCAAAAGTGTTATTAGCTAATAATAAAACAGCGCATATTTTTGGTTCAATTGCGGTCGGTAACGGTGGTGACTTTTTTATGCCGATTAATGATGAAGGGACTGCTTTTATCCTCGGTGATATGATGGGGCACGGCTTGCAAGCACTTAAAGAAAGCTTTGCGATTAAAGGCTTTATCAGTGGCTTTTTAGCAACTGGATTGGCATATCAAGACATGCTGGTGGCGCTTAATAATGCGCTTTATAAGCAGCAACTATGCAAATCGAGTTTAGTTACACTGGTAATTTGTTTTTTAGAAAATAATAAATTGTATTGGCTTAATGCCGGACATCCACCGCCAGTTATTATTGATAAAGATGGAAAAATATCTCAATTAAAGGGAACAGGTCCATTGTTAGGCCTTTCTAATGATCATCAATACACCCTTTATGAAGCTGAATTAGAAAATATTGAACATATTTTACTTTATACGGATGGTTGGACCGATAATCGCTTTACTGACAAAGATGAAATGGCTGAGTTAAAAACAATAATCCCAACACAGAGCAACTCTGCTGAGGACTTTGCCCACTCATTATGGAAAAACTCGCAAGTGACACTCTCCAAAGAAATTGATGATGCATCACTAATAATAATTAATTGAATTTGATTTAATGAGGTAACTATAGTTAACTTAACATTCATAAGTTAATATTTTTTATCTAAATAATTCTTAGCGGGCTGCTAAAAGGAAAGGGATTATGCCACCAACAATACTCATTGTAGAAGACACCCAGTCGCTCGCTATGTTGTATCAATCTTATCTAGTTCCTACAGGTGTTAATACTCTGGTGGCAAATGATGGTGCAAGTGCTTTAGCGATTATTGATAAAATAAAGCCTGATCTAATCGTATTAGATGTCATGTTACCAGACATGAATGGTTTAGATATTTTAGCCAAGTTAGCTCCTGATAATTTTCCTCAGGTTGTTGTTTTAACTGGTCATGCGACAAAAGAAATGGCCATTCAAGCGATCAAGCTCGGTGCCAGTGACTTTTTAGAAAAGCCCGTTGAGGCAGAGCGCTTTCGTATTACAATAAACAATGCGCTAAAAATAAAAGACCTAAAACAAACCGTCACGAAATATAAAAATACCTACGAAAATGGTCGATATTTTGATTTGATTGGTAGCTCAAAGCAGATGCAATCTGTCTATCAAATAATTAGCTCGGCATCGGTAAGTAAAGCTACGGTGTTCATTACCGGTGAAAGTGGCACAGGAAAAGAGCTCTGTGCACGAGCGGTACATCAAGCATCGAATCGCGCTGATAAGCCTTTTGTTGCGTTAAATTGTGCTGCGATCCCTAAAGATTTAATTGAAAGTGAAATTTTTGGTCACTTAAAGGGCGCATTTACAGGAGCTATTGCGAATCGTCTCGGGGCTGCGGGTCAAGCTGATGGCGGTACCTTATTTTTAGATGAGCTATGCGAAATGGACGTCAACTTACAAAGTAAGCTGTTGCGTTTTATTCAAACCGGCACTTATCAGCAAGTAGGCAGTGAAAAAGTTGTTAAAGTTGATGTGCGATTTGTGTGTGCAACCAACAGAGATCCACTTGTTGAGGTCGAAGCCGGACGGTTTCGAGAAGACTTATATTATAGATTGCATGTGATCCCTATTGAGTTGCCACCATTAAGGGAGCGCAGTACAGACATTATTGAGATAGCAGAAGCTTTGTTTATCAAAATAGCTCGCGAAGAACAACATCCGTACAAAGGCATTACAGAGGATGTAAAGCGCTTACTGGCTCAATATGATTGGCCTGGTAACGTGAGACAGTTAGAAAATGTGATCCGCAATATTTTAGTGCTCAATGCCCAAGAGTGGATTGATGTAAATATGTTGCCCAGCTTGCCACAAAGCTCTCAGAAAGAAATACCAAATTACAAGCCAAACGAAAGCTTTACTCATACTAAAATACAAGAATTTGAAGAGTTACCGCAAATTGAAAGTGATATAAAAGCACTTTGGTTAGCAGAAAAAGACTATATAGAACGTGTTATAAAAATATGTTCAACAAATATTCCCAAAGCAGCAGCATTACTTGAAGTTAGCCCTTCTACCCTTTATAGAAAAATTAAAAGCTGGGAAGAAAACTTATAAGCGTAAGCGTGATTTTGCGGTGTACGCATTTTGTAATAACAAAAATTGGTTTTTACCAGAAAACCTTTCTTTAAGCATGACGTAAGCGGCTTGTGCCATAGCGCTTTTTTGATCAGGAGACTGTATTAAAAGTGCGTTAATACAATTTTGACACTCTTGTGCATCACCTGTTTTCATTAATAAGCCATTCGTATTATTTTTTATGATATTTGGGATGGCGCCAACAGGACTGCTAATTACGATTTTATGGTGCGCCATGCTCTCAAGTAATGTCATGGGTAAACCTTCCTCTCTTGAGCAGATAAGCAACACATCGATTTGATGCCAAATATCGTCGCGATTGGTTAAACCATGATAGTGTAAGTTTTCCAGTTGCGGGATGGTATTGCGCATCGGACCGTCGCCAAAAAGGTGAAACATCACATTGTTACTGTTTTGCATACTTTCGGCTAAGGTATAAAAAATATCAGGAGCTTTTTCATACGATAACCGGCCAACAAATCCAATTCTAAGAGGGGATGAGGAAAAGTTAACCGTAGGTGGTTCTTTAATATCAATAAAGTTTTCTAGTAATGTGGCATTCTTAATTGTTTTGCTGATTTGCTCTGAGACTGCAAAGTTGGTCGATAAACATGAAAGCCACAGGTCTAGTTTGTTATATAGCCACATTTTACCTGTCCCAGCATCACCTGCGTGGTAAGTGCTGATACAATGTTTATGAGTAAGTTTACAGGCTAAACGGCCTAAAATACCCGCTTTATAACCATGGGTATGAATAACTGTATTATCATCGTAGCGGCGCAATTGCTTAATTAAACTCGAAGGTGTGCCTTGCAGAAAATCATAGCGTATGCTTTGCTTATCAAGTAACGTATAAAAATCATTATTGCCATGATTTTTATAAAATAAAACAGAGCAAGAAACGTTATTTTTACTGAGTAGTTTGTGTAGTTCCACGATGTGGGTTTCTATACCACCGATCATGGAAGAGTCAACAAACAAAATAATCTGGCAATTCATAACGAACCTCAAAAGAAAAATATGATAGATATATCTGTAATAGAACAGCTAAAATATGATGTTGGCGACAGCATGGCTATTGAGTTACTCAAAGTGTTTGTTGACGAGTCTAAAAAATTAGTAGAACAAATGCTTAACTCAACCAACACTAATGATATAGAGCTTCATGCACATAGCTTAAAAAGCAGTAGCTATAGCTTTGGTGCAATACATCTAGCACAAACATGTCAGCTGATTGAGCAAAAAGTTAAGACCAATGGCTTAAACCCAGAGGTTAGGACTTTGTTAAAATTAGCTGACTCGCAAAGTAAAAAAACTTTTCAACAAATTAATCAATTAGTTAATAACGCTTAAGCGTGTTTTTCTGCATTAAAAGAGCTTTTTAATAATTCTGAAAATACATTATTTAACTCATCGATATTATGTAAATGTTTACCCGTTTTATTGCATTTATTCCCGTGTTGCAAAATTTCCATAATCGCTGGAGGAGAAATACTTAAATCGTATATTTTAGCGCCGAGCTTTTTTTGTAACCAATCAATACCTGCACTATGAGTGTATTGCATTACACTGTTCTCTTGCGCTGTATTTTCAATAAATACACGACACGCAGAGGTTTTTTGAATAGCGAGTGCAATATCGTCGATTAAAAAAGCGGGCATAATACTGGTTATGATACTGCCAGGGCCAATAATCACTAAGTCAGCATTTAAAATAGCTTCAACAGCGCCTGGTGATGCAGGTACTTTTTTAGATAAATATACTTTCTCAGGTAGTAAATTTAAGGCATCTATCGCACACTCACCAAACACTTTTTCACCGTTATCAAGCTCAGCGACTAAGTCTGTTGGTATATCAGACATGGGTAAAACGGTTTCACAATTACCAAGTAGTTTATTAAAGCATGCAATAGCCTGAGTAGGAGAGGCCATAACTTGAGTCAAACCTAAAAGAGTTAAATTACCTAAGCTGTGACCTTCAATATCGCCACTCGTAAATCTGTGTTCATACACAGAATGAGCAATTGAACCTTCACCCGCTAGTTGAACACAGCAACGGCGAATATCACCAAGGGCGATGCAATTTTGTGCTTCTCTAATCCTACCCGTACTGCCGCCATTATCGGTGGTTGCAACGATTGCTGTTAAGTTATTACACAAAGGTTTTATTGCGCTTAAAACTTGTGCCAATCCGTGCCCACCGCCTATGCAAACTATTTTCATCGTTTTGCCTTGGTGTTTGTTATTTACATTAATTAAGCAGAAATCATTCCACTCTAGCAAAAAAATAACTCAATGATTTATATTGAATTTTGTTCTATATTAAATAGTCATGTCATCGGCTTAAGTTTTTTTTGCAAAACGCGATGCATTTTAAGTGGGGAAACCGGTATGCAAAATAGTGATTTAATTACTGTTAGTGAATTACAAAGGCAGTTAGAGTCATTATCTCAATGTAATGATGAAATTGATATTTTAGCGACTATCTCCGCTTTTTTGCAGCCGTTGCTTCATTATCAAGATTGTATAATCCTACAAAAAATTGATAAGCATTATCAAACTATAGGCACTAGCAATATTGATTTTTATGATCAGAAATGGCCGCATTGCAGATTGTTTTTACAGGTATTAAAAAATAGCTATGCGTTTTGTAACAATCCGTCAGAAGATCTCGAATTTAATTTTTTAGAGGGCAATGCCAAAACTGCACTTAAAACGTCTTTATTGATCAGTGTTAGCACCTCCAATCAGCAAGGCATATTTATTTTTACTAATGTAGACATAAATGGGGTCAGTGACGTTGTAGGTTCAGATCTTATAAAGCTGTTTTTTCAACAGGCGTTCTATGCTTTTTTGAACTTAATGAAGTTACACGCTCAAACTCACCAATCTATTTTACTGCTTGATAAATTTTCTCAACTCTCTAGTTTATTTAAAGAGCTTGCTAGTGAGTGGTTTTGGCGCACAGATCTTAATATGACGTTTATTAGCGTTAATAATATTGAAAGCGAAAATAACACTTACGCCCAACTTTTTATTAATAAAAAAATTGATAATTTACTCACTATTAATGAGCGAAAAAACACACTGAAATGGCAGCAATTCTCAGCTTTACTTGCAGAGTATGACGATTTTAGTGGTTTTGAATTTGAAGTTTATGCAGCTAAGCCCCTTTGGGTATCTCTTAATGGCAAATCACAGTTTGACGATCAGGGAAATTTTATTGGTTATTTAGGGATTGCCAAAGATATTACTTTTTCAAAAGAGCGAGAGGCCGCACTTGAAAGTGAAAAATTAAAAGCTGAAGAGGCCAGTCAAACCAAGTCAAAGTTTTTAACGATCATGTCACACGAGATCCGTACTCCAATGAATGCGATTATGGGGATGATAGAGTTATTACTGGATACTGAGCTCACTAAAGAACAACGACAGTGGCTGGACTATGCTAATTCAAGTGCTGATATTCTATATGGCTTAATCACTGATGTGCTTGATTTTTCAAAAATCGAATCAGGAACAATTTTATTGGTTAATAAACCTCTTAATGTAAAATTATTAATAGAGAATATAGTAGGGCAGTTACACATAATAGAAGACAGTGACGATATAATCTTCTCAGTATCAATAAGTGACGACATACCTACCTTTATAATGGGAGATGAGTTTAGATTAGGGCAAATACTCTTTAATATTATTGGAAATGCATTCAAATTTACGCGCTCTGGACGTATTTTATTATGCGTAAGTATTGTTGATGGAAAGCTTAACTTTACTGTCCAAGACTCTGGTGTTGGTATCGCAAAAAAAGATTTGGTTTTTATATTTCAGCCTTTCAGGCAAGTTAACGATGGCATTAACAGAAAGAATGAAGGAGTTGGTCTTGGGTTAAGTATTTCAAAAAACCTAATTGAGTTAATGGGGGGCTCAATTACTGTTGATACGCAACTTGGGCTTGGCAGTACTTTTACTATTTTAATTCCATTTGCAGAAGCACCTATTAGTGAAATGAAGCCTGAACTATCTGCAGAGCATCCTGTTTTATCGATCCTCGTTGCTGAAGACAACAAAACCAATCAGGTATTAATTAAAGCGTTCTTACAAAAATTAAATCATAAAGTGACAATAGCTAATGATGGCGCCGAAGCGATTGAATTTATGAAGCTCAAAAAGTTTGATTTAATTTTAATGGATATTATGATGCCAACGATGGATGGGTTAACTGCTACACAATACATACGTAATGAATTATTAAGCGATATTCCTATTTACGCACTCACCGCCAATGCTGCAACCGACGATAAAGCATCGTGCTTTAAAGTCGGTATAAATAAAGTACTGACCAAACCAATTAAGTTTGAGACTCTAAAAGCATCTTTAAACTCGCTGTAATGCGCATAAATAACAACAGATTAAAAAAGGCCGTAATGAGTTAAATTACGGCCTTTTTTAATTTTATTATTCTATATTCTGGATCTGTTCACGCATTTGCTCTATCAATACTTTAAGCTCAACAGCAGCATTGGTGATGTCGCTATTGATTGATTTAGAGGCGAGGGTGTTTGCTTCGCGGTTAAACTCTTGCATCATAAAATCTAAACGACGACCACATGCGCCACCTTTTTTAAGGATTTTTTTAGTTTCTTTGACATGAGATTTTAAACGGTCTAGTTCTTCAGCTACGTCTTGTTTTTGTGCAAGGTAGATGAGCTCTTGCTCAAGGCGAGCTTCGTCAATATTTGCAGTTAAATCTTCTAATTTTTGTGCTAATTTTTCACGCTGCCATTTGGCAATTTCTGGCATGTGAGTTTCAACAATCGCTACTTGCTCTAAAATAGCATCAAGACGAGTGGCTATCATTTCTTCAAGATTAGCGCCTTCATCACCACGTGCAGATTTAAAATCTTCAACCACTTGATCAAAACCAGCAATGAGTGCGGTGTTAACACTATCCATATCTAGCTCTTCAGCTTCCATAACACCAGGCCAACGTAAGATGTCGACAGGATTAATATCGCCATTACTTTGTTGTTGCACCCATTTGGCGCTATTGATCAGTTGTGCAGCTAAAGCCTCATTAATTGAAAGCTCACCAACATGGGCTGGGTTTGCCACAAACTTTAAGAACACTTCAACCTTGCCGCGTTGTAAATGTTTACGTAGGCGCTCACGGATCACCGGCTCCATGCCACGAAATTGCTCAGGTGCGCGAATAAAGGTTTCAAGGTAGCGTTGGTTAACTGAACGAACTTCCCACGTGCCAGTGCCCCAATCGCCTTTTATTTCGCGACGCGCGTAAGCAGTCATACTGTGGATCATGGATGGTTTCCTAGTTTTATTAAACAATTTTAAAAGTGATTATACCGTAACACTGGTTAAGCTCTAGCGGAAATTTTTGTTGCTGTGAATTTTACAATTTGCTTTTGTTCAAATCAGCATGGCATCTACAGCTATATATACATATAATGTGGGAAATTCTGAATTAAGGGGATCGTGAATGCGTCCAAGCGAAAGAACACCTAACCAAATTAGACCGGTTACATTTACACGTAATTACACTTTGCATGCTGAAGGCTCTGTGTTGGTTGAGTTTGGTAACACAAAAGTACTTTGTACAGCCACTGTTGAATCAGGTGTACCGCGTTTTATGAAAGGCCAAGGTAAAGGCTGGATCACAGCTGAGTACGGTATGTTACCGCGCTCTACCCATACCCGAAATGGTCGTGAAGCGGCGCGAGGCAAGCAAAGCGGTCGTACTATGGAAATTCAACGTTTAATTGCACGCGCACTTCGTGCCGCAGTTGATTTAAAAGCGTTAGGCGAAAATACCATTACTATTGATTGTGATGTTATCCAAGCTGATGGCGGAACTCGTACTGCATCAATCAGTGGTGCTTGTGTTGCTCTAGTCGATGCGTTAACACATATGCGTAGCAAGGGTATGATCAATTCAAATCCTCTTAAGTTTATGATTGCAGCTATTTCGGTAGGTATTTATAAAGGCCAAGCTATTAGCGATTTAGAATATTTAGAAGATTCTGACGCTGAAACAGATATGAACGTAATTTTGACCGAAACAGGTAAAATTATTGAAGTGCAGGGTACAGCCGAGGGCGAACCTTTCTCGTTTGATGAGCTTGATGAATTACTCACTCTTGCGAAGCATTCAATCCGCGAAATCATTGACGTTCAGAAGCAAGCATTAGCTTAATAAGTAATAGGTTTATAGTAATGAAAGATTATCAAATAGAGTTTATTGAATTCGCCTTAGAAAAACAGGTGTTAAAGTTTGGTGAGTTTACTTTAAAGTCTGGCCGTACTAGCCCTTACTTCTTTAATGCGGGGTTGTTTAATACAGGTCGTGACCTTGCACGTCTTGGTCGTTTTTATGCTGCCGCCCTTGAAGATGCAGGCATTGAATATGATGTTTTATTCGGTCCTGCTTATAAAGGTATTCCAATTGCAACAACTACCGCAGTAGCACTTGCAGATCATCACAATAAAGATGTGCCTTATTGCTTTAACCGTAAAGAGAAGAAAGCACACGGTGAAGGCGGCACATTAGTAGGCTCTGAGCTAAAAGGCAAAATCATGTTAGTAGATGACGTGATCACTGCTGGCACAGCAATTCGTGAGTCTATGGAAATTATTGCAGAAAATGGTGCGGATCTAAGTGGTGTCTTGATAGCTCTTGATCGTCAAGAAAAAGGCAAAGCTGAACTGTCTGCAATTCAAGAAGTAGAACGTGACTTTAATACTAAAGTAGTTTCAATAGTAAAACTTGCAGATTTAATTAGCTACCTTGAAACTAAAGGTACTATGAACGGGCATCTTGCATCAGTAAAAGCTTATCGTGAGCAATATGGTATAGCTTAATCTAAGTATACTTAAAGCTATTCAACAAAAGCCCGATGATTTTCATCGGGCTTTTGCGTTTTATAACCGTATAAAGTTATTTTGAAGTTAAAAAAGTATCTCTTTTGTAGGGTTTGGCTTGAATTTTGAACGAACAGCACTTTATTTCAAGTTTTCTTTAAAAAACGCTTGCGTAAAATTCGCCGCGCCCTATAATGCGACCCCACTGAGACGGCAGACAGCAACGCTTAGCGAGGCAAGAGTTAATCAG
>NZ_JACJEQ010000010.1:0-150379 GCF_014164125.1 Pseudoalteromonas sp. SG44-8 | reverse complement strand
ATAAAACCTTGCAGTTAACGCTGCAAGGTTTTTTTTATCGCTGTATCCCTTCTCAATTGATCGCCCTAGCCCCTTTATTACTGTTCTACCGTGGTTAAATCTGCAAAATTTAGTTAGTATGGTCGCGTGTTATTTCTTATTAACGCTCCATCAATTAGGAATTTATGAACAAAGATTTACTGCTCCATCCGGTACTTATTTCACTAGCAATGATCACTATTGCGTTTACTCTTAAGGCGCTGGTTGACAGATTTGCGCGCCATAAAGCAGAAAAAAAAGAAAAAGATATTCGCTATATTTCGCACAATATTAAGCACTCTATTAACCTAGCAACGGTGCTATTACTGCTATTTGTATGGTCTACTGAAATCCAGAACTTTGCGCTGTCGATCGCGGCATTTGCAGTGGCTATTGTATTTGCGACCAGAGAGTTTATTCAATGTATAATTGGCTTTTTCTATTTAGTCACTACCCGTCCGTTTCGGGTTGGCGACTGGGTGCAGGTTGGTGAATATTATGGTGAAATAGCAGAAACTGATTGGATCAAAACCACCATGCATGAAATTGACATGCACACCTATCAGTTTTCTCGCAAAACTATTTATATTCCGAATAATAAACTGATCACTAACCCGATTAAAAACTTAAACTTTGTAAAACGTTTTACCACTCATCACTTTAGTATTGTGCGTAAAGAAAGTTTTAATCCGTATCCAATTTACGAAACTCTAACCACGAAAGCGAAGCAATATTGTGAAGAGTTTCAAGATGTGGCTGGTCGTTATAATTCGATTATCGAAAGAAAATTAGATGCAAAAATTTCTGGCCCTGAGCCTGAAATACACTTTAGTACCACAGAGTTGGGCGAGTTTAAAGCCAGCTTTACGCTATTTTGCCCAACTGACAAGGCGCTAGAAATAGAGCATAAGCTAACCGCTTTTTTTATGGAGCTTTGGTATAACGAAGCTGCAAAAAGTGAGTTAAAAAACTAAGTTTAAGCACTTAGTTATCAATCAATAAAGAAAAAGCTTAGCTCCATCAGGGGCTAAGCTTTTTTCTTTACAGCTCAATAGCAGTTACAAAAATTAAGCGGTGCCACCCACTGTTAAGTTATCTATTTTCAAGCTTGGCTGGCCAACGCCAACAGGGACGCTTTGACCGTCTTTACCGCACACACCCACACCTTTATCCAGCGCAAGATCGTTACCAACCATAGATATTTGCTGCATAACTTCAGGGCCGTTACCAATTAATGTGGCGCCTTTGATTGGCCGAGTAATTTTGCCGTTTTCAATTAAGTAGGCTTCTGAGGCACTAAATACAAACTTGCCTGAAGTGATATCTACTTGACCGCCACCAAAGTTTGGGGCGAAGATACCTTTTTTAACTGTACTAATAATATCGGCTTGGCTGTGCTCGCCGCCTAACATATAAGTATTGGTCATACGTGGCATAGGTAAATGCGCGTATGACTCACGGCGCGCATTACCAGTTGGGTTAACGCCCATCAAACGCGCATTCATTTTATCTTGCATGTAGCCTTTTAAAATACCGTTTTCGATAAGTACGTTGTACGCTGCAGGCGTACCTTCGTCATCCACATTAAGTGAACCACGGCGATCGGCAATGGTGCCGTCATCAACTACAGTACACAGCTCTGATGCGACTTTTTGGCCCACTTTATCGCTAAATGCCGAGGCTCCTTTACGGTTAAAGTCGCCTTCTAGGCCATGACCTACGGCTTCATGCAGTAAGACTCCTGGCCAACCTGCGCCAAGTACCACTTCCATCGTGCCCGCTGGAGCGTCAATAGCTACAAGGTTTACTTTTGCTTGGCGTACGGCTTCTTCTGCGTATTCCATCCAACGGGGTTTACCATCCACCAGTTCTTTAAAGTAACCATAATCTAAACGTGCGCCACCACCTGCGCCACCGCGTTCACGGCGGCCGTCTTTTTCAAGTAATACCGAGCAATTTAAACGGATCAATGGGCGGATATCGGTGGCAAATGTACCATCGCTGGCCGCAATCAATACTTCTTCATACACCGCAGACATAGAGCTAATAACTTGCTCTGCGTCAGGAGCAAGCTCACGAATATAATTTTCAAGCTCACGTAATAAATTTACTTTGTCGGTATCACTCATGCTTTGAATCGGCTGCAGTGGTGCAAACTGCTGTTTTGCTGCTACATCACTAAATACCTGAATGGCTTTACTTTCACCTGCTTCGGCAATACTGCGCGCAGCGGTTGCGGCTTTGTTAAGTGCTTCTAAATTAATTGCATCAGAGTACGAAAAACCGGTTTTTTCGCCACTAACTGCGCGTACGCCGACGCCGCGTTCAACGTTGTACGAGCCTTCTTTTACTAAGCCATCTTCAAGCACCCATGATTCATGGTGGCTAGATTGAAAGTAAAGATCCGCGTAATCAACTTTATGCTGATGAATAAAACCAAGCGTTTTTTCGAGTTCTTCTCGATTTAGCTGGCTGTCGTGTAATAAATGCTGTTCAACCGTGTTCATAATAAATGCTCTCTAAATCGTTGGTGAGATTGCACTGGCATATCTCGACGAATGGCGTGTAAGCGGTTTAGATCTGGCTGACAACCAATAAACCCAATGCCATTTGCAAGCTCGCTGAGGACGTCGCCCCAAGGAGAAATAATAATACTGTGGCCGTATGTCGCGCGACCATTTTCGTGTTGCCCTACTTGCGCAGCAGCAATCACATAACTTTGCGTCTCTATCGCTCTGGCCGTTAATAACGGTTGCCAATGAGCTGCACCTGTTATGGTAGTAAATGCGCTAGGCACTAAAATAACCTCTGCCCCGGCTCGTTGCAAAGCACTAAATAAGCCACTAAAGCGTAGATCATAACATACTGTAAGACCTATTTTACCAAACGGTGAATCGACCACCAGAATGTCACTGCCCGCTTCGGTGAAGTTAGACTCGCGATACGCACCAGTCCCATCAGCAACATCAACGTCAAATAAATGCATTTTATTGTACTGGGCCAGCACTTCACCTTGCTCATTAAAAAGCAAAGACGCTGCAAAGTATTTGTCATGCTCTGTGGCAATAGGCACAGTACCTGCTGCTAGCCAAATATCACGTTGGCGACATAACTCACTTAATTGTTGTTGATAAACATCACTTTGCTTTGCTACAACAAGTGTTTCATGACCGCTATTAGCAAACACTAAGAAGCTTTCAGGTAAACACACCAGTAACGGCCGAGTTGCAGGAAGCGTGGTTAACTGTTGCCTAAGTTGATTCATGTTGTCATCAGCACACAGCCCGGAGCACATTTGTAGAGCGACTATCATAGCTTGCATCGTTTAAGGCCTTATTGGGTGACTGTAACAGCGGCATCTTTGAGTATTAACTCACTGGAGGCGGCGGCTTGAGGTTGGTTTTGTGCAGCTTGCGGAAGAGTCACTTCACGACTTTTACGATCTACTTCTTTCACTACAGGATCAGTCATGCTGCCAGTCACTTTAAAATTAATCTCAGAAATAACGCGCGCAGAGTGGAGTACTTTATCTATCGCCAATGCTGCAAGCCCAGTTACCGGATTGACCATCCACGCGACAATCACCGGAATACTTGAGGTCACTTGTGGTGCAACCGCTAAATCGTAATCAATTTCCATGGTATTGAGGTTAGTATGGCCTTTAACCGTCAGATCGGCAGGTACTCCATCCATTTTCGTATCTTGCGTGTAAGCGATGCCTTTATCTACCTGCATGGTACCTTGCAGACTGTTATAAAAAAAACCTTTCGAAAATACATCTCTAAAATCGAGTTTTAACTTACGCACTAATGAATCCAGGCTCAGCAACGAAAATACCCTTGCGCCGCCATCGCTTACCTCAGCTAAATGCCCTTCGCCTAAACGCCAATCTAAATTACCGTTGAGGCTGGCAATATCAAATAAATAAGGCGCATCTTGCCACGCAAGCGTAAATTTAATATCTGCGGGTGAATCTTTAACTGTGGTGGTTATATCAAATTCATCAAATAGTTCACCAATGTCATCACTTTGCATATTACCGCTAAATTGACTTATGCCATCTTGCCAATGCCCTTTAGCACGTAACACATGCTCGCCTTTATCAACCACCAGCTCAGATATGGTGAGCTTATGACCATCGCCATAAAGCGATGCGCTGACTTTATCTAATTGATAGCTTGCCACTTTACAATCAGCACACTCAAATTCAATGGCCGGTATGTCACTCAACCAAGTGTAATCTTGAGGTGTTTCAGATGGCTGTAATTCGTCTGTTGTTGGGGTAAAGTTAACACGTAAATAATCACTGGCAATATGAATCGGCCGACTTGATTTATCTAGCGGAATAAGTACTTGCGAGCGTAATTCTTTGGCGTTTAGCCGTAAGCTCATGTCACTTGGGGTCGGCGCTAAACGCATTTCAAAATCATTAAATGCAATATCACCAATGGTTAATTGCTGAATGTTACCCACCACTTCTTTTAATGGCGGTAGTACGCTCTGCTCAGCTGATTCTATTTGACTGATGGTGATGATCTGCTGGATCAAGCCAAGCCAAGGTAATAGATCTGTTTGCTCTAAATCAATTGCAACACTTAAGTCTTGCTGGTTTAAACCCAGATCATGCTCGCCTAAAATAAACTGTGCATTGGTTAGTTTGCCAACGTTATTCGCTAAGATGCCATTAAAATATAAGTTGTTATTAATATTAGCGGTGATCAAATTAGAAATATTATCACCTTGAATAACAGCCGTTAGCGGCCATACTTGATCGGCACTTTTAGTGTATGGTGCGGGCAGCTCACTACTGAGCCCTTCGAGTTGTGAGCTGACATTAGCGCGATAATCAAAGCCGTCCGTTAAAAAGTTTAGAGCAAGATTAATAGCCACTTCACTTTCACCATGCAAGTAACCTTTTAGTAAGTCTTGACCATGAGAAATTAACGTATCAGCATTTAACTGTACTTTTATATCAACGTCAGCACGATAGTTTGGGCCAATATTTTTACCATTAAAGTTAACTTTCAGCGGCATTCCTAACCAACTTGCGTTAGCATTTTCTAAAGTGATCTGATCATCATTAAAATAGAGCTGACCTGTAACACCTTCAAGCTGAAGCCCAGGTTGTGCTAAATACACTGGCAGATCTTTTAAATTAACCATGCCTTTAGCTGTTACATCTAACTCATTTAAATCAACAAGTAGCTCAATATCAGCGCTGGCAGCGCCGTTACCTTGGATCACCTCAAATACATTTGCTAGTGGCTCAGCAATTGGCGTTGCTTTAAAAAACGGCAGTAATGTTTCCATCTCAGCACGTTTATTAATTTTTACGCTCAGTAAATCTGCGTTCATTAGATCTGCAATACTGACATGCACGGCATCATCGATCGCTAAGTTAACAAGCCGCCCATGCTCAGAGTAAATATCCATACGCTGATTTTCAAAATGTAATTTTGCACTCGCTTGAGTTACTGCAGGCCAATCAGGGGCAAATTGATAATTGGCGTTATCTACCTGCGCTAATACTTCAAACTGTCCTGAATTATCGGCAAACGGAAAGCCCGTTAACGGCCCAGAAAACAGCACTTGTGTTTGCGTAAGTTCACCACCTTTAATAGCCCCAGTTAAGTAATCAACTAAATTTTTAGTCATCACAGGGCGTGGGAAATAATGGCTGGCAACACTGGCATCTGGTGCAAATGCTTCTGCATATAAATCAAGCCGAGGCTGTTCGTCTAAGCTAAGCTTCATTTCGGCTGCAACAGTGACCTCATCATTATCAAGCCACATATTATCACTGCTGATCTGCCAACCTTGCTCACTATTGGCTAAATCAATTTGCATATTCAGTTGGTTATATTTGATTGGCTGGCTAAAAGTATCAGCGGTAAGTAACTCGCTATTTTCGCCAAACAGATTAATACGACCACGATCTTGATTTAACAAACCATCGACAAGTAAGCCCTGCACACCGGGCACACCTTGCTCTGCAAGCCAGCCCAATTGCTGGGCTTCAAACCATAATTGCCATTGCTGTGTTGATGTAAATTGCACATAAGCGCGCTTAACTTGACCACTGGGTTGACGACTTAACAGCGGCTCTAATTCAGCAAAATCACTTAACTGGGCTAACCTTGTAACCAAATCAAAATCGAGTTCTTGCAACCAAATTTGTTGTTGCTTGTTATCCAGCTGTGCTTCAAATTGAAAGTCAGGCCAATGCTGTTGATCGTTTGAGAGCCGCACCCCTGAACTTTTTAACCGCCAACCTTGCTGCCAAGGGTAAAGGCTAAAACCCCCTTCACTTAAACTAAATTGATGACTTTTTGTATCTTGCTGCCAATTAATAAAGCTTGGCAACCATTTAACTGTGACATCTTTGATCAGGCCTTTTTCAATACTCAACCATGATTCTAAGTTAATGTCAGAATTGAGCTGCTCTTTACTAGTATTAATATACTGAGCCAGCCATTTCGACACATCAACATTATTTGCTTGCACATAAATATCACCCAGCATGGTTTCTAGCGTCGATCCGGTTAATGCCAAGCGAGCATCAAATGTACCCACTGAAATCCCGGGCAATGCTAAAGTACCACTAGCTAAGTGTTGTTCGTATTGATTTTGCCAAACGATGTCTTCAAGCATCACCCGACGCTCTTTGCCATCTGCCAAGATAAAATTAAGACTACTATTTTCAACCGCAAAATGACCGGTTTTACCTAAGAATAAGCCTTCAATCAGCTCTTTTTGTTCAAAAGATACCTCACTGCTGTTTGACTGCAACATAGTTGGCATATCAACATCAGCATGGAAACCGTTGATCACAAAGTAGTTAGATTTTAACTGTCGTGTTTTGATGGTTTCCCAGACGTTTAATTCAAGGCTAGCTTTAGCGATAGTCAGTGCGATGGGTGAGCTTTTATTATCTTCAAAGGTGATATCTTCCAAGACAATAGAAGGGCCTTGGCCATGCCAGCTGGCAGAAATAGCCCCAATTGATAAATTAACCGCAAACTTATCATATAGGTAACTTTCAAGGTCACCTTTATAGTCATTGGCATACGGCAGGGTATATTTTAAAACCGAAACAACAACGGCAAGCAGTACCAGCGTTATGGCGAACACTTGCCATAACTTACGGATACAAAAAAAACAGACCGTCTTTGCTTTCATTACATCATAACCACATCAAACTGCTCTTGACTGTAGAGGCTTTCGGTTTGAATGCTCACTTGCTTACCAATAAATAACTCTAGTTCTGCAAGATTATGATACTCGTCATTAAGTAATGCCTCACTTACCGCGGGAGCTGCATAAACCATAAATTTATCAGCCGCGTAAGCACGGTTTACTCGAACAATTTCACGCAGTATTTCATAGCATACGGTTTCAACGGTTTTTTGTGAACCGCGCCCAGAGCAGGCCGGACATACATCACATAAAATATGTTCAAGACTTTCTCGAGTACGTTTGCGGGTCATTTCCACTAAGCCTAATGCCGATAAACCATTAATATTTGATTTAACGCGATCTTTACCCAGTGCAGACTCAAGTGAATGCAATACCCTGCGCTTATGCTCTTCGCTAACCATGTCAATAAAGTCAATAATGATAATACCGCCCAAGTTACGCAACCTAAGCTGACGGGCAATCGCAGAAGTAGCTTCTACGTTGGTGTTAAAAATAGTTTCTTCGAGATTTCGATGGCCAACAAAGGCACCGGTATTAACATCGACCGTGGTCATCGCTTCGGTTTGGTCGATAATTAAATAGCCACCTGACTTTAACGTCACTTTACGATGTAAGGCTTTTTGTATTTCACTTTCAACATCAAACAAATCAAAAATTGGTCGCTCGCCTGGGTAATACTCTAAAGCATCGGAAAGGATTGGTACAAACTCTGCGGTAAAGGTTTTTAGCTCTTCATAGGTTAGCTTTGAGTCAACCCGAATACGTTCCATGTCTTCCCCTACGTAATCTCGTAGAGTTCGAAATGCTAAGGTTAAATCTTCATGCAAAATACTTTCTTTGCTGGTTTTCTTACGTTTAGTGACGATTTTTTTCCATAGTTTTTTTAAAAACTCGGCATCGTGACGCAACTCAGCTTCGCTGGCACCTTCAGCTGCAGTACGAACTATAAAGCTGCCGTCTTCATCGCCATACTCACCTACAATGCTTTTCAATCGCGCGCGTTCTTCTTCGGTTTCTATACGCTGACTCACACCAACATGGGTGGCATCTGGCATAAACACTAAATAACGAGAAGGGATGGTGATGTCAGTTGTTAAACGTGCGCCTTTAGTACCCAGTGGATCTTTTACCACTTGCACCATAATGTATTGACCTTGGCGCACTAACTCGCGAATATCTTGTACTTTTTTGATTGGTTGCTCGTCAACACCTTCAACAATAGAGGCGCTATTTACAATATCAGACGCGTGTAAAAAAGCCGCTTTATCTAAACCAATATCAACAAACGCAGCTTGCATACCCGGTAACACTCGGCTTATTTTACCTAAATAAATATTACCGACGATACCTAAATTGCCAATACGCTCTAGTTGAATTTCTTGTAATACACCGTTTTCAATCAGGGCAACACGGCTTTCACTCGGGGTGACGTTGATCAGTAATTCTATACTCATGTTACCTACTTAGGAATTCGCTTAATAATTTTTCGCATTCATATAAAGGTAAGCCTACTACCGCAAAATAGCTACCGGAAATATTAGTAACAAAGCGCCCACCGAGTCCTTGTATACCATAGCCACCGGCTTTGTCTTGTGGTTCACCAGTTTGCCAATATGCTGCTAATTCTTGTTCTGAGAGTGTTTTAAAACTCACTTGCGTGGTTACTACACAACTCATGACCTTGTGTTCAGTAGCAAATGCAATTGCCGTTAACACTTGATGACTGCGCCCAGATAAACGTTTTAGGGTTGCCATAAAGTCAGTTTTATCACGGGGTTTACCTAGTGACTGATTATCTATGACCACTACGGTATCACTGCCGAGTACGGGGCGATCTGTATACCCCATAGCAACACCGGTTTGAGCTTTTAGACGCGCTAAACGCTCAACAAGTTCAAGGGGAGTTTCGTCTGCTAGCTGGCTTTCATCAGCATCAACACTAAATTGTGAAAATTCGATACCAAGTTGAGTTAGTAATTCTTTGCGCCGAGGAGAAGCTGACGCTAAATAAATGGCAGTTTGCATTACCTGATCCTGAAATGACGGCGATATTTACGTAGCAATAAGAAAATCCAAGGCCAACTTAACATGCCAGTCACGACCGGCCATAAATACTGCGGGTTGAAATAAACGTCCATTAAAAAGTGATTAAGCCAAAATTGCATTAAGTGATATAGGGTTAAAAATAAGCCCACGAGTATCGCTTGCTGCCAAATTGAAAAATTACGAATTTTTTGAAAGTTACTTGCGGTTACAAAAATACAAATTGAGTAAGTGAGTGAATTAATTCCCAGCGGTGACCCTGTGGCTAAATCAATCAGCAAGCCAACTACCCAAGCCGTACCAATATTTAATCGATGTGGAACAGCTAAAGACCAGTACATTAATACTAATAACACCCAGTCAGGGCGAAAGGGTTCAAACGAAAAAGGCAATGGCATCAAAGCCATGATCAACGCAAAGAAAATACTCACGGTGATCAATAAGAAGTAACGACTATTCATTGCTGATAGTTTCCTGCTGATTACGCCATAAGATCACTAATAAGCGAATACGATCTAACTGAGCTATCGGCTCGGCGTATACTTGAGCAAACGGGCGGCCCTCATCGCGATTAATTTCAGTTACCACAGCAACCGGGTAGCCCTCAGGAAAAGTGCCTCCAAGTCCTGATGTCACTAGCACATCGCCAATTCGTACATCTAAACTATGGGGTACATGGGAGAGTTTAACTAAATTAATTTTACCAATCCCTTCAACCACGGTACGCACATCATTACGTAAAATACGTACTGGTGTGGCATGGGTTGTGTCGGTCATCAGTAACACCCGAGACGTCGTTGAGCCTACTTTGGTAAGTTGTCCGACGACCCCCATTTCATCAATCACCGCTTGGCCTTCACTGATGCCATCTATCGTGCCACGATTGATCACCACTTGATGGCTATAAGGATTTGAATGAACAGAGAGAACTTGAGCAATAATTTTACGATTTGACTGCTTAGCAGAAGAACCAAGTAACGCGCGTAGCTTTTGATTTTCTTTGTTTAAGAATTGATATTGCTGAAGCTGTTCGCTTTGCAGTAATTGTTTTTTCTTGAGGGCTTCGTTTTCAGTTAATAATTGATCGCGCGTGTGTAAGCTTTTAGCCCCGAGGCTAAATACTTCATAAGGTAAATTGGCTAAATACAATAACGGACTAACTAAGGTGTTTAAACTAGTGCGTACTGTGGTGCCACCTTGCGTATAACGATCGCCTACGATCAACACGATACTCAAAAGCACTGCGACAAAAAGTCGCAGCTGCAAAGAAATGGCACGCCCGAACATTAACTTCATTAGTCGTAACTAAATACATCACCACCATGCATATCAATCATCTCAAGTGCCTTACCGCCGCCACGCGCAACGCACGTTAATGGATCATCAGCAACCACAACAGGAATGCCGGTCTCTTCCATTAATAAACGGTCTAAATCTTTAAGTAATGCACCACCACCTGTTAATACCATGCCTTTGGCTGATATATCTGACGCCAGCTCTGGTGGCGATTGCTCAAGGGCAACCATTACCGCACTAACAATCCCCATTAATGGCTCTTGCAAGGCTTCTAATATTTCATGTGAATTAAGCGTAAATGAACGCGGAACACCTTCGGCAAGGTTACGGCCACGTACTTCAATCTCAATTGGCTCATCTGTTTTAAACGCAGAACCAATTTGATGTTTAATGTTTTCAGCCGTTGCTTCACCAATTAAACTACCAAAATTACGACGTACATAGTTGATAATTGCTTCATCAAACTTATCCCCACCAATACGTACAGATGATGAGTACACCACGCCGTTTAGTGAAATAATTGCAACTTCAGTGGTACCACCACCGATATCTACAACCATTGAACCTGTTGCTTCTGATACCGGTAAACCTGCACCGATTGCCGCAGCCATTGGCTCTTCAATTAAATAAACTTCACGCGCACCTGCGCCCATAGCCGATTCACGAATTGCGCGTTTTTCTACTTGCGTAGCACCGCACGGTACGCAAATAAGCACACGCGGACTTGGACGTAAAAAGTTATTGTTATGCACTTGTTTAATAAAGTGTTGTAACATTTTTTCAGTTACATAAAAATCAGCAATTACACCGTCTTTCATTGGCCGAATGGCTTTGATATTACCAGGCGTTCGACCAAGCATTTGCTTTGCTTCAGTCCCTACTGAGGCTACACTTTTAGGTCCACCAGCGCGTTCTTGACGGATCGCAACTACTGATGGTTCATTAAGGACAATGCCTTCGTCTTTAACATAAATAAGGGTGTTGGCTGTACCCAAGTCGATCGATAGATCGTTTGAAAAAATACCACGGAGCTTTTTAAACATGAGGCTGGATGACCTTTGAAAAATATTCTTATATTAGCTTATGCAACTTTACCATGCTGAATCAGTTCGGCAATAAAAGTGCAGCTACCTTTGTTAATTGGGTAAAAAAGGAAGCTATGCTTCCTTTTTAAATTAATTTTATCGTTCGCGTACTAGACGAAAACCAATATAGTTTGCACGAAAATCTGGCGCTAAAATCAAACGAGTTGAAGCACGAGCTAAGCTAGGCGCGAAATTCCACGCACCACCACGGACAGTAACATCCGCTTGTTCAGCTGACTTATGAGTCCATTCCCATACATTTCCTACTGTGTCGTAGAGACCAAATGCATTAGGTGCAAACGAGCCTGTTGGCGATGCACTTTTATTTGACCACTCACTACCACACCAACCACAATTGGCTAAATTTTTACCTATCTCATTCCCCCACGGGTATTCAGTTTTAGTACCAGCGCGTGCTGCATACTCCCACTCAACCTCATTAGGTAAACGATATTGTTGACCTGTTTGACCAGACAACCAATCAGCGTATGCTTTCGCATCGTTGTAGGTTAAACACACGGCTGGAAAATCACTGCCTTGCTCAAAACCTGGATTACGCCAATTTAAATTTGCTTCCCAGACCGGTTCGCCATTTAAATAATAAGCACAGCCACGATTACGCTCAGCTTCAGTTTTATAATTAGTGTTGCTGACGAACTTTTGATAAGCACCGACTGTCACTTCTTTATTTTGCATCGCAAATGAGTTTGCAATGGTTTTTTCAACAACTGGACGCTCATTTGCAAGTCCATTGCCATTGATATCACCCATTTCAAACTTACCTGCGGGAATAACTACCACGTCAGCGGCAGCATTGCCTATAGCTGCACTAGTTACTGATGTCGTATTACGTTGCTCGCTGGTGTATGTCGGTGCAGCAATCGACTCAGGCTTTTTTACCAACTTAGCATGAATCGTCTGCGGCTTTCGTAAATCAACACGCACGCGATAAGGTTTATAACCCTGCTTGCGAACTTCAACATCATGAATACCACTTGGTAAAGTCGTTGCTAAACGTGTTGAACCAAAACTTACGCCATCAATAAACACTTCGTCGTCGTATACGTTTGAACGCAGTGTAAATTCAATCATTTTATTACTATCAACGACTTGTGTATTAACCGTTGGCATTGGTTTGACTGAATAATCACGTATTGGTTGTTCACTCAAGCGTGACACCGAAACGTTGGCATTATCCTGACCATCACTGAATGTTAACTGACTATCAGTAAAAGTAGTGTCATACCGAGTTTGATAGGTTGCCGTTAGCGGCGTGCCGTACTCTGAACAATAGCGATTATCAACACTCAATAAATTACATAAGCGGCTGCTATTCACATCACCGCGCATAGTGACGCTTAAGTTAACGTTATAATTGCCTTGACCGCTAAAAGCACTATTAACTACATGACTACTTAAAACCTGTACTTGTGCACCAGCCATATTACGTTTGGGTTCAACTAGGCGCTCTTCAGTTAAGTTAGCAAAAATTTGGTCTACAAAACGCTTGGTTGCTTTTTGTAAGCCCATTTGCTGGCCTCGTTGCTCACAGGCTGCCAATGTTTCTGTTCGTTTACAGTTGATAGTGTGATTAACTTCTAGCGTCCCTTCACGGGTAAACTCATTACGTAAGCGCTCAACTCGGGCTGTTGTTAATTGTTCTTTTAAGCTTTCGAGTGTATTTAACTGGGTATGTTTTGCTACGCGAATTTGTTCAATGTCTTTGCGGTGGGATGCAATTGCCGCCAACTGCATCGCTATATCGTCTTTATTTTGCTTATGATCAACCACAGCTTGCTGATATCGCGCCTGTGCAGCACTTATATCAATAGTGGGATCATCAATTAAACGACGATACATTTCATTCATGGCATCAAGTGCTTGATTTTTTTCTTTGTCCAGCTCAGTCGAACGAGTGCGTAATAAATCAAGTTGACTTTGTAACTGACTTTCTTCTTTTAAATGTTTTTCAAGTATCTGTGTAGCGTTATCGTATTCAGCTTGTTTAATACTGATCTCAGATTCAATTCCAGTAACTGTGGCTGTATCTTGTGCAAATGCACTTGATGCAAACAAGCTAGCTGAAATTAACAGAGATAAAGGAGCAATTCGCATATATTCCATTCCCAAAAAGCGGCAATTATTTGGTCATTATTTATTTTTTATAATTAAACTCTTATGCTATGTACTTGCAAGGCAAAACACAAGCTTTGTTCAAAAATTATCTGAGTTTACAACTATTACCGTACTTCATGCCAGTAAATTACCATTACATAGTATGAAAATAGCCCCTTTTCTTGTTCATAGCTAATTTGTTAAACTTATGGCCCATTTATTTTAAGTTGCAACTGTGAATTTAATACCTGAGTCTCCACTGCAAAAAATCACTTGTTCGATGCTGAGTGAACAAAGAATATCTTTATCGATAAAACGTGACGATCTTCTGCATCCGTTAATAAGCGGCAATAAATGGCGGAAATTAAAATATAACTTAACTGTAATGAAAACACAGGGTAAAACAGAATTAGTTACTTTTGGCGGTGCTTTTTCAAATCATATTCATGCCTGTGCTGCCGCAGGAAAGCAATTCAACTTGAAAACCCATGGCATTATTCGCGGCCCTGAACTTGATCAACACAACCCCACTTTACAATTTGCTAAGCAATGCGGTATGCAGCTTCACCCTATAACACGTATAGAATACCGAGAGCGTAACACTCCAGATTACCTAGCTCAGTTACAAGCACGTTTCCCCAATGCATATATATTACCGGAAGGTGGCACTAATAAAGCCGCCTTGCTAGGTTGTAGAGAACTCGCCCAGTCATTACCTCTCGCTGATTATGTTTTATGCCCAACAGGTAGTGGCGGCACCCTAGCAGGACTGATTGAAGGCTGCGATAAGACCACTCAGGTTTTAGGGGTTGCGGTATTAAAGCAAGCAGATTATCTAGTGGATGAAATCAAATCTCTTAGTGCAATTGCTACGCAGCAGCAAAACTGGCAATTACTCACCGCGTTTCATGATGGTGGCTATGGTAAATTTAGCCCTAAACTTTGGCAGTTTTGCCAAATGATGCAAACCCAACATAAATTACCACTTGAGCCTATTTATTCAGGAAAAATGATGTATGCATTATGGCAATTAATCGCACAAGGCTACTTTCCAGCAGGTAGCAGGATCGTTGCGATTCATACCGGCGGTCTGCAAGGCTTAGATGGACTGCGTTACCGCCAGTTAATAGATTAATTAACCATTACATTAGTAAACTCTTGCAAAGGCTCCGTAAAATAAAATCCTTGCGCGCCAATGACGCCCTGTTTTTTAAGCATATTGAGCTCTTGCTGCGTCTCAACACCAACACCGTATACGGGTAAGTTCACTCGCTCTGCACTGGCTACAATTTGGCGCACCACTTTTTGCTGCGTTACATTTTTATCAATGTCGTGGATTAAATCATAGCTAAGCTTGAGTCCTTTGATCCCTTTGTAAGGCGCTAATAAAGCGATTTTATCGTGCGATGAAACATTATCAATTGATACTGAGCTCCCCACTGATTTAATTGTACTAAAAGCAAAATTCAATCGCTGTTGATGTTGATAAAAATCCACCTCCGATATCTCAAACTGTAGTTTATCAGCGCCTTTTACATTTTTCATCCTCTGCCCAAACCAGCGCCAATAGTCATTAGAAAACCAATTAAATGCGTGTAAGTTAATACTCACAGTTAACGCACTTGTTTCACTTTCTAATAACTTAACAACTTGATCCAATACTGTTTTATCCAATAAAACAATCGCTGAATCATTTTTTAGTTGAGGAATAAATTGCTTAGCAGAAAGCATCCCTAAAGACTTATGACGAACCCGGATCAAAGCTTCATGCTGTAAAATATCACCACTGGCGAACTCAAATAGCGGCTGAAAAAACAACATAAATTTCTTTTTGCTAATGTAATCAGCTAAGTTCTCATCGCTATTTGCCAGCACCGTTGAACGCGTATGGTTAAACGGTACCCGATGAGTATGCTGCCATGGACTTTGTTTTGCTAATGCGAGTGCTGATTTAGTTAACTGATAAACCACAGTTTGATCGGCACCATCGCGGTAATTACATACGCCTATTTTAATTTCTTTACGAGACAAATCAACGCGATAAAGCAAAGAAGCCTGATAAATAATTTGATGCAAGCGCTTAGTGTAAGCATCGATATCAGGTTGAGGTATATTCTCCAAGGTAATTGCCAGACCTCCTGAAGATAACAACTTAACTGATACCCGAGATAACTCTTTAAAACCTTTGATTACAATAAGTTTAAAGTGGCTTTCTAAATCAACGTTATCTGGAAATGGCCGTGTCCAATAAAGTAAAGCAAAAAGGTGGTTATGATTATTTTGGATACCGTACATTGCGGTAATTGCAACATCGTCTGCGGAACTTAATTTACGCTTGGCTGTAAGTACTTTTGTACTATTAATTGCAATATCATTTAGTGCTAATTTAACCACATCTTTAGGCGCTTGTTGGCTGCTTGATACTTTACTACCAGTTAATAATGCAATTGAATCTACGCCATCGCGCTGTTTAAATAGCAGACGCCACCAGCGATAACTCCAAATAGCAGCGCCAATCATCACTAGATTTAATAAAATAAATAGCGGACTTTCTACAACCCAAAAAGGCAAATGATAAAGCTTTAAACTAACTGTTTTATATTTAAAGATATCACTATCTTGGGTCATAAAAGCAGAAAAGTGAAACGACTCATGGGCTGATTCAAGCATAAAACCATGACTTTGAGCAAGTGCGGCAATGATCTCTTTATCTGCAATTGGCTTTAGTTTGAGGCTATAGACTTGCTTAGCTAATTGACTCCCAGTGATGTGTACTTTTTGATGCAATATCTCCCCTAACAAGAGATTAAATACTGTTAGTAAAAGCATAAAAGCAATCACATAAATACTTAGCATCCGTACTTGTGCATTTTTAAATTGAGTCACCATGGCTGTTACGCTATTTGTATGAATAGCTAAAGTGTTGTTCAAGATCCTTATAAACACAAGGCTACAGCATGATTAAAGATGGTTTTAAATGCTATAAATATAGTAACAAAGCCAAAACTGACGCTTTTTTAGAGACCTAGGACAGTACACGTTCTAAATAAAAATAACTCTCACTCCATAGCATTTGATAGCTGTTAACTAAAAAAACTCCAACATAAAAGAAAAATAGCGGTCAGCTCCCTCTATTCACCAGCTCTTACTATTTTGTAATATTCAGACTACAGCACACTATAAAAACAAAAAAGCCGCTTAAAAGCCGCTTAAAAGCGGCTTTTTAGGGTATTTTTAAACATTTTCATTTTTGTCTTTGGTTAGAACGGTAATGAACACATAAAAACAAATAAGGGTGAGTGAGTGAATTGGTAATCCCTTTTATACCAATACCTAAAGAGGCGTATGTGTAATTATTTTATACACTTCATCTACATACTGTAGATTAAGGGCGTTTTTATGACTTATAATGACTTTTAATCTACATTTTCAGCTTAACGATAAGGAAGTAATAGCTAGGCTTTTTACCACTCTAATTTACCTGAATTTCTACCAATACTAGACGTTTTAGCCAATGTTTTTAACTGATAAAACTCATAACCAAATGAGTACTCAACGAAGACCTCGGTAGCAAACTGGTGATCTAATTTATCATCAACCGCTTGAGGTTTTAAAGCAACGACAGGCTCTCCTTTAGCTTTTACTGAAGAATAGAGAACACCATCGCACTTCTCAGTCAAAAACACATTACTTAGGGCTGATGTTACTTGATACAAGCGTTCATTTCCTTCACGAGATAATATATCTGCAAAGAAGCGATCTGTTAACTCATAAGCAAAAAGCAATTCTCGGCTAAACTGCTTAGCCATATATTTTCTTGCCTCAGTGTAATAGTCAAATGTAAATTGGTTTAAGTAATATGGTTTTTCATTTCGCCTTACTTGTTCCCATATACCTATAATTCGTAGGTATAAGTCAGTGCCATTTACTTGATGAGATCTCAGTACATTAAGACGATCAAACTGTTTCGCTTGAGCCTCAGACAACACAACTCTTAATGCCATATCATCTTGTTTAACGGCTATAGAAGCATAAAATAACGCTTGACCTGAAAGATTTAACCTGCCAGCTTTTGGGAATGTGCAGGAGGTTTTCTTTATGTAAGACAAATCATCAATATTAGCAAAGTTTTGACCTTCACATAGGCGAACTCTTAAAAATTCAAGTTCACTTATGGGGTGATCGAGTGTAATTGTCATACAACCAGCTAAGTAATCTATTTTAGACTCGATTTCATGCTTCGTTAATTCACACGTACCGTTTATGTGCGCATTTAATTGACTAATATAAACAGAAGAGTGGAGTAAATTAGTGTGCGCACACTCTACCGATGCTTTTTGATCAATTAACGTAATTAATTCAGGGGCTAATACCATTATATACCCTTCATCACTCTGCTATAACAAGAACAACACTATTTGAAATTCCCTCAATCAGCTCTGTTTTTTCTAAGGTTTTTTGTTTGGCTGGTTCAATATAGTCAACACCATGATTTATCAACATTGGGAGTGCATAAGCTATTTTAACAGCATAATTTACATTTTGTGCTAATGTTCCCGTAGCCTTAATAGCTGCTGATTGATTTAACGATGCTGAAGCAATGCCAATAACAACACCTTGATCATTTACCATTGGACTGCCTGAGTTTCCGGGCTGTATAGGAGAATCAATTTGAAAATACCGAGTATCACCTTGGATGCCAGAATTGGCATTAATATACCCAAATGTCGCTTTTTGTTCGTTACCTTGTAAGCCTATATTTGGATAGCCTAATACAGCAATTTCAGTCCCTTGCTTCGTTTTCTTCTTAAGCTCAATAGGCAAACCTTCAACCGCCTCATCCACTTTCAGCAAAGCGATATCATTGCTAGAGTCATGATCTACTAGAGTAGCTGATACCGATTTACCATTAAGAATAATTGAAATGCTTGATGAACCTTCTATTACGTGACTATTGGTAAGCACATAACCATCATTAGAAATAAAGAAGCCCGTGCCTGTAGAAATACCTTTAGGCGACTCAGGCTTTTTGTTGTCAGGTTTTGTTGTCACGGTTGATGAAGTAACATTCTGAGAGTCATATCTTTGCTTCATAGCTAATGCAAGCTGTCCTGCACTGTTTGCTCTATTTGCCAATGTCGAGGCTTGAATTGATACTTTTAAAGTTTCATCTGTATAACTTTCTGGTAAGGTAACATTTTCTTTATGAGTACCAAACTGCCATTTCTGATGAAATACCCCATGTTTATTTTTCACTACAATATACTTGTCAGGCTTGTCAGCGTTCATATCGTAAAAGCCCCAAGTTGTATAAGCTGGCTGGTTATTTTTATCAAAGAATTCTCTGGCTCCGAAAAAACGCAAGTTGCCGGTTTGTCCTGATAGTTTAGCAAATCCATCAGCGTAGTTCTTTCTTCCAATACCAGTGAATATTTCTGTTGTAAGGCTTTTCTCTCCTTGCAGATAGACAGAATCAATATCTCCATTTGGTTTTAATGACGCAAAGTTTAGTAATTTTTTAGTCATTTTGTCATTTTCACGGACATACGTGCCAAAATCGACATTATTTGTTCCTTCAACCCATTGGTAATAAAGTTGATCAGTAATTCCTTTGTTATGGTAAGTGATCTCAAAACCTCTAACACTACCATTTGTAACACTAATTTTACCAAGTCCCTCGGCTTTGCCGCCTTTACAGTTCCCATCCCATTCATATGTACTAGTGATAGGCTCCCCACTGTAGCCTTCAATAAGCATTTCACACTTTTCGGTTTTGTTTATTGGTTGAACCCAAGTTACAGCATAATCACCAGCTTGAAAATCTGTGATCTGGCTCTGGAGGTTTGTAATTTCGGATTCAGAAACTTTTCGATAATTTGGTGTGGAATTACAGCCTGTTAATAGAATGCTAATCCCTATGGCTAATGGTAAAATCTTTTTCATACCAGTTCCCTTTATGATCTTTTTTGTCTTATATTTTTATTGAGATAAATATAACCAATTAAAAATATCATGTCATTGATCTTATGTACTAAGCAGTTAAATTAAACAAACCTGTTACAAAGTTTACACTTCCAATGAATTCCCCTTTCCAGACTAAATCAGCTCAAATGCTAAATTTACCTTTTCTCTCAGAAAAGTGGCTCGATTTAATGCCTTTGAACCTACCTTAATAGCCTTTTCAATTATTCGTTCTTCCCCCACCAATACTAGCCTTTCACTTGGACGAGTTGATGCCGTATAAAGCAGAGTCTGATCAATCATACGCTCAGCTTCATTGGGTAACATGACAAAGCAATTAAGCCATTGAGAGCCTTGTGATTTGTGGATAGTAATAGCATACCCAAGGTTCAGTTTTTCCAATAGCTCAGCAGTGACATTTATTAAGTCGTTATTTACTTCAATAACGGCAACAACACCATCTTCATCTGGTTGATCAAAAACCTCAATAATAAGCCCTAAATCACCATTTCTAATATCTGCGTCTTCATCGTAATTGTTTGCGGTGACTAATACAGGATCACCTTTTAATAACCGAGAACCTGTTGATGTAATCCAAGGAATCCAGCCTCTTAGTGAATCTTGAAAGTAAATAGCTTGTCTGACATTGCCTACAGATGCTTGAAGCTCTAGGTTTAAATTATCTACACCAAATTCACCTTTTCTTATGGGTGATAAAACAATGCTTTGATCAATTCCGCCAGATTCTTGCCAAAGCTTGATAAGCCTGTCGATTGTAGGCTTAGTTTCAATTGAGCAGTCACTGCTTTCATTTAGTGTATTTTTAGTGACCTCTGGAAGCTCAAACAGCCCATTTCTTACCGATGTCGAAAACCTGTGTATTCCGCTTTTCTCGCTTTGCCGTTTAACCTGCGTTAAGTCAAAAAAGGGTATCTGAGTATCAGTTAATGCGTGAAATACCAAGCCATTACCAACAGGTGGCAATTGAGCGGTATCACCAACAAAAATTACTCTAGCCGCTTCTGGCAATATGCCTACTAGTCGATACATAGACAAAAGATCTACCATTGACGATTCATCAATAACTAACATTATTTGCTCAGGCAAGTCAGGCTTATTATCGCCTAGATGCTCACCAATAAACTTTGCAATGGTTTGGGCTGGCCTTTGCGTACTTTCCGCCATACGCTGTGCAGCACGGCCTGCTAGAGCCACTTGATAACACTGTACTCCTTGCGCTACTCGGTCATATACACCTAATACAGCTTTTAGTATCGTTGTCTTACCTGTTCCTGCACCACCTGAGATACCACATACAGGAGAAAGTGCGGCACCGACAACAGCATCACGCTGATCGGCAGTTAAATTAAAATCCAGTGTACTTTCATAATCCGTTAAAGCAGTCTCAACCAATTCTTTTGATAAATTACATTCCCAACCCGCCAATAAACAGCCTTCACCTGCTGGCCTTTGGTATGCATCAACAATAAACTGAGCTACCGCAGCTTCCATCAAAGCTTTGCCATAAACTTGATAACCTTTACTTACCTTAACTAGCAACCCTCGTTCACAGGCTATATCACCAACTTTTTTTGGAGTATCAGAGTTCATGAGCTTAGCGTATTCTTTGTTTAGTTCATCAATGGTTATCACTGTTGAACCAGTCTTATTGGCATGATTAATTGCCGCATATTGAGCTATGCCAGCAACAACAACTTCGTCTTCTAATGTAAAGCCAAGCCTTAATGCCAGTTGTGATACCTGTTCAAAAGAAGCTCCCATTGCCACTAAGATAAATGGATGTTCTTTGATCTTATCAATCGCTTCTTCACCAAATATCGCTACTAGCTTTTCACCAAATCCCAATGGCAAATTCTGCTCTTCAAGCCAATTGATTGTGTTAAAAAGAGCTTCACTAGGCCAACTTTCGATTAAGTCTTTAACACGACCTTCAGTCATGCCGGCTATGTTTAAAAGAGTTTCTGTATCCTGTGTTTCAATAAGTTGGGCTAGTTTTTTATGTCTAACAAGCCGATTAGCTATAACGCTACCAATACCTTTGATGTTGTTACTGATCCAACGAGATAAAATTCTGCCTGAAGGTCTTAAAAACTTGATGTTGTCAGCTTCAATGGTGTACTCGCTTAAGGGAAAATCATTAATGGTGAAGTGATTAAGGCGTTCTTTACCTGAAATTTCCCATAGGCTACCTGCTGTAGCTGTATCTTTGGTGTGTACAGGAAATTTAACAACGGTTGTTCTATCTCGTTTTTTAATCGAACCATCTGCGTTGACAAGATCAACTGTTACGTATGAATTAGCTCTCTGCTTTTTCACTTGAATAATTTGACGAAGATGGACAACTTCGTTCATAACTTGAACCCCGCTGCGCCAGATTGAACCAACGTTTGCTGTTTTTTAAATTTGGTCAATTCACGTTGTAGCTGTCTGTTTTCGGCTTCTAACTCAGCAATTCTTTGTGTCAGCGCATTATTGCTTACTGCCGCCATACCTGATTGTCTTTCAGCTCTTTCTCGTGCAGCATCATGAGACTTTTTATCTTCATCAATCTTGCGAAACCAATAGCTATCAGCTTCCTCAATTAGTGCTCTGACGGCCTTATTCTGCGTACATACAGACTTTGCAAAACCCAACTCTTCAGCTAACACTCTACGATTAATTTTGCCACTGTATTCATAATCATGCCAGTCTCTAGCCACATTACGTTCATCAATCCAAGCCTGAACTAATTTTATATTCTCTTGAGCAATCTGCTGCCCGCTCTTTCTTTTGTTCACCTCCTATCAACCGCTGGTAAAGGCTTATCAAGCTGTTTATTTAAAAGTCTCATATCAACATTCGGCATCATATAAGCATTATGTTGCCAGCGGATAAACTGCTCTAGCAATTTTTCGTTTTGCTTTTCCAGCCTTTCCACTTTAGCTTCAATAGTGGCAATTTGCTGTTTAGCAAATTCAAGTGTGATGTCCTTTTCTTCATCTTCTTTGGCTTCTTTAAGATTTTGCTTTCTGTCATTAAAAGCTTCAACTAAAGCGGGGTAGGAAAGCAATGTATGCCTACTAATGCTCTTTTCCCCTAATACCTTTGCAAGCTGCTCTGAAAAACTATTCCAAGTTAATTTCCCTGACCACTTATCAAGTTCATGTAATGCTAATGGTAGTGTTTTTTCAGTAATGAGTTTTTTAGGCATTTTCGATTCCCAATAACATTGAGATTTCAGATTCTTCAACAAGATCTTGCTCACTAGCGCTAGTATCTAAACTATTTTGTTCAAGAGCTCTTTTTACAGGGCTAGGATCATGTTCTGGTGGAATCCACAATATTGCCCCCTCTGACGTATCTTCTGATTTGAGTCTCTTACTTTGTGTGCGAATATGGGCCAACTTCCAGCCTAAATGCGATACCCACCTATCAGCACCAAAGACACCATCAGCTTTATCTTCTGTTGCTTTATTGAATTGGGATTCGACCTGTTCTTCTAGACGTACAATGCGTTCAAGAGTTTCTGGCATACCTTTGATACAAACGTGCTCTTTACATGTCATACACTCACCTCCTTTTGTACATGGCGACATAGCGTAATCATGAACACACATACCATATTCGGTAACATCCGCTATACCAATTCGATTTACACCTAAGTCTTTATAGCTCACAGGCAAATTCAGTTTAATTGCTTCTAAAGCTGTGGGCCTTTCATTATATTCAAGGATGCTTCTGGCTTGTTGCTCACGTTCATCTTGTGTGCGTAAATCATAATGGCGATTATCATTAATTCGAGCACGCCCAGCCCACCTTGCAAGCTGCCACGCATCCATACCGCCACGTTCTGCATTAGTTGATAACCAAACTCTGAGCTGATGTGAAGTTAAGCGAATATCGGAGCCGTCTTCATCCTTATAGCCCATGCGCTGGAACAATGTTTTCGGTGGGTTTTTTAACTTATCTCGAATTGCTAATTGAGCATTAAGCTCATTAACACTGGGCAAACGCCATGAAAAATTTCTTGGGTTAGCACTATTATGAAATTCACGATCACGAACCAAAACTAAAGATTTCCAAATAGGACGATTTATGGAAGATAAATTAGGCCAATCTGCTCCAGAATACTTATCAAATACATACCTAGCCAACCCTTGATAAGTTGGATTACCACTTTTTCTTAGCCTTACAATCCATTTTGTCTTATCAGAACTCAAAATATCCCATGCTGTATTACTGTTTAAGTCTTTTAACTTAACAATTTTACTACTTGATTCTTCACCAAAATTCATCGCATGTGCAAATTGATAGGCATTTAATGGTTTGTCTTCTGCAAAGCCATCTGATGTACAACAACCTGAATGGCGCATAAACACATTTGGATGATCATGTGCATATTTCGCAGCTTCCCTAGCTGGCTTCCCAATATCCATTAGTCTACTATGCGCTTTAATTACAGCTTGCTCTAAAAGTTCTGGAACCCATTTGATCGTATACCCAAAACCTTTTTCAGCATACCACCTCACGCCAAGCGCTCCATTTTCTCCTCGATGCAAACAGTCAACTGTGAGCTCAGATAGTTCCCCAGCTCTTCCCGGAGCAAACATCAACAATGTACTGACACTCGACCAATACTGATCTTCCAAAGTTTCTGCATTGGCAAGGCAATCCGCCAAGGCGAGCATCTGGTGCATACTTGGGCAACGATTATCTCGCCATTTACGAGAGTCTTCATCTGTTCTCTCGGCTTTAGCGCCCACCTTAGGCCAAGGGTTATCCCACGATTGAAGTGCAGGTACAATTCGCTTACTGCGAATGAACTCCAATAAAATCTCAATCTGATAGCCAATCTTATTTTTTCGATCTTTATTGGAAACTCTTTGCTTAGTAATGGTCTCTAATTCACCGATTACCAACCCATCAGTTTTTAATACATTTGCAATACCATGTACTGCTACTAGAGCGTCATGTAACATACGCAATGCGACCATTTTATTTGCCACGCTGGATACTGCTTTGATACTTTGGCTATAACGAATATAAGCTTTTGCAAAAGACAAAAACGGTTCATCCAAAGGATCAAAATTAGCAGGGTTTGACTTTGCTCTGAACTTTGAAAAAGTCATCGCTATTGATCGGTTTTTTTGCTTGTGTTTCCAGCTATTACTTCGCCAGCCACCTTGGTCATCATAGAGCGTTAATGTGTTCTTGCAGTGCTCAATAAAACTGTCTAGATTTTGCTTAGCACTTATCTCATGCTTAGGTTGAAAGTGTATAATATCAGCCATTTTAAGAGCCTTTTTTTGACCGCGTTTGCTTACACATCAGAATGACTTGTTCAACAGCTAGTAAAAGCCGATCTGTAGACTGAATTACATTATTGGATATGCCTAACTCTTTTTGCTTCTCTCTTTCAGCTAAGATCTCATTGAGAACTTCTTCGTGAGGTGCTTCAATCCAAGGCTCGAAACTTGAACATGTATAACAAGCCCTATATCCAGAAGCACAAAAAGCATAAGTTCCGCAGCTACCAACATTTTTAGACTTGCCATTTCTTACTCTGCTGTTCGGGTCATTTTCTCTAATAGCATCACGTACTGATGCAATCAATTTCCCTGAAAAAGCTTGAGCTAAAGGCGCAAGCAGTGGAGCCATTACTTCATCAATTTGCTTTGCTGTCTCTTCAGTATTTTCTGTATACACACCAATATTTTGCGTATCGGTGTGATCTAGCGCAGCAGCTAATGCAACACCACGAATCCCTCTTCGAGCTAAATTTGTTCCCTTAGTATATCTAAAACGTGAAGCCGTGAAGTTAATGTAATTACCAGTCCGCTCAGAGCAAGCTGTGTTTTTAATCGCGACTACACGTAATAATTGATATGCAGAGTCAGCAGCCATATGTAAATAATCGGGCGTTTGAGAAAGTCTTGTTTCTAAATCCTCCACGCTAGATAACCTATTAACTCTTGATTCCTCTACGAAAATTGGTATCTTCTTACGCAGAAGAGGTTGTAGTTTTTTTCCTAAACTAGATTCAACATATTGAATTGATTGGTTACGTTGATTGTGAAGCAAAAGATACAAGTCTTCATTAATGGGCAGCGGTGTAAATTGCTCCCTAAAGCCTACACCACGCTGTTTAGCTCTAGGACAATTAATAACATAGTCGTTACCACTTGAATCTTCCCTAACAATTAAATCAACTGAACGTAACGAGCGAATCTGAACATACCTACGGCCAGTTAAAACCAACGCCATAAAACAGCTATATTCTTTTAAATTAAGAGTTCTCTTAGTAAAGGCATTTGATGCCCAGTCAATTAACGCTCCAAGCTCGTTATGCGTCAGAGGGCCAGAGTATGGACAAGCGCCTTTTACGGCATTACCTTTTGGATTTCCTTTTAAAGTTAACTCTTCTAAGTAATCTACAACTTCCTTGCTGATACCATTAAACCCCCATTCATACCAAGCTAGTAGAAAACCTTTAAGTGCCCCTAATTTATACTCAGTATCATCATCTAGAGAAGCTCGATAATTGGTCAATGTTGCTAATGAGATAACATTTGTAGCCGTCTTTTTTAGATAAGCAGAAAAATAATAAAACATATTGTATGTATGCTTAGCTGAAAGCTCTTCAGCATAGCGACATAAAGCCTTTCTAAATCCTTCCTCCGTTTCTGGATCAAGAGTGCTCAGGCTCTGGAAGTTAATTACGGTTGAACCATCTAGCCTCCATTCATTGTCCAAGAAATAAAATAGGTAACCACTTTTCGTTGTATTTTGAGTTTTTAATGCATTGTTTTTCTTTAATTTCATGCTAATTCCCCTTCTTAGCTAGATTAGTCCAGTGATCCATGTCTTCTCGCATCACTCGATCAGCTTCTTCTCGAATATGTCTCAAGTTATATGTTTCAGCAGTTTTATCTGAACTCCATCCATTCAATTCTTTACGAATCTGAATTTCTTTCTTTTCATTAATAGGTTTAATTTGGGGGTTTTCTTTAGCCGCTTTATTAATCGCATCGATCTTCTTAGAAAGCTTGTAGTTAAAATTGTGGCGAAAACCATGACGGGTAATTTCTTCAAGTAGTTCTGGATGGATTGCAACCGCAGGTTTAAGCACTCTATTAACAAAAGTGCTATTGGAAATTGGACTACCGTGATATTTACCATGTTTATGCGTAACGAATACATATGGGTGCTTTCTTGCAGCAGGTATTTTCGCTCTTCTATCCATGATGTACTCACGTAACCTATCTGTGATTGTTTTAGCAATAGGGATCGTGCGCTCGTTAGTTTTAGCTACCGGCTGTGTCTTACGAGGATCTTCAATAGCATCATGCCTACGAACAACAGACACTGTTCCTTTTTGAAAATCAATATCTTGGATCTGTAAAGCCAGTATTTCTCCAGCACGCATCCCTGTAGCTTCCATCACCTCAAATATCACTGCGTTACGAAATTTAACTTCTTCGCCCTTAAATGGGTTATCAGGTGAAGTCTCCTTAACGATACTTAAAATTCGTTCAAACGCTTTAGGAGGCGGAGCCTTGGTATTAGGATCAGCAGTAAGCCCTTTACCACTGCTACCTTTTGGTTTATTTGCCAATAGTAAGCTTTTCATGGCTTTAATATTATTTGAAACCTCTTCTTCGATTAATTTTGTTTTGAGAATTGTTCTAGCTAAAAACTCAAGATAGGAAGCTATCTGACTCATTCGGTTTGCAGCATGATCATTAGATACTTTTTGTATTGGTTTTACGCTAGCTGTCGATGCTGAAGCGAACTTAACAATATTTTCATCCGATTTTTTCAACCACTTTTTCAAGCTTCTCGCAGCTAAAGTACAATGATCACGTATTGAATAAACATCTTCGTCAGTCAGAAAACATCCTTGCTCAAACTCTGAGACAAGCTCTCGACCATTTGTGTTTTCCCATAGTTTCAAATGAATCAAATGGCCAAGTGCATTAGCTATTGCAGATTGAGTATGCGATGTCCTTAGCTTTTCAGTCACGTATAGAGTCACCCAGTAATTGGGCAAGCCATCGCTCTCCATCAAGATTGGATATCGTTCACCATCACTAAATATTAAGTTGCTAATTTTTGTCATATTCATCTCTTCAAAGAAGTTATGAATATAAATAATACTTAAATGAACTCATGTCAACGATGTTTTTCTTTTAAAACAATGACTTAATATCTTTTTTTGTTTGTTATTATTTTACTGAAATTTCTGAAAATAAATAAATCTCAGTTTTCATTCAACTTTTTAAAGATTTTCTTTCTATATTTTTAATAAATATTAGTTAAGGAGAGCTTGAGATATTTCAACTAATAGATCAGTCTCCAAGACAAGCTACTAAATATTTACTTATACGGAGAGAAGACCTTAAAATTAATTAAGGCCTCATGAGAGTTTGATGCCTATGCGCTATATAGAAAGTCACTTGCTACCTATAAAACTATGGCCAGCATTGTATTTATCCGCACTTTAATGCGGAGTAAGATCTACTAGCGACACAAAATACAGAAACTAAGCAATCTAAAGTTTATTAGCATGTAGATTGACACATTAAATAATCACCCTATTCAATTGCTCTAATTTCGCATGTGCTTCATCTGAAATATCAATTAACAGTAACTCATTTAAACCTTCGGGTTTGATGGGTTTGTGCTGAAAGTTACCGTCAAGCGTTATAGTATTTGATATTCTCGGTGAGGGGGCAGTAAAAGCACTTAGTGGATTTTCTTCTGGTTCGTTTGCGTTGCTCGCAGCTCTATCGAAAAAGATATCAAACAAATCATCTTCCTCTGTTAAGCCGGCCGAAGAGCTGCCTAGCGGTTCCAACACAATGCTATTTTCATTCTCAATTTCAATATCAAAAACTTTCACTTTGCCTAATTCAGCAGGAACATCTTCTGCTACACGTATCGCAAAATCAATTAAATTGGGCTCAGCTGGCATAAACATAAATGCATCTTGATTAACTGAATCAGTCATGCGAAGAATGCGTCCTAATATTTGCCTAAAATACAGCTCAGTGCGGTAATTTGTTAAGTTACAGCATACTTGCAACCTAGGAATGTTAGTGCCTTCACTTACCATTCCAACACTAATTAGCCACTCACTATCACCTTGCCTAAATTGTTTTATGATTTTGTCTGGCTCATTTTCGCTGCTAGTAACAATAGTCGCGTTGCCATTGAACCTGCTCCGCATTACCGTATTAATCATATAAGCATGGGAGATTGACGAAGCAATAATTAACCCTCCGGCATTGGAGTTAATACTTCTAATTTCATTAAGCTTAGTAATTGCTCTAAGTAATAAGTTCTCTATAACTAATTCGTTAGTAACAATTTCAGAATATGAAATAACCTTTGCTTTCAGCAATTCAAAAAAACTTGCAAAGCTTTTAGTTTCTTCAGCACTTGTTAGGGTAATTTTATCATTATCAAGCGCAATTATTTGCGGCACTCGGCACACTTTATCTGATATAGCTTCTTTTAACCCATACACATAATCACAGTTTATCTGGCCAGATTCATTACAGTAATTGGAAAGGGCGATTGGTAAAGAGTCAGATCGCCAAGGTGTGCCTGTAAGTGAGATTGTAAATGCAGATTTTTCTTTAATTAAATTAAGAATAGGACTCCCCCAAGAGTTAGCATCCTTATCTGTTGACCCTGCGCAATGATGGATTTCATCAAAGATTACAAAAACTCTATACTGCTCAAATAACTGCCATACATTTTCATTTAATGAGCTTAGAGCTTGATATGTGAACGAGTCACCTAGTGCACCTATAGAACCATCAAATCGAGCACTAAACTGCTGAGATAATTCATCTGCAAAATCAGTTGAAACCACAGATGATGGAGAAAAACAAAGTATGATATCAATCAGCTTTTCATCATATAACTTCTTTGCTAATGCCGAAGCCATCAGTGTTTTACCAGCCCCAGGAGTTGCCAAAGCTAAAAAATGCTTAACGTTGTTTTCGTACTTTTCTTTAGCTTTTTGTATACATTCTTTTTGCCATGTTCTTAGCAGCATTAAAGTGCCTTATTCAGTTATATAATTTAAAAGTACATTTAAAGCAGCTATCCGCCCTTTTAAATTCTGTTGACGTTCTTGGGCTATTAAATATTGTCGTTTAAACACGTTTTGGTGGTGGGGGTGCTTTTCCCAAAGATGTAAGTAGGTTTCAAGCGTCCCAATACATTGCAATAATGCGTTATTACATTCATTTAACTCTTTATTACAATCCACTTTAAAGCGACTGTCCTTAAAAATAGGAGATTGAGGCACGTTGATTTTGTCTGGTTCAAAATCATTTGTTTTTGTATACGTGGTTATCTTTCTATTTTGGGATGTTGATGAATTTAACCAGCCTTTGCATACAAGCTTATTAAGCTGTGCATACACAAGCTTTCGGATTCGAACAGGATCAAGAGTTTGATCTTGATGCAGAGCAATGTATGCCGTTCGAACTTCTACAACAGTGAAACGATCAATATTCCGCTTACAGATAATGGTTTTAATTAATGGATCTAGCTTCATTGACTTCTTAGATAATTTTAATTGATAAAAAAGTTCATTTATTGATATATATGTCAATAAGTTTCATTATATGTCATGGGTTGAAAAGCTGCAATATGGGATTATTTATCCTTTGTCTGTGGATATTAGCAATGCAGCCCATACAAACGCTGATTGGTATGAATATAAAGTTGGCGCGAACAAAACGAACAATATCGCAAGCTGAACTAGCTAATACACTCGGTATTGAAGCAAGCTATTTAAGCCGTATTGAAAGAGGTAATGTGCCTGTTTCCTGCGAGCGAATTTATCAAATAATTAAAATACTAAACTGCGATTTAGAAGAGATATTTCCAGATCCATCAGTGGTAGACATAAAGCTAAGCAAAAATAAGTAATTACAGTATTAATCAGAGCTTTTCATTTAATCGCTTAATGACGGAATTTAAGCAATAAATACAAACGGAATAAAATACCAACATGACTCAAATTACTCTCCAACAATTAGAATCTTTCCTATGGGAAACTGCCGATATTTTACGTGGCAACATGGATGCTTCAGAATTTAAAGATTACATATTCGGGATGATGTTTTTAAAACGCCTTTCAGACTCGTTCGATGAAGCACAAGAAACCGTAATCCAGCATTATTTATCCACCGGTAAAACAGAGGCACAAGCAAAAGAGCTATCGCAAGATGAAGATGAATACGACAGCACCTTTTATATCCCTGAAAACGCACGTTGGAGTGTTTTAAAAGATTTAAAGCACGACATAGGGGCAACACTTAATAAAGCGACAGAAGCCATTGAGGAGCACAACAGCTCGCTTGAAGGCGTGTTAGTGAGTATCGATTTCAATATAAAAAATAAACTGTCTGATGCCAAACTACGCGATCTACTTTCTCACTTTAGTAAACATCGCTTGCGTAACAGTGATTTTGAACGCCCAGATTTACTGGGTACGGCTTACGAATACTTAATTAAAATGTTTGCTGATTCGTCTGGCAAAAAAGGCGGCGAATTTTATACTCCAAGCGAGGTGGTGCAATTACTTGTATCGCTATTAGAACCAAAAGCGGGTATGCGAGTATACGACCCAACGGCGGGCTCTGGCGGTATGTTAGTGCAAACACGTAATTATTTAGCGTCTCACGGTCAAAACCCATCTAACTTATCCCTTGCTGGACAAGAGATGAACCTAAATACGTGGGCTATTTGTAAAATGAATATGTTTTTACATGGCGTATTCAGTGCCGATATTCGTAAAGGCGATACCTTACGAGACCCACAGCATACCGAGCATGGCCAACTCATGACCTTCGACCGTGTTATTGCAAACCCACCATTTAGTTTAAAAAAATGGGGTAAAGAAGAATGTGATAACGACGGCTACGGGCGCTTTCCATATGGTACACCGCCAAAAGACGCAGGCGACTTAGCGTTTGTACAACACATGATTGCCTCATTAAACGATGAAGGCATGGCGGGCATAGTAATGCCACACGGTGTGTTATTTCGTGGTTCAAGTGAAAAAGCAGTTCGCCAAGGCATACTAGAAGACGACTTATTAGAAGCCGTAGTAGGCTTACCATCAGGTTTATTTTACGGCACAGGCATACCGGCCTGTTTATTAATTATTAATAAAAACAAAGCTGCGATACGTAAAAACAAAGTGTTATTTATAAACTCAGAACTTGAGTTTGAAGAAGGTAAAAACCAAAACAAGCTTCGCCCAAAAGACATTGAAAAAATTATATCTACATTTCATGATTATCAAGATATAAAACGTTACGCCAAAGTAGTCGATATTAGCGAAATTAAAGAAAACGACTTTAACCTAAACATTAGGCGCTATGCAGATACCTCACCACCACCCGAAATTTTCGACGTACTTGCCATATTGCACGGCGGTATTCCAGTGCGTGAAGTTGAAAGCGAATATATTCGAGATGAAATACTGCAAGACTTTGACGTAACAACGGTGTTCGATAAGCGCGATGAAAACTACTTTGTATTTAAACCAAGTATTACTTCTAAAGAACTAATCAGATCTTTTATTGCAGAGAATATCAGCGATGATGTTGAAGCTGCTGTTATTACACAACTAGAGCGTTGGTGGGATAAATATCAAATATCGTTACATGAGCTTGATGAGCAAGTGACCAGTGCAGAAGTTGAAATGAAAGGCTACCTAATGGAATTAGGTTATGAGTAATTTAGTACCTGAAGGATGGGCTATTTCAAATATTAATAGAACTTGCGATATATTAGATTCAAAGAGAGTTCCTTTAAATTCACAAGAAAGAGCATTAAGAAAAGGCGATTATCCATACTATGGAGCTAACGGCATCCAAGGTCATATAGATGATTATATTTTTGAAGGCGAGCATGTTCTTTTAGCTGAAGATGGCGGGAATTTTGACCAATGGCAGAGTAGGCCAATATCGTATTTAGTGTCAGGCAAGTTCTGGGTTAATAACCATGCCCATATTTTGAAAGCTAAACAAGAGCATGAAACACAATTTATTCATTACAGCCTAGTGCACAAAAATATTTTAAAACATATAAATGGTGGAACCAGAGCAAAACTTAACCAAGCAGATATGCGTGATATCACTATTTTGATGCCTCCACTCCCCGAACAACAAAAAATAGCCAAAATTCTCACTTCTGTTGATGAAGTGATTGAAAAAACACAAGCGCAAATCGATAAACTAAAAGACCTAAAAACAGGCATGATGCAAGAGTTGCTAACCAACGGCATCGGCCACACTGAATTTAAAGACTCGCCCGTTGGCAGAATACCAGCTGAGTGGGAGGTTAAGACAGTTGAGTCTATTCTTTCTGTAATTATCGATTATCGAGGCAAAGCTCCCCCGAAAAGCGAAGTTGGAGTACCGCTAATTACAGCTAAAAATATCCGCAATGGTTTTATTAATCAAGAACCCAGAGAATATATTTATGAAGAGCAATTTAATAGCTGGATGGTTAGAGGAATGCCGCAATTTGGAGATGTTTTTATTACAACCGAAGCTCCGTTAGGAAATGTTGCTAAAGTACCTAATTATAAGTTTGCGATCGGTCAGAGAGTTTTAACTTTAAGACCAAATGAACTTGTTTGCACTGAGTTTCTATTGTTTATATTGCAAAGTGAAAAGTTTAAAAAAGAGCTAGACCTTCAATCTACGGGATCAACAGTTGCAGGAATAAAACAAAGTACATTCAGGAAAATACTGCTACCAGTTCCCTCTATTGATGAGCAAATCAAAATATCAGAAAGTCTAAACTCTGTAGTTAGGCGTTCCGATGTAATTAAAGATAAGTTACAAAGTTTTAAGTCATTAAAAAAAGCCCTAATGCAAGATTTACTCACTGGCAAAGTTCGAGTTAAGGTGAGTTAATTGTCAAAGATACTTGCTCAATACAAATCCGGTAAAGAAAATCTTTATTTTTTCTATCGATTTATCGTTCTGAAGTGGGAACTTGAATGGACAGATCAAAAATTTTTGCTCTCTGTTGGTCAATTGCAAGAATTTTGTTACGTCCATAAAATTAGTTTGAAGTCTTTTGATTCTACTGCAAAGTTAAATAAAGCTCTTAAGGAAGAGTTTAAAATTGCATCAGATAAATACCAAGGAATAATTTGGTTTAACAAGAAAGACACTAAGCCTAAAGATGTATTAAGGCATTTAAGAAATACATTCGCTCATGGAAATTTCAGTAAACGCCAGAAAAATAGAATTAACTGTATTGTGTTTGAAAATATTGATAAAAAACAGATAAAGGCTAAGGGCTTTATTCCTTTAGAGCTGATTAAACCACTAATAACGGCTTTAGAAACTTGTAAGACTGATGAGTAAAATATAGTTAATAATTATTAGCTTATGTGATCAAGGACGACAACTAATGAAAACCAATGATATCAAACAACTTAAAGATAATGACATTGTGTTAGATCAGTTTCATGAAGATTTAAAAAACACGACGGATGAAAATAATAAAGTTAAAATGACCGACTTTAAATCTCCGTCTTTTTACTTACCACCTATCAGTAAAGTATATGCACTTTTAGGTTTTATCACGAATCAAAAACAGCTAATCGACTTGTTAGAAAGCACCTACGACACGCAACTAAATGTATCGCGTACTAATAAATATGCCTTTTTTAAGCAAGGCGTTGGCTTAAGAACAGTTAGCAAAATAATTGGCTGGCTTAAAGTTATCCCGTTTCCTTTTGAGCAATTGGCTAATAAAAAAGTAATGGTTAAAGTTAATCGTGCAATCAAAACGGGGTCTAATGCCGCCAGCTGGTTTGCTGGAGTAAATAGCTTTCAAGTTGGCTTTAAACGCTCTGGCCAAACAGATCATGAATTCACTTTTTTATTTAATTTTATTGAGCAACGTTGTAATACTGAAGTGGCTTTTTTATTGGATATTAAAAAAGAAGTTAAAGCGGGTAAGTTGTCATCTAGTGATATTGTTACGGCATGGAAAGCACAATATCCGCTATGGGAAAATAACCCATATATCCCCTCAAATGTTATTGAAGGCTTTGTTGAAATATTGGTTCTCCATCAGCAAGGGAGTAAATTAAATGAGGAGCAAACTTTATCTTTCATCGAAAGCTACATTTATCTGCATTTTGATTTTTTTCTAGAAGCTATAACCCATTACGAAGTTGGTTGCCGCATATATTACGGCAAGAACAAAGACAGAATAGAAAATGAGCTCGGCATGATCACTAAGGCTATTTATGCTTATGCTACACAAGATGAAGTAAAAAGCGGCTTTGCTGGATTATTAAAAGAATTTAAGGATTTTTTATCTGAAACTATCGAAGAAACAGGCTACAGGAAGTTAGCAACTTTTATTGAACTTGAAGGCAGTGAAAACAACGATTTTGGTGAGTCAGTTGAAGATAAGCAGTATAACCAACTTAAAGATTGGCGAAATGGCGTGAACCTACCTAGCAATAAAAAGTTAATGGCATTTTTGAACAACCTAGATAAATTTGCCGGTGCTTCAAGTGGCTATGTCACGTTTGATATGTGCAAAGTAACAATGGGTGTAGATAAGTTGGTAAATGAGCTTTTACTGCAAACCCAAAAAGAAAACTGTAACCAAGCATCCGTTGAGCTAATAATAAAAAAGGTGCTTGCTAATGTCCCTAGTTATTACAAAACTAACTTAAGGGCTAGGCTTGAAAACAATAGCCAGCAACATGTTTGATTGGTCAAATTGTTGTTCGCTCATATATTCAAGGAAATGAGCTAAACGCTAATAGTTGCAACACCTTCAGAATTAGTGAGTTTGATGGCTTCTCGGAAAATGTGACATTTAAATTTGATCACTATAAAAGTAATAAGAGCTAACAATGCCATCATGCATAGATAGCTAAAGCTACCGAACAAATTCTCGCGGCTAGATTTTGTACCTTTAATGTTAGCGCTAGCATATGGCAGCGGATAGAACGGTTAGCATACCGGAAACTGATAAGGAATATAGATGGCAACTGTAAGAGGCATGTTTCAGTCGGTATTTAGATTAATTGGGGTAGTATCAGCCTATTTTTTAGATACTGAGATTAAAAGTCTATTCTTCCATTTCTGTAAATGGATATTGGCACCAATAGGTGTAATGGTAATTATTGCATTGGTTTGGTTCTCTATCATGCAAGGTAACGAGCGTTCGTATTGCTTCAAGCATGGTATTAGTAAAGAAAATTGTGACCGTTTTATAAAAGACGGATATTAGTGTGTTACAAATACACATTACATTTTAGAGGTAGCAATGAGTTTTATATGTGCAGATTGCATTAATATTGAATCAATAAAAGTAGAAATCAGTAAAAAAACTGCTCATGACTTATGTTTCTATTGTGGTGATGAAAAAAAGTATATTGCTAGTAAAGAAGCTATTTTCGACCTTTTCGAATCTCGATTTATGGAATCTGTTATACCATTGTTTGAATGTAGTCCTATGGAAGTGGCTATGTTTTATCACGGAAATGATAGTTTGTACGTATCAGAGATTTGGGAGATGATAGACAATTTAGAAGTTGGCTCTGAACAATTACGAGATGATTTGACTGATCATATTATTGGGTCACTAAATACTGATGAAAATTTATTTGTCTACAATGATGGTACTCTCGAGCATAATGTTTATGAATCTAAATGGGCTGAATTTATAAAGTCTATTTCTTATAACCATAGGTTTTTTAATGATTCAGCAAAAGAGTTTTTGAATTCTTTATTTTCAATTATTCAAGAGAATGGCGTTATTATTGATGAAGTCATTCAAGAAATTAATCAAGATACCTCAATGTTTAGGGCAAGAGTTGCAAACTCGGCAAATGAAAGAGCTGAGATTTTCAGTGACCCAGCAAACCAACTTGGTCCAGTCCCACAAATATTAGCTACTGATCAACGAATGACACCTACTGGTATTTCAGCATTTTATGCTTCAAGTGACCGAAAGACATGCTTTAGCGAGGTTCGTGCTATAACTGGTGATAGCGTTATGTCGGCGGAGTTTAGGACAACAGATACTTTGAGGTTATTAGATTTAAGAAAATTAACAGAAATAAGTAAAATGCAGTTTTGTCCACTTGAAGCTGATTTTGTAGATAACTCTCATAAATCACAATTCATCAAACAATTAATATTCTTACTATCCAAGCCAGCATCTAAAAGAGGGACATCCACCTATCTTGAAACGCAAATTATATTTGAGTATTTACGCGTTAACTTTGGTGCTGATATACATGGTCTAGTTTTTAGCTCAGTGCAAACAGGAATGGAGGGGCTTAATGTTGTTTTATTTCCAGAACACTCTGAAGTACAGCCTTTTTATTATAACTCTCAAAAAGTAAGTGAGTGTAATGAACACCATAATAGTGAATATGAGTATTATCATTATACAGTGACGACTTCTGGTGATACGCCTAAGTCACAAACTAATAAAATGCTAAAGTTTGTAGAGGGTTCGATAAAGTTACATTACATAAAAGCTGTAAAAACAGAGGCAAGAGAATTTGATCTAGAAGTCACGCTAAAGTCGAAATAAAATTCCATACAAGGCATTTGAACACAACTAAAACTGTTGATTAGATTTCGCTCCATTACGCATAATAACCCGCGATTTCAGTCCGCTTATGACACATATATAACTGTCAGATTTGATAATTCCTATTAATCAAACCTGACACCTCAAGTTAAGACTTATTTTGCCAAGCTAAACAAAGTCTAAATAACTTTATTCATCATCTAGCTGTTCTTGCCAGTTTTCTGGGCGTTCGTCCTCACCGCGACTTTGCCAATAGGCATCGTTTTCAGGGTTAAGTTGGTCAGCGCGGTTGTCGATATCATGTTGAGACATAATTATATTACTCCGTTATTTTTGTTTTTTGCTGCCGCTCGTTGTGCTTTTGCTGCAAAGCTGCCTTTTTCAATAATTCCACCATTCGCTTTTGCTTCTTGGCGTTGAATTCTGCGGGCTGCGTCAGTTGTCATTGGGGTTTTATTGGTGCTCATGTGCACACTCCTTATATAGTTAATGATTATTAACAGAAGCCTCTGCTAACGAAACGGATTATGCATTGAATAATAAGCGCTGGGATGGGGGGGAAACCGTCCAAAATGATTTTTTATTAAAATAGCTATTAATTTTTATAAGTAGCTTTAATATAAGGGGATATTAGCTATATCGAATTTTATAAGTATTTATAACGAGTAAACGCACTGGGGAAAGTATGAATCAGGATGAATTAAAAAAGGTAGAGCTTCCAGCAATAGCGCAGTTGCAGCAACTTGGTTGGAAGTACATTAATGGATTAAACCTTTCTCCAGAGGCCGGAGCAAGGCCATACAATCGTGATGTTGTGCTTGTAGGGCAATTAAACGCGGCCATTAAGCGCATTAACCCGTGGATAAGCGATGAGAACTTAAAAAAAGTATCGCGTGAAGTTACTCACCCTTTTTTTGCTGGTTTAATGGAATATAACCATGCCTTTTACAAAACGTTAGTTAGCTACCAATCAGTAGAGCAAGATTTAGGTAAAGGCCGTAAAGGGCAAACCGTTAAAATTATTGATTTTGATAATATAGATAACAATGAATTTATTTGTACTAATCAGTTTAAGGTTGAAGGTGTTAACCAAAATATAATCCCAGATATAGTGTGTTTTGTTAATGGTATTCCGCTTGCGGTTATTGAATGTAAATCCCCTTATATAACAAGCCCCATGAGTGATGGAATTAACCAGTTAAGACGCTATGCTAACTTACGTCATCCAAATGATGACGAAGGTGCTGAAAAGTTATTTTGGTATAACCAACTTATGGTTTCTACCTGCCGAGACCAAGCTAAAGTAGGCACTATTAGCTCAAGCTCTCAACACTACGGTGACTGGAAAGATGCTTACCCGTTTACAGATAAAGAGCTTATTGTAGAAAATGGCACTGAAGGCGTTACAGCACAGCAGCGTTTATTAGCCGGCATGTTTAACCGAGAAGGCTTTTTAGACCTATTACAAAACTTTGTTATTTACGAAACTGTTGATGGCCGATTAATTAAAAAAGTAGCACGTTATCAGCAATACAGAGCTGTAAATAAGGTAATAGAGCGTCTTAAAAATGGCGAAACCCGTAGAGATAAATCGGGCGTAGTTTGGCATACGCAAGGCTCTGGTAAATCACTTACAATGGTTATGCTTGCGGTTAAAATGCGAAGAGACGCAGAGCTTCAGCAATATAAGCTTGTATTTGTTACTGATCGCACTCAATTAGACGAGCAGCTTTCATCTACGTTTAGAGACGCGCAAGGTGAAACGGTTTATAACGCTTCGTCTGTTACTAAATTAAGAGAGCTATTGAAAAAAGATTCATCTGATTTAGTAACTGCAATGGTACAAAAATTTCAGGAAGCTGAAAAAGAAGCTGCTAATGGCGACCCCGATAAAACATTTACAGATTTAAATACCAGCGAAAAAATTATTGTACTTGCCGATGAAGCGCACCGTACACAATTTGGTGGGCTAGCAATGGTAATTAATGCTGCTTTACCTAATGCACCTAAAATTGGCTTTACGGGAACACCCCTACTTAAAACTCAAAAAATGGGTCAAGCTTTTGGTGGGTATATTGATCAATACAAAATTAATGAAGCGGTTGAAGATGGCGCTACAGTAAGAATACTCTACGAAGGCAGAGAAGTAATTACTGATGTGTCGGGTAAGTCTCTCGATAAGCTTTTTGAAGAATACTTTGGTGACTACACTAAAGAAGAACAACGCGAGATTAAACAAAAATATGGTGTTGAGCGAGCTGTACGTGAAGCCCCCGCACGCATTCGATGGGTATGTATAGATTTACTAAAACATTACCGCGAGCATATCCAACCAGATGGCTTTAAAGCCATGATAGTAACCGGTAGCCGCCATGCCGCTGCGCTTTATAAAAAAACGTTAGATGAGTTAGGTGCTCCACCATCTGAAGTGATTATTTCAGGCGATCATAATGATGAAGCTTACATATCGCAGTACACCGATAAAGTTAAACAAAAAAAAGCGATTGATAACTTTCCCAAGCCATTAAATGAAAACTCGACTGCATTTTTAATTGTTAAAGACATGCTATTAACGGGCTTTGACGCACCAATTGCGCAAGTTATGTATATTGACCGCAAGCTACAAGACCATACTTTAATGCAGGCTATAGCGCGCGTTAACAGAACATACAAAGGCAAAACCTGTGGCTTTGTGGTTGATTATTACGGGCTTTCGCAGCATTTAACTGATGCGCTGGATATGTTTACCAGCGATGATGTAGACGGTACTTTTCAGTCATTAAAAGATGAAATTCCAAAGTTAAAAGCGGCCCATACTGTTGCGATGGGCTTTTTTAAAGGTGTACTTGTAAATGGCAAGGCTAGCACTGACGTTGATGACTATGTGCTGGTTTTAAAAGACGAAGCAATAAGATCGCAATTTGAAATGGCGTTTAAGCGTTTTGCTAAACAGATGAACGTTATTTTACCCGATAAGGCCGCATCTCCTTTTATTAAAGATTTAACCTTTTTAGGTAAAGTGCTGAATGCAGCAAGAGTACGCTACCGTGAGGAAGGGCTTGATTTATCGGGCGTTGGCGAAAAGGTTAGGCAACTAGTTGATGAGCACATTATCAGCACCGGTGTTGACCCTAAAATCCCTCCTGTGGATTTATTAGCTGCCAACTTTAAAGATAAACTTAAAGAAGTTAAATCAACTGAATCAAAAGCCTCTGAAGTTGAAAGTGCCATTAAGCACCATATTACCGTAAACCTTGAAGAAGACCCTGAATATTATAAATCACTAAGCTTAAGGTTAAGAGATATTATTGTGAAGAATGCTGGCAACTGGGAACGCCAGTTAGAGCTGCTACTTGATATGGTTGATAACATTGAGAGTGAGCACCAAAAAGCAGCCCAGGATATTGGTTTATCAGAAACCGAATACGCCTTTTATAATATTTTAACCGCTGAAGTATCTCAGGTAGCTGAAAATAAAGGCGGCTATGTAATTGATGAAACTGTGATGGAAGAAGTAAAAGCGACCACTCAAACATTAGTTAATACCTTTGATGAAGCGACTCAAATTGTTGATTTTTTCAATAAGCAAGATGAAGTAAAACGGATGAAAAAAGAGATTAAACGCGCCATTATCGATCAATCATTCGGTGAACCAAGTTTGGTTAAAGTAATACAGGAACGCTTTATGGAACTTGGAAAAACCAAGTTTGATAAGCGTTGAGTTAAAAAGGATCACCAATAATGTCAGCAACAATAAAAGTTAATAAAAGTGCTTTATTCGAAATGGTTTTAGCTGCCTTTGAAGCTTATGCTGTTAAGCATCAAGAACAAAAAAGTGTGTCAATAGAAACGTTTGCACACCTGTGGGGCACTATAAATAAGAGCCACCCTTTTAAATGTACAATTGAACATGTTTCTGTAGAAACATCTGCAAATCGAGATAGTGGCAGTGTATCGCCGGTTATGTCTTCGTTAGAAATAAAGAAAGATGTTGCGCAGGCATTTGGATTTGGATATTCATACATTGGTAGCTTTCATACTCATCCGTGGCTAAGAGATGAAGTTTATGGTGAGGATTTTTATGGTGAAAAGCTAAGGCTAAATAATACTAATACAATTCGCAAAAGAAAGTTTTATAACTTTAGCGATAGTGATCATATAGCAGAGGTTGATAACCCTGAAATTAGAATTGCTAATAAAAATTACTCTGTAGCTTTAGTTTTAACAATACATGCAGCTGAAAAAGCAGATGATAGAAAGGATGGTCGTATAGACAGCAGCTTAGTCGAGTTTTCGTTAGGTAATGTCAAAATGTGGTTAAAGGCACAGGTTTTTGAGCATAAGAAAACAGATGAACTATCTGATGAGGACAAGAAAAATTTAGATATTTATGATTTAACTCATCATAATAATTTTAATTCTAATTCCGAAACTATGCCTATACCTGTTAATACTTTTTTAGATTGCGAAGCATCTTTTTACCTTAAGAAGTTTGGGCGCTTAAGTATAAATGAAAGCAGTTCAAATTATTCAAATAGTGAGTTATCAGAGAAACGTTGGTTTAATGTTTAGAGCTTTAATTAAAGTATGAAAATGAATGAATCAGAGTATATAGAAAGTAATGGGTTTACTGCTCTCATAAAACGAACTAGCCGCATTAAGACTGCTTCTATAACTATCGAAAGTGGTGAAGTGTGTGTTGTTGTACCTCATGCTTTAGACAATGAAAGAATAATTAAACTACTTGATAATAAAAGACAGTGGATAAAAGATAAAATAGCCCTTCACTATGAAGCTCAGCCTACGAGCAATAAAGAGTTTGTTTCTGGCGAGTGTTTTTCATACCTTGGACGTAATTATCGATTAAAAGTAAATCAAGGATATTACAAACCAGCTAAATTGATTAATGGCCGTTTTAGTGTGACCTTATTTGCTGGTGCTAATAACGAAGATTTAATTAAAGAGTCATTACTTGCTTGGTACGAGAAGCATGCTGAGATTAAGTTTAACGAAAAAGTTAAACGCTACGCCGACATAATGAATGTTAAATATAACTCGGTGGGTATAAAGAATTATAAAAGTCGCTGGGGTAGCTGTACTGCTGAAGGTGATATTACCTTTAATTGGAAGGTAATAATGGCCCCTAACCGCATTGTAGACTACGTAGTAGTTCATGAGCTTTGCCATTTAATACACCATGACCACTCTCCAAAGTTTTGGCGCGAAGTAGAACGGTTTATGCCTGATTATTTAGAGTGTAAAGAATGGTTGAAGCACAATGGTGCAAGGTTAGAGCTTTGATGCATAGAAATTAGGCTCTTCATTTTTATTCAAGCATAATAATATTTAGAGCCTCACATCAAATTAAAAAACTGTTTAGTGGAGTTTTGCTCCATTTACTCTCTCACTAAAAAACCATTATATCAGCCTTAATATCTACAAAAATTTATGTATGATTCCTAGATTGTTTTTATAAACATAAAATTTGGCAATAAAACAAAAAAGCTCTGAATAAACAGAGCTTTAAGTTTTTAAATCAACATATATGATTTATGTATTCGTCAGAACGGGATATCGTCATCAAAATCGATAGGTGGTTCCATTGGATTTGATGCGCCGCCTTGCGGAGCACTTTGTGGCTTAGGTGCAAAACCACCTTGCGCTTGTCCACCACCTTGTGGAGCATAGCCGCCACCTTGGTATTGATTACTTTGCTGTGGTGCTGCCGCTGGTTGCTGACGAGCTGCTGGCGCTTGTTGTGGCGCTGGTGCATACCCACCGCTTTGCTGTGGTGCACTTTGCTGCTGAGCATACCCACCACCTTGTTGTGGTGCGCTTTGCTGCGGTGCACTCTGTTGTTGGCCGTAACCACCTTGAGATTGACCACCGTGGCTTTGCTGTTGGCCACCTTGGTAACCGCCACTTTGTTGGTCGCCACCACGGGCACCTAACATTTGCATTTGACCAGTGAAACCATCCACTACGATTTCAGTGGTGAATTTCTCTTGGCCTTGTTGGTCAGTCCATTTACGGGTTTGAAGTTTGCCTTCAACGTAAATTTGTGAACCTTTACGGCAATATTCACCAACAATTTCAGCTAACTTGCCAAAAAAAACAACACGGTGCCATTCTGTTTTATCAACCATTTGACCGGTGTTTTTGTCTTTATAGCTATCTGACGTAGCTAGAGTAATATTCGCTACACCATTGCCGTTAGGCATATAACGTACTTCTGGATCTTGACCTAAATTACCAACCAAGATTACTTTGTTCACACCGCGTGCCATGGACCTTTCTCCTATAAACGTTATATTAAACCAGCCACTTTGCGGGCTTGGTCTAGGTCAAATTCTTTATCATCAATCTTTAAATAACTGCGATTTTCATCACAGACTACTGTTGCTTCAATTACGCCTGGTAAAGCAACTAAACGAGAAGCAAGGGTTTGCGCTTGCTGCTCGTTACTTAATTTTGTCATTAAGCTTATCATTTTACTGCGTGGCGGGACTTGCATATTCCACGCAAGGATAAGCCATATTACCCCAACAACTGCGGCTGCGGCAAACACTGCTTGCGGCGTTGTTGATTGCGCAACGTAACCGCCTAAAATACCACCTAAAAATGCACCAAAAAATTGTCCTGACGAAAACACTCCCATCGCCGAGCCTTTTTGGCTAGCAGGTGCTAAGCGCGATACCAATGCCGGCATTGTCGCTTCTAAAAAGTTAAAGGCAACAAAATACGCCAGCATACACATCGCCATGCCGATGATTGAGTCAACACCAATTGCCATTGCCAACATACTTAGAGCGAGCACTGCGATAGAGCCAACAAATGCCTGTTTCTCTTTTTCTTTGCGGATCGCAATGATCATCACTGGCGCCATTAATAAAAATGCCAGTAATAAAACGGGAATATATACTTGCCAATGCGCTTGTGCTGCTAAACCTTTGGCAATTAACTGCCCTGGTAAGGCGACAAAAATCGTCGTCAAGGTCAAATGTAATAGCATCACCCCTAAATCTAAACGCGCTAATTGCGGGTGCTTAATGAGTTTTTTTATATCGCTAACGCTTGCTAAGGTATCGCCTTTGGGGGCTTTACTAACCGCTTTGGGGACCAAAAACAACACAATAAAAATACCCGCAACAGCCAAAATAGCAGTTAACCAGAACACTCCAGCAAGACCCCACGCTGCGGCAACCATTGGACCAAGTAACATAGCAATAGCAAAGCTCATGCCTATGCTCATACCAATCACGGCCATCACTTTTGGTCGTTGCTCATCGCGGCTCAAATCAGAAGCAAAAGCTAATAACGAGCTGGCAATTGCGCCCATCCCTTGTAATGCTCGCCCTAACGTGACCATTTGCATTGAATCAGCCGTGGCAGCAATCACCGAACCGATGGCAAAAACAGTTAAACCGCCAACAATGACTTTTTTACGGCCAATTTTATCCGATAACCAACCCATGGGAATTTGTAACACAGCTTGTGTTAAACCATAGGCGCCAATCGCAAAACCAATCCATATCGGTGAAAATCCTGATAATTCTTGCCCATAAATCGCCAATACTGGCATCAACATAAATAGGCCAAGCATACGAAATGCAAACACACTCGCTAAGGAAACTGCGGCGCGTTTTTCTCGTGAATTGAGTGAAGAAGCTGTCATGATTCGCGTGTTCTTGCTGTCTATTAAAATTTGAGCAGGGATTCTACCACAAGCTTACAGAGAAATAATCGTCCCAATGCGATGATTTTTCATTGATCAAGGATTAATCTTCGCACGTATTATGAGATACTCAGTAAATCAATTTGGTAATGAAACGAGATAGCATGGAAAACATTGAAGTCCGAGGCGCCCGCACGCACAATTTAAAAGACATCAGCCTAACCATTCCCCGTGATAAATTAATTGTTATCACCGGTCTATCTGGTTCGGGTAAATCGTCTTTAGCATTTGATACCTTATATGCAGAAGGGCAGCGTCGGTATGTAGAATCTTTATCGGCCTATGCCAGACAATTTTTATCTTTAATGGAAAAACCGGATGTTGATCATATTGAAGGGTTGTCGCCGGCAATTTCAATTGAACAAAAATCAACGTCACATAATCCCCGCTCCACCGTTGGCACCATTACCGAAATATATGATTACCTGCGCTTAATGTTTGCCCGTGTCGGTGAACCGCGTTGCCCTACTCACGATTTGCCACTCGCTGCACAAACTGTTAGCCAAATGGTCGACACTGTGCTGGCGTTCCCAGAGGGCAGCAAGCTGATGTTGCTAGCCCCTGTTGTGAAAGAGCGCAAAGGTGAGCACGTTAAGTTGTTAGAGCAACTAGCCAGCCAAGGTTATATTCGCGCCCGTATTGACGGGGAAGTATGCGACCTTTCTGATCCACCGACTTTAGAACTACATAAAAAACACACTATTGAAGTCGTGGTCGATCGTTTTAAAGTGAAAGATGGCTTACAACAGCGTTTAGCAGAATCGTTTGAAACCGCGTTAGAGCTGTCAGCCGGTGTAGCAACTATTGCATCGATGGATGACGCAAACGCCGAAGAGCTGCTGCTCTCCGCCAACTTCGCTTGCCCAACATGTGGCTACGCCATGACCGAACTTGAACCTCGGTTATTCTCATTTAATAATCCGGCAGGCGCATGCCAAAGTTGTGATGGTTTAGGGGTTCGTCAGTATTTCGACCCAAATCGAGTGATTCAAAACCCAGAGCTTAGTTTATCTGGCGGTGCCATAAAAGGCTGGGATAAACGCAGTTTTTACTATTTCCAGATGCTACAAGCCGTTGCTGAGCACTATAAATTTGATTTAGAAATGCCATTTCAGGAACTATCTAAAGATGCTAAAAAAATCATTTTAGACGGTTCTGGCGATACAAAAATTGCTTTTAACTACCGCAACGACCGTGGCGATCTGATCACTCGTAACCATGAGTTTGAAGGCGTGTTAAATAACATGAACCGCCGCTATCGTGAAACAGAATCAAATTCCGTGCGCGAAGAGCTGGCTAAATATCAAACCAGCCAAGCTTGCCCAAGTTGTAAAGGGTCGCGCCTTCGCCAAGAAGCGCGCAGTGTATTTATCGGTCAGACTAACTTACCCGCTATTACCAGTATGAGTATTGGTGAAGCGATGAGCTTTTTTGAGCAACTAAGCTTAACGGGCCAAAAAGGCCAGATAGCTGAGAAAATCTTAAAAGAAATTCGCGACCGTTTATCGTTTTTGATCAACGTAGGGCTAAATTATCTCTCTTTAGAGCGCAGTGCTGATACTTTATCTGGCGGTGAGGCTCAACGTATTCGCTTAGCCAGCCAAATTGGCGCAGGCTTAGTAGGCGTAATGTATGTACTTGATGAACCATCGATTGGTTTGCATCAACGTGATAATGACCGTTTACTGCAAACGCTAATCCATCTACGCGACTTAGGTAATACCGTGATTGTGGTAGAGCATGACGAAGATGCCATACGTGCCGCCGATCATATTATTGATATTGGTCCTGGAGCTGGTGTGCATGGCGGTTATATCATTGCCCAAGGTACTCGCGATGACATTTTAGCTAGCGAAGAGTCAGTAACAGGGCAATTTTTATCTGGCCGACGCAAAATTGAAGTTCCCAAAGAGCGTCATAAAATCAACGATAAGTGGTTAGAGCTGTTTGGCGCTAGCGGTAATAACTTAAAAAATGTCGATTTAAAAATACCTTTTGGTTTAATGACCTGTATTACTGGCGTATCAGGCTCTGGTAAGTCAACACTTATCAACGACACCTTATTTAAACTTGCTCATACCGAACTAAACGGAGCAACCACCGCCGAAGCCGCACCGTACAAATCAATTAGTGGCCTTGAGCATTTTGATAAAGTTATCGACATTGACCAAAGCCCGATTGGCCGTACCCCACGCTCAAACCCAGCCACATATACCGGTATTTTTACTGGCATTCGTGAACTGTTTGTGGGCACGCAAGAATCTCGCTCTCGTGGTTACAAAGTCGGTCGCTTTAGCTTTAATGTAAAAGGTGGCCGCTGTGAAGCTTGCCAAGGCGATGGCGTGATCAAAGTCGAAATGCACTTTTTACCTGATGTATATGTGCCATGTGATGTCTGTAAAGGGCAACGTTATAACCGTGAAACGTTAGAAGTGCAGTATAAAGGCAAAAACATCCATCAAGTATTAGAAATGACGGTGGAAGACGCACACGACTATTTTGATAAAATACCCGCCATTGCGCGTAAACTAAAAACCTTAATGGATGTGGGCTTGTCTTATATTCGCTTAGGCCAAGCCGCGACAACGCTCTCTGGTGGTGAAGCTCAACGGGTTAAACTCGCCCGCGAGTTATCTAAACGTGACACAGGTAAAACCTTATACATTTTAGATGAACCAACCACAGGCTTGCACTTTGCTGATATTGAACAATTATTAGTAGTATTGCATCGCCTGCGTGACCACGGTAATACGATTGTGGTTATTGAGCATAATCTTGATGTAATAAAAACAGCCGATTGGATCATTGATCTAGGTCCCGAAGGTGGTGCTGGCGGCGGTGAGATCCTCATTGCAGGCACGCCGGATGAAGTAGCCGAATGTGAGCGTTCACATACTGGCCACTATTTGAAACCCCTATTATCAAAATAGGGGTTTCGCTTTATGTACTAAGGTTGGCCGGTGTTAAGATACATAAAAATTGCCAGATGGCGTGCAAACAAACAGCTGAGGCAACAACAGCAAAATTTGCAACCTCATAAACTGCGCTTTTATGAGCAAGGTAAAGCTATTTGGTTTAATCTTAACACCGGGCAAAAGCTCTACTTATTGGCGTTAATCTGCCTAATCATCTTTCAAAGTGGTTGGCTATGCGCCAGTATCACTATCGTAGCGCTTACTATTGAGTTTTGGCCAAAGTTCAATAAGCTCTGGCATTCACTTGCTGGCAAAGCACTTATACTTATTTTCTATGCCAGTATCGCCAACTTTGTACTGGCCAATGCCAGTGGCATTGTAAATAATGTAACTCATGTTTCAGCAACACATTTTAATTACACCCACAATTTTGCCACGCTACTTTATTTACCACCCTGGGCGTTGGGCATCTCTCTATCGACATTACTATTATTACAATTGATATTGCCGTTCTATATTTTTATGCTCTTAATCATCAAACCGTTTGGTTCACAGCGGGTAAAGTTTATTAGCCAAAGCTATTCACCTTTACTTACAGCTTCTATACGGTTTTTTTTATCAACGATTGTAATAATCAATCTAATGTCTTTTGTTGATGACAAAGATACCGGTGCCGTTTTTGATGACATAGTAAGCAACTTCGTCAGCAGCAAGCAGCTCTCAAGTCGAGCACTAACAGAGCAACAAGAAGTTGAAGTTGTAGAAGAGCTCAGCCAAAAAATACATGGGCAACTACCAAGTGAAAATATTACCCAAACACCTCCCACACTGCCAGTAACTCCGACGGAAGAAGATGAAACCACTCAATCCGTACGATTATTCTTTAACACCAAAGGTTACTTTGAACGCAGCAAACGGTTAATTGCTATGTTTGCTTACACCTACGAAGCAGACCAATACTCCCATTGCAAAAAATCTGACGACAGTAAAGCGATTGAGATTAACGACTACGAAATTGTTGAAATTGCACCAGATAACAGCAAACCTTACGGTTACAGCTTTACGGTAAAAGCCTGCCAATCGCCGGGCATTAAAGCGCCATAGCTGGCTACGGAAAATACTAAAACCAGCGAATTAAAGTAAAACGGTAATCCCCATCGCGGGAGGTAAACCGCCCATTGCACTCCCCGTTAATAAAAAAGCGCTTGATGGGTGGTATGGAGCTGGAGATTAGAGATCTCCGGCTATCCGTTTATGCATTACCTACAGCACACTGTTCGGTTTTAGGCCAGTTCCACGCATACCAAACAGTAGAAATTGAAAGTAATATTTCAATAGCCGTTAGATATAAATAGAAACCCCATGTAGTTTCTAAGTTTACCGCAATAAGAAGGACGACGTATAAAGCAGGCATGATTATATTTAACCAGCGATTTATACTCGGTTTTAACACTAGGGTAAGAAATATCATTACACTTGGAACAGACATAAGTAGAGCTACGGCAAAGAACTCTAATTGAATCCCTTCTTTCGCTGATGTTACTTCCATCGCATTAGCTAAAACTCCAGGAACATAAATTTCAATATAATCACCATATACATAGCAAAACATAACAGCCACCCAAAGCGAGGATATTATTAGTTTTACGTTTATTGGGAAATCTTGAAAAACACTATTTGAATTATTAGTCGAACTCATTTGAACTCCGTTTTCTGAGTAATATATAACGATCCTGTTAATTTACTCATTTTAAATTTATTTTTATTGATGTATCAACCATAGTCGAGTTCCTATTTTGATTCAATTTTTAGTGATTTTCTAATTTGGTCGTCATTAATATTATTTGGGGTTTTAGATGACGATACAGGTTGTTTTTGTATCTTTTTTGAGGTTAGAAGGAATTAACGCTGTACTAGGTAATGACTATTTAGCTTCACGAGGTTTAACGTTACTGAAAAATATTTGGATAAATATTTATTACGGAAGATGAACCGCCTATACCACTTCTATATAATAAAAGTGCTTGATGGATGATGTAGACTCTGGAGTTTAGTGACCTCCGGCTATCTGATTAGGCTTTTTTGTAAACGAAAAAACGAAATATTAAAGCTGAAATAATGCTGCGAGACCAAACAACAACGAACCTTTATAAAACAAGCACGGTATAACAAATACACTTGGCAAAGCAGCGTAGTATAAATAAGAACCATTAGTATATTTGCTGATTACAAAATGGAGAGGGAATCCAATTACTAACCATCCAACAATAGAAATAAGCAAATACACACCGATGTATAGCAATAACGTAACAACAAAGCCTAAAGTATCGTTCTCTGATAATGATGTAAAACTATTAAATAAAGCGTAAATAGCAATACCTAGTCCCACATATAAGAGGCTTTTTAGTATTGCATCATCCCACCCGCCAAGACCCAATTTTTTTATCCTTAAATATAACATTTTAGTTTTTATGCAACACGCAGTTTATATTTTAGTGTCGCTCGTAGACTGAGGCGCTACATGCTCGATCTGTCAGAGTTGCTGTCGTTTATGCTAAGGGTTTTAAATTTATGGAAAGTCTTTTTAGTATAAACTAAATCAAACAAATGTAATTGTGTGCTTGTTGTATCTAAGCAGCCCCTGCACTGCTCAATATCTATTACTTTTCTATTGAACAGAATTTAGAGCATTAAAACAACAAAAAATTGATTGCCTACGCTCTTCATTGAGCTGTAATCGGTATATAGCAGTTACAAAAAAGCCAGATATTACGTTGTAGTTGGAACCATCTGGCTTTATATGATTAGTTATTAGCAAGCGTTACGGACGTGGAATAAATCCTAACGCGTTGTAAACAGACTTTAAGGTCACTTCTGCACGTGCGCTGGCTTTTTCAGCACCGGTTTTCATGATGTTGTTGAGCAATGCTTGATCTTCACGGATCTCTTTAAAGCGCGCTTGGATTGGCTCGATCATGCTTACTACTGCGTCAGCGGTGTCTTTTTTCAGATGACCATACATTTTGTCTTCGTATTCAGGCACTAACTCTTCAATTGAGCGCTTGGTTGCAACAGACATAAGTGTTAGTAAGTTTGATACGCCTGGTTTTTCAGTGCGATCAAAATAAATACGCGCTTGCTCGTCTGAATCGGTTACTGCTTTTTTAAGCTTTTTCTCGATCTTTTTTGGTTCGTCTAACATCATGATAAAACCATTTGGGTTTTCATCTGATTTAGACATTTTTTTCAGTGGATCTTGCAGGCTCATTACGCGCGCACCAAACTCTGGAATGTAAGGTTCTGGGATCGTGAAAACTTCACCATATAAGTTATTAAAGCGCGTTGCGATATCGCGTGTTAGTTCAAGGTGCTGCTTTTGATCATCACCTACTGGTACTTGCGCCGCTTGATAAAGTAAAATATCAGCTGCTTGTAATACCGGATAAGCAAACAAACCAACGTTTACGTTGCTGGTGTTCTTTGCTGACTTATCTTTGAACTGGGTCATGCGGTTAAGCTCGCCCATTTGCGCATAACAATTTAATACCCAACCTAGCTGTGCATGTTCAGGCACTTGCGACTGCACAAATAAAGCAGCTTTATCTGGATCAATACCACATGCAACATACAAAGCTATACCATCTAATACACGGGTTTTTAAAAGCTCTGGATCTTGGCGTAACGTAATCGCGTGCAAATCAGCTAACATAAAGTGGCTATCATACTCTTCCTGTAGCTTTACCCACTGGTTAATAGCGCCAACATAGTTGCCTATTGTCATTCCACCGGTTGGCTGCATGCCACTTAACACTACTGGTTTACTCATGATGTTCCTTTATATTACAAAAATAAAAAATGCTAAAATTAAAAAATCGCTTAACGCTGGGTAAGAACAGGTATTATATCTAAGAAATTCTCACAGAGGTACTGTGGATTCAAATCAGCAAGATTTTCACCTTGGTTATAACCATAATTAACGGCAAGTACGTCTATATGTGCCGCTTGCGCCGCTAAGATATCACTTTTTGAGTCACCAATCATAATTGCTTGACTCACTGGTACATTTAATTGCTGACAAGCAAATAAAAGAGGCTCTGGTGAAGGCTTTTTGGCCATGTCATCACCACACACTATCACTTCAAAATGACTGCTTAAAGCGAGCTTATCAAGTAGCTTTTCAGTAAAGCAGCGGGCTTTGTTAGTGATCAACGCTTTTGGTATACCACGTAACGCCGCAAGACCTGTTTCTACGTGTTGATAAAGCACACTGTATTCACCTACTTGTTGCTCATAATGACCATAAAAAAGCGCAATTGCTTTATCTGCTAATGCTGGATCTAGGTGTTCACTGACTTTCATGTCGCCACTGAGGCCTCGCTTAACCAGCATTTCAATGCCGTTACCAACCCAGCTTTGTACCAACCCCTGACTTACAATTGGAAAAGCTAAATCAGATAAAGTCAGATTCATCGCTATATATAAATCATAAACACTATCAACTAAAGTACCATCAAGATCAAATAAAGCGGCTTCATACTTCATTATTTTACATCCTCTAACTGGGCACGCATTTGTTCAATTACTTGTTGGTAATCTGGCTGATTAAAAATAGCAGAGCCGGCAACAAACATGTCAGCTCCGGCTTGAGCCGCCGCCGCAATATTATCGACTTTAATACCACCATCTACTTCTAAACGAATAGCACGACCTGAATCATCAATTATTTTCCGTGCTTGGCGTAGTTTTTCCAAAGTATGAGGAATAAAACTTTGACCGCCAAAACCTGGATTAACCGACATTAATAAAATCACATCAAGCTTATCAATTACATGTTCTAAATAGCTTAAACTCGTCGCAGGGTTAAAGACTAAACCAGCTTGGCAACCATGATCTTTGATCAGCTGCAAAGTGCGATCAATATGTTCACTCGCTTCAGGATGAAAAGTAATGATTGAAGCACCAGCATCAGCAAATTGCGGTATTAAACTATCGACCGGTTTAACCATTAAATGCACATCAATAGGCGCCGTAATACCATAATCACGCAGCGCTTTGCACACCATAGGCCCAATTGTTAAGTTTGGCACATAGTGATTATCCATCACATCAAAATGAACTACATCTGCACCAGAAGCTAAAACACGCTCAACATCTTCGCCCAAACGGGCAAAATCAGCAGATAAAATAGACGGGGCGATAAGGTACTTTTGTAGTGTTTCTAACATAAACAATCCTTAGTGATATTAAAAATGCGCAAAATAGCAGGGCCGATAATTGCCATAATGTAACCTAAATCAAGCTATTCCCCAAGAATCCCAGCTAATTAAAGCTTTAACTCTATTTGAAGTTTTGCAACGGTTATATTTTAAACAGCTAAATATAAACATTATTTTTACCTTAACCTTTTAATTTTATTAATTTTTTATATTTGTTAAGGATAAATTAAGTTTGTTATTTGAGCATTTTTTATGTATGCTCTAGTGAGTAACACTATTATGGACTTAGTAAAATGCGTGCTTTTAAAATCGGGATCTTAACTGCGGCTGCTATAACTATCGGTACACTAAGCTATTTTTCAAAAAGTGATAATACACTTATCGCAGCTAACGATTGCGAATGTAGCTCAGGCCATTTAAAAATTAATAATGCAGTGCAATGTATGAAGGTCGAACAAGAATCAAGTTGGATGTCATGGATCACTGGTGATAGTCGCAGTGCACAATTTCATTATTTAGATTTACTTGAATTATTAACCAGCTCAGACGAACCACAAAAAGCACGTTCACTTAGTCCTAGGTTCTAGTAAAGTGCGGCAACTGATCAGCGCTATACAAAGTGTTGTTGCGGCATTTTTTGGTGTGCAATCTGAGCACAAGCGTCACGCTGACTTTAAACAACACTCGCCTACCAGTATTATTATCATCGCTATTATTTTATTTATATTTTTTGTAACCGCTATCTATGGCGTGGTGACTTGGGTGCTAAGTACATAGCCATCAACTCATTGACTTTATTGCGCGAACCACCTTTTGGACTAATCGTCCGCTTAACTTGAATTTCAGCTAACGTTGCTTGGCTATATATTTTACGTGTCCATACAGTGTCATGATTCGAGATCAATACCGGTGTTTTGTTTTCAAATGCCGCTTGCTCAGCTAAATTAGCTAGATTCGCCTGATCATCTAAATTAAAGCCACCCTTAGCATAAGAGGTAAACGACGCCGTTTTACTCAAAGGAACATAAGGTGGATCGCAATAGATCACTGCGTTATCGGGTACTAATTTAAATACATCGTCATAACCTAAACAAGTAAACGTGGCTTGTTGCGCTTTTTCGGCAAAAAAGTACATTTCTTTTTCAGGAAAATACGGACGTTTATACTTACCGAACGGAACATTAAAAATTCCTTTCAGGTTATAGCGGCATAAACCGTTGTAGCCGTGGCGATTCATATATAAAAATAAGATCGCTCGCTCGTAAATGTCATTACTTTGATTAAACTGTACGCGATAATCATAATATGCGTCAGGCTGATTGTTTAAATCAACAAACAGCTTTTTAGCATCGCTGATGAATTCATCTGGAGAGTTTTTTAATTCGTTATACAAGTTAATGAGATCAGCATTAATATCATTAAGAATATAATCTTTAAAATCTGTGTTTAAAAATACCGAGCCAGCACCAACAAACGGTTCAACTAAGGTATCAGCGTGTTTGCTCGCTTCATTTAAGCGCGCGCTAATATCTTCAACTAAGCTGTATTTTCCGCCAGCCCATTTAAGGAAGGCTCTGGTCTTTTTCTGCATCGGCTCTTTACTTCAAACTGGTGTGCCGCGATTTTACACTAAACAGTGTAAATTTACTGATCTAGTAACGCGATTTCTTGTTTTATTTTACTGATTTTTTTATAAAACGGCTGATTTTTACGCACCGCTTCAGGTAGGCTTGCTAGCACTTCGCGAGCAGCATTTAAGTTATCAAAGCTGCCATAGGTTACCACCCACCAAATTTTATCGTTGCGGCGTGTTTGATAGACTTTACCAAGTACTTGCAGCGACTGTTTAGCAACAAACTGCTCGGCGATTGTTTGCTGAGTTACCGCTAGTAACTGGATCACGACCTTACTATCCGGCTGTTGTAGATACCAAGCATTATCTGCTGGCATAATTTGCTGCGCTTGAGGAACAGGCTCTACCACAGTGGGTTCTTCAGCCAAGCTAGTCGTGATATCAACAGGCTCTGCAACTGGCGCTAAACTATCGAGTATTGCCGCAACATTATTTTCCTGAGTAGGATTATCAATAAGCGGCTTGTCTTGCTCTGGTTGAGCTTGTTGATCAGCTGATTGAGCATCTGCAGCTTCTACTTGTGAGGAATCTATTGTCACCGCTGGTTCTGTTACAGCTTGCTTTAAAGTATCGACTGCGATTGCCGTCGCCACTGGAGTTTCAGGTTGTGGCTGATAAAAATCATACCACCAACGGGTCATATCAGATTTATATAAAAAGCCAATGATGAGTAACATAATAATCACTAGCAGCGTTATTAAATGTACTCGCCAAGATACTTTATCAGTGACTACAACCTTAGCTGTATGCTGTGTTGGTTGCCACGCTAACAATAAACTCGGATTACCGTGTGCTTCGCGCAAAAAGGTTTGAAATACCGGGTCTTCATCATAAGGTAAATCATTAAAATAGCACTTCATCAACTGTTTACTTTCTGCTATTGAAAGTGCTTCAAGATGAATTTCAACAGCGCTTTTAAATTGCCCCACTGATTGCGATGCCAGTAAGACATATAAAGTAGTAGGACTATGCTTGGTAAGCGCTGTTAACTCTTCGACCATTTCTTCAGATAAATGCCGTCCACCATCTAACACCCATAAACATGGACCACAGTTTTGCTGTTTAGCTAGTTGGTAGAAATTTTCTGACAGGCTTAGGTTTTGATCAATTAACGGCGAGCGGAAGCTTTGTTCCAGTAACTCACTCATCAATTGCATATCACTCATACGCGCACTTAGCTGCACAAATGACTTATTAAAATCACTGTATTTATCAGTAATGAAGGTTTCGAGAAGATAACTTTTACCAAGTCCAGAAGGACCCAGTAAGACAATTAAATTTTGCCCATATTCAAACTGTAGGGCAATCCGATCAACCAAAGCCGCACGGCTAGGTAAGATTTGCGATTGCATTAGCGCCCTATTAAATCTCGGACCTGTTGATCTGAGACATCATCAACCAACGCGCATTGACCAAACTGAGTAGGAAGAATAAAACGGATCGTGCCTTTTTTATTCTTTTTATCTTTACGCATATGATGAAGGAAATGTTCAGCAGTCATCACATCAGGGATCTCACTAGGCAAATTATATTGCGCTATTAAGGTAACGATCCTTGCAACTTCTTGTGCACTTAAATCACCACGAGTATGAGCTAGCTGTGCTGCTAATACCATGCCAGTGGCAACAGCTTCACCATGTAGCCATTGGCCGTATCCCATTTGCGCTTCGATAGCATGTGCAAAGGTATGGCCTAAATTAAGTAACGCTCGTAGTCCTGCTTCTTTTTCATCCTGAGCGACAATCAGTGCTTTAATTTCACAACAACGAAAAATCACATGCTGAATGGTTTCTTCATCCAAAGCCTGTAATTGCGCGGTGTTGTTTTCTAGAAAAGTAAATAATTCTGTATCGTAAATTAAGCCATATTTAATAACTTCAGCCATACCGGCTGCAAATTCACGAGCAGGAAGTGTATGCAATGATTGAGTATCAATAAACACGGCTTGCGGCTGATAAAAAGCCCCAATCATGTTTTTACCCAAAGGATGGTTAACCGCCGTTTTACCGCCAACTGATGAATCAACTTGCGATAATAAGGTAGTGGGTACTTGAATAAACGGTACTCCGCGTTGATAGCAGGCCGCAACAAAACCAGTCAGATCACCGACCACACCACCACCAAGGGCGATTAAGCAAGTATCTCTGCCGCAATTGTTTTCAAGCAAAAAAGCCGAAATTTTCTCAAACCATTCCAGTGATTTATATTGCTCACCATCAGGAATAATAAAACTTAGCGGATTTAAATCAGCTAATAACGCCATTGCATCGCTTAAGTACAAAGGTGCAATGGTGTCATTAGTGATAATGATAGGTCGACAATCACCAATATGATGATGCAGCCTGTCAGTCTGTTGAAGAGCAGATTGACCAATATAAATAGGATAACTTCGCTCGTCTAAATTAACTGTTAATTCAAGCATCGCTAGTATCCTTTCTTATTGGTATTTAAAAATCTAATTTCTCGATGATTTGATTAGCGACAACTTTAGCGCTTTGCTCATCAGTGCGTACAACAAAATCAGCTACTTCTTTATACAACGGTTCGCGTTCTTCAGCTAAGCGCTCTAATACATCACGAGGTGCTTCTTCTGTTTGCAGTAATGGGCGACGCTTGTCGCGCTGCGTGCGTGCAACTTGCTTTTCGATAGGTGTCTCTAGGTATACAACAATACCACGAGCCGAAAGCTTGTTTCGTACTTCTTTACTCATCACAGAACCACCACCAGTTGCAAGTACAATACCTTGCATTTCTGTTAGATCGCCAATGACAGATTCTTCACGAAGTCGAAAGCCTTCTTCACCTTCAAGATCGAACACCCAGGCAATATCTGCACCGGTACGGCGTTCGATTTCTTGATCAGAATCGACAAATTCAAGGTGCAATTGATCTGCAATGTGACGACCAATTGTGCTTTTGCCAGCCCCCATAGGGCCAACTAGAAATATATTACGTTTTTCAGCCATATCTTTTAGTACAAACGAACTCTAAAATTTGAAATAAAACCCCGCCTAACGACCTGGCCCCAAAATTAAGGAGGGGATTATCTCAGTAATTGATTGGGTATTTCAAGTCAATTAGAACAAAAAGCCAATTAACGAGCAATTAAAGTCAATAATTGCCCATTGTGTAAGAATAAATCAGTGTAAATTACTCTATTTGGATTTTCGGAGTAACGAAAATCAGCAATTCTTTCTTTTCATTGAACTCACTAGTGCTTCTAAACAGCACTCCTAGGTAAGGAATATCACCTAATAATGGTACTTTTTTAACTGAGTTAATGATTTGCTGCTGGAATATACCACCAAGTACCACGGTTTGACCATTCTCAACCAGTACTTGGGTTTGAATTTCTTGGGTATCAATTGCAACTGCAGGACCAGTTCCAGTTTGTACCGTATCACCTCGGGTATCTTGGGTAATGATTAAATCCAAGATAACTTTATTATCTGGGGTGATGTGTGGTGTTACCTCAAGACTCAATACTGCCTTTTTAAAGCTAACAGTTGTAGCACCACTTGAAGCAGATTCAACATACGGTATTTCGGTACCTTGTTCAATACGTGCTTTTTTCTGGTTGGCAGTCGTAATGCGCGGACTTGCGATAATTTCACCACGGTTTTCTTCTTCAAGCGCGGTTAGCTCTAAATCAAGTAACGTGCCATTTGCTAATTTAGCAACGTGCATACCAATACTGCCAGCGGCACCTGTGATAGGCAAGTTTACATTAAGGCGATCAGAAATACTTGGAATGGTGCCGTTAGAAATCGTATTAGCACCTTCTAAGGTACCTGAAATACCATCAGTGCCTTGTTGATCACTAAACCCCCAACGTACTCCTAAGTCTTCTTTTACGTTATCACGTACAGTAACCATACGTGCCTCAATAATAACTTGTCTAACCGCTATATCCAAAGTTTCGACCATACGGCGAACACTTGCAATGCTTTTAACGGTGTCTTTAATTAACAAGGTATTGGTACGTTTATCAACGGATACACTGCCGCGAGCACTAATAATGCTGTTAGTGTCGGTTTTCAGTAAATCAGCAAACTCTTCCGCTTTAGCATAATTCAAACGAATATATTCACTATAAAGCGGCTCTAAATCTTCAACTTGTTGTTTGGCTTTTAGATCTTTCGCTTCGCGGGCGGCAAGCTCTTCAGATGGTGCAACCATTAATATAGAGCCATCCATACGCTTATCTAAACCTTTAACGCGTAATACCACGTCAAGAGCTTGATCCCAAGGCACACCATCTAAACGCAGAGTTATGTTGCCACTGACTGAGTCACTGGTTACTAGGTTGAAATCATTATAGCCGGCAATAATTTGTAATACGGCACGCACTGAGATGTCTTGAAAGTTTAGCGTCATTGGCCGACCTTGATACTCTTTACCACCTTCTAAATATGAACGTTGCGAGTCATCTTTTTCAACTGTAAGAGTAAGGATATTTTCAATTTGCTGATAAGTAAATTTAAACGCTGCATTAGGAGTTATTACCACCCTGCTCATATTATTTTCTTTAAATGTCTCAATTGAGCTGACCACAGTGCCAAAATCTAGCACATCTAGCTCATATAATAAGTCATCTAAAATATCAGTATGATGAAATTCAGCAATAATTTTACCGCCACTTTCATGCACATCAATCGCAGCTTGAGTGTCTTGCAAGAATACTAATACTCGTGCTTCACCTTTTTCACCACGACGAAAATCAATAGACTGGATTGAGTTAATGTAATTGCCAGTCACTTCTTTGGCGGTATTAGCATCTTCTTGTGGCGTGATAGGATTATCGGAAACGTGTAATGAAACAAGATTATTATTAACCGTTGTTTGGTAAATTTTTAAACGCTCTAAATGAACAGTGACAATCAAGTTACCATCAGCAGCTACACTATTAACTTTTTCAATACCGCCTTGGTTGATTTGTACTTCACTTATACCTTGTTCAACATCAGTGGCATTAAAGCGCATTTCAATACGGGCTGGGTTATTAAATACCTGAACTTTTGGTTCTTCACTCAGCTCCTCATCAAATACCAGCTGTAACTGTGTTTCTCCAGCTATTAATGGGCTATAACGAATGTCATACAATAACGGAGTTGCCATTGCTGATTGCGTGATAAAAAGGGCAATAACAACAAACAAAGCCTGATGAATGCGATTACTCCAAGATACTCCCTTATGCATTTTAATTTTACCTTTTTTATTTTTAACTAGTGCCATTGGAGCCCGCCTCTAACATTTCAAGCTTCGTAAGACGTTCTTTCCAACAACCAGACCCGTCGGGTATTAATTCTAACAATTCTATATAATCACTTTTAACATCTTGTACAACACCATGATATAAACCAATATGATTACCAACAGTCACTCGGTGCAAAGTATCATCTGCAGCTTTAATTAATGCCCATGTTTGGCCACCAGAACCCAGTGTGCCTTTCATTGCCAGATTATCCAACGGATATTTCTCTAAAACTTCACGCGTACGATCAGGATCAGGATGTAAACAGTTTTTAACTTGGATCATGTTATTTTGAATAATTTCTGGCTGCGGCGCAACAAAAGGACTACGTAGTTGCTGTGCATTGTATTCAAAGTGCTCAAATTGGATCAGTTTTGGAATGGCCTCAACTTTAGGTGTAGTGCTGGCTTTTACCTGATCAATAAACTCTTTTTGCTCAGAGGTATCATCGTTACATGCGCTCACCAAAATACCGCCGAGTAAAACCAAGGCTAATTTTTTCATTTTTTAGCCCCTACTTTTTTCACGCCGCCTTCGTAGCGGTAAGTTTTGGCGACCACGCTAAATGTCAGCTTGCCTGAATCTGAACTAGTAATTGAAAAGTCATGCAAACTTACGATACGAGGAAGTTGCGCTACTTTGCCAACAAAATCACCAAACTCATGGTAGCTACCTATTACTTCAATTTTAATCGGCAACTCAGTATAAAACTCTTTTTCCACTTCTGGTAACCAGCCAATTTTAAGAAAGGTTAAGCCACTGGTCGTGCCCACATAAGATAAATCATCAAGTAAGCCTGGCGTTTCGTTTGAAGTCGGTAAGCGCTTTAGCAATAAAGAAAACTTTTCTTCCATTTCAACCATTTGTTGACGGTAAATTTCTAGATTACTCGCTAGTGAGTATTTCACTCGGTAGTTACTGCGTAACTCAACTTCTTTACTAACCGCATTATGGTAGCTGTCTATTTCATCTGAAACCAATAAGCTGTAACTGAAAAACAATACGAGGGCAGCTACAAAAGTGCAGCAAATAATCTTGACAACTATTGGCCAGTCGCCAATGTTTTCAAGCTCAATTTCGTTCCATTCAATCTCTGTTAACGCTTTGATATCAAGGTTCATTATTTAACCTCTCCAATCTTATCAAAGGGTTTTACATAAAATTCCATATTAAAATCACTCAATAAACGAGACGATTTTTCACCAGCAATAATACCTTGCATTATCGGCTTTTCGAGCAGATAGGAATTTTGTACTTGGCGTAACATATTTGACAAGTAATTATTTGATTCGCTACGACCAACCACATGAATTGCACTACCACGACGCTCTAACTTAGTTAGATACACCCCCGTTGGTACAATTTTGGCAACTTCATCCATAATTTGCGTACCCAAGTTTCGACTACTTTGCAGTTCTTCGATTAAGCGCATACGTTGCTGCAAGTTTTCTTTCTTTTTGTCTAATTCACGTATTTCACTAATACGTTTATCTAATTGGCCAATTTCAGCTGAAAGGTAATTATTTTTAATATTTTGACCATCTCGTAAACTACCGTAATAACTACTGAGTAAATACATACTGATAAAACTGCCAAGCACCACAAAAAACAAAACAGTGGCAAATTTATTCTGTGATTGTTTGCGCTGCTGTTCGCGCCAAGGCAGTAGATTTATATGTGGCATGATGAAAAACTCCTTAATGCCAAACCAGTCGCTATTGCAAATTGAGTACGATGACGCTGTAACACATTGCGATCGACATGATGGGAAATATCCATATTTTCAAAAGGCTCTGCCACTATGGTATGGATGCCTAGTTCTTCGATTAGCAGTCGATCGAGGCCATCAATCATCGCTGTGCCACCAGTGAGCACAATGTAATCGATTTGATCTTTGCCACTGGTAGTTAAAAACATCTGCACTGCGCGGCGTACTTGCTGTAATAATGAGGTTTGAAATGGTGCCAATACTTCAAACGTGTAGTTAGGCGGAAGATCGCCTGTAGTTTTACCTATTTCAGCTTCATCAAAACTTTTATTATAATAAGCTACTATGCTGTTAGTGTATTGATCGCCACCAAATACTTGGTCTCGGGTGTAAATCGTTTCACCGCCAAGTACCACACTTACCAACATAAGTACCGCGCCAATATCGACCACTGCTACACACTTATTAAATGCATCGCTTGGTAATTGCTGATAATACACATCCATTGCGCGACTCAGGGCATAGCTTTCTACATCAACTACTTTTGCTATTAAGCCAGCTGATTCTAATGCACCAACACGAGCTTCAACACTTTCGGTACGCGCAGCTGAAAGCAACACATTCATTTTGGAAGGATCGGCTTCGTTGGTACTGAGCTTTTCAAAGTCTAGGCTAACTTCATCTAAAGGATAGGGAATAAGGCTGTCAGCTTCGATTTCTATTTGCGACTCAAGCTCTGCATCTGAAAGCGTAACATCCATAAAAATTACTTTCGTAATGACGGTTTGTCCCGATACTGCTACTGCTGCCGAACGAATTGACTTTGGTAACTTACGCTTTAATTTAGTAATGATATTACCAATCGCCTCAATATCTTGAATATTGCGCTCAGCCATTGTACCTTTTGGCATTGGCTCAATTGCTAACGCTTCGAGCCTATAGCCACTGTCCGTTTCATTCAGTAACACTGCTTTTATAGCATGTGAACCGATATCTATCCCTACCATCATCGATGAAGACTTACTCAATAGTTGACTTAGCATGTTCGCAACTTGGCCTTTGTTTTAAGAATAAACAAGTTATAATTTTTATATGAAAAAATACTATTCATTTTTTAATCAATATATACTAGCAGTCTCCGATTCTAATTGGGAGTCCATTTAGGGAAAATATAAGTGATTTTATTAAAACGAACTTTACAATTTTTTATCATCTGCGCGTTTTTAGGGCTCATTACCTTAGTAAGCCTTTATTATTACGTTAAATCTGATATCCCCAGTGTGCAAGTTTTAAAAGACGTGCAATTACAAACTCCTATGCAAGTCTTTTCGAAAGATGGTTTGTTAATCAACCAGTTCGGTGAAAAACGCCGCATTCCAGTGACTATAGAAGAGATCCCACAACCACTCATAAATGCTATTTTAGCCACTGAAGATAACCGTTTTTATGACCATATAGGTATAGATCCTATAGGTATTTTACGTTCAGCGCTCGTATTAATTTCAACTGGTGAGAAAAAACAAGGCGCAAGTACTATAACAATGCAGTTAGCTCGTAACTTCTTCTTAACACGTGAAAAGGCCTATATTCGTAAAGTAAAAGAGATCTTCATTGCGTTACACATTGAGAACTTACTTACCAAGGATGAAATACTCGCTTTATACCTAAATAAAATAGAGTTAGGTAATCGTGCTTTTGGTATCGGAGCCGCTGCACAAGTCTATTATGGTAAGCAACTAAACGAGTTAACTTTAGCGCAAATGGCAATGATTGCAGGCTTACCAAAAGCGCCTTCAGCTTTAAATCCGATCAGAAACCCAGTTCGCGCCAAGGCACGCCGTAATGTGGTACTCAGACGTATGCTTGATGAAGGTTATATCTCTCAAGCAGACTACAACCAGAGCTCTCAAGAACCAATTACGGCAAAATTTCATGGTGCCGAAATAGACTTATATGCGCCTTATATATCTGAAATGGTGCGTGCAGAAATGGTCGCTCGTTATGGCTACGAAAAAGCATATAATACCGGCTTTAAAGTTTACACCAGTGTTGAATCTGACGTACAAGCCGCAGCGCAAAAAGCACTCGTTGATAATCTCCATGCATACGATATGCGCCATGGCTATCGTGGCCCAGAGCAGCAACTGTGGGATTTTGAAACGCAACCTGCCCTAAGCTCTAGTGAAATTTTAGCAAAGCTTGAGCCGGTAAAAGAAATTGCCCCGCTATTAACGGCAGCAGTTTTGTCTGTAGGAGAGCAAACGGCAACAGTGTTATTAAAAAGTGGTGAGCAAGTCACTCTAGACTGGGATAATCTCAAATGGGCGCGCAAATACATTACGCGTTACCGTCAAGGTTTCCCACCAAAAACAGCTGCTGACATACTCAATCCAGGTGAGCAAATTTGGCTACGTAAAAATGACGATGGCAGTTATCTACTCAGCCAATTACCTGAAGCCTCAAGTGCATTAGTATCGCTGGATCCGAATGATGGTCGCATTAAAGCAATTGTTGGCGGTTATAGCTTTGAACAAAGCCAATATAACCGAGCCGTGCAAGCAAAACGTCAGGTCGGCTCTAACATTAAGCCGTTTATTTATTCTGCGGCGCTGAATAATGGTTATACCTTAGCGTCTATTTTAAATGATGCGCCAATCAATCAATGGGACAAGAGCCTAGGGGTTGCATGGCGACCAAAAAACAGCCCTGCGGTATATAACGGCCCAATCCGTATTCGTCGTGCTTTAGCACAATCGAAAAACGTTATTTCGGTGCGCTTACTGCGCGGTGTAGGCTTGCAGCGCACAGCTGATCACCTATTAAAATTTGGCTTTCAAAATAATGATATCAATCGCAGTGAATCGCTAGCTTTAGGTAGTGCGTCAATCACTCCTTTAGAGCTTGCCCGTGGCATGAGCACATTTGCCAATGGCGGTCATTTGATCACCCCTTATTTTATTAATGAGATTCAAGACTCTGCAGGTAATGTGTTATTTAAAACAAAACCATTATTAGCGTGTGATCCTGTTACGCCTCAGCTAACAATGACTCAATTTGAGTCCACTACAGGGTTAAATACCAGCCAAACAGCAAATCATTGTGCGCCGCGCATCATATCTAAACAAAACGCGTTTTTGATAGCTGATGCGATGAATAGCGCAATTTGGGGGGGCGGTAGTTGGGCCCATAAAACGGGTTGGAGTGGAACCGGTTGGCGTGCTCAGGTATTAGATCGTCGCGATCTTTCCGGTAAAACGGGTACTACTAATGACTCTGTCGATACTTGGTTTAGCGGCTTTAACCGTAATGTTATGACCTCGGTCTGGGTTGGATTTGATAATCCAGGTAACCCGCTTGGTCGCTCGACTTATAACAACAACATGAATAATACCCAGATCTCTGGTGCAGAATCTGGTGCTAAAACAGCTCAACCGGCATGGATTGACTTTATGCGAGTAGCACTCAAAGATAAGCCAGAAGCACCAATCGAGCCACCTGAAGGATTAGTGTCGGTACGAATCGATCTAGCAACGGGACTCTTGAGTCAAAAGAACGATTACACTAGTCGCTTTGAATACTTTGAAAAAGGCACCTCGCCCACTAAGTATGTGATGCAGCATGTAGAAAACGTTTTTGAAGAAGAGACTAAAACAGAAGAAGAGCTGTTTTAATATTACTATGTCGCGATATAAAATCGCTGCTACATAAAAAAAGCGCCAATCGGCGCTTTTTTTATTTTACAAACTCAGAGCTCATTTTAAGTTTTGTATTAACCAATATAAATCAGAATGCACGCCTGCTGCGGTAACTTCTTTGCCTGCACCAGGACCTTGGATCACCAACGCATTATCGCTATACCACTGACTGTTGATAACAAAGATATTATCACCTGGAGTTAAGTTAGCTAAGGCATCACCCTGTGTTGCATAAGCCAAACCGACTTTAGCGGTTACTTTGCCATCAGCAATTGTTAACGCACCGGTATAACGCAGTACTTTGTTTTCTTTGGCAGCTAACTGCGCTTTTTCAGCAATAAAGTCATCAAGCAACTGCTTATTAGCTAAAAAAGACTGCCAATCACCTTGCGCTAGTTGCTCTGGCATCAACGGTGTTAAGCCAATCTCATCAAGCTCTAAGGTGAGCCCTAATTCACGGGCTAAAATAAGCAGTTTGCGCTGCATATCACGCCCTGATAAATCTTCTCGTGGATCAGGCTCGGTGTAACCCATTTGCTGCGCTTGCAACACTAAATCGGAAAACGCCACACTTCCATCATAACTGCTACACAACCACGATAAAGTGCCTGAGAACACGCCTTCAATATGGGTAATACTGTCGCCACTGTTTTGTAAATCAGCTAACGCAAAATTAATTGGTAAACCCGCACCAACACTGGTGTTATAACGCCATAGTAAGTTACGTTCAGCTAAATTACGGCGTAAATTTTGATACCAGTCATTATTTGCAGTGCCCGCATATTTATTAGCACTGATCAGGTGACAATCTAAATTAACAAACGCCGGGTAAAGCTTACTAAACGCTTCACTAGCAGTAATATCAATCAGCACTTTGTGTTCGTAATCGAGTTCGCTGATACGTGTCAGTAAATCAGCTTCTTGGTAATCTATTGCTTCGTTTTGCCACTGTGACTGCCATTGCTCAAGCACGATACCACTTGGGCTGAACAACATAGAGCGCGAGCGTAATAAACCAACCAGCTTAACGCTGAAGTGTTGCTGCAAACGATTAAGCTGCTGACTTAGTTGCTCAATAAATACTTCACCAACATTACCAAGGCCAGCAACAATAATGGCAAGCTCTTGGCCTTTGTTAATCAACTTATCATGCAATAAGGTCAATACATCACTATCAATAGATTGATCCGTTAGTAGTAATATGTAGTCTGCGTCTTGATGGCTAAAGCGCGGCACTAAACTTTGCTCACTAAGCACTTGCGTTGCTTGTTCAAATAATTGCGCTACATCATTTCGTGGCGCCACAACAGCGCAACCATGTAAGTTCGACTCAATAATATTAGCGCGCCCTTGCAAATGACTCACCACCTGATGAGTCGCTGCTGCCGGCACTAGTAAGTAGGTATCGCCGTTTTTAATAAAATGATGCAAGCTGTGTTGAATAAGCTGACTTAATTCGCCAATTTCACCGCCACGCAGCTGATCAATACGCAGTAAATCAATATTTTCTAAGGTAGTGATAAAACGCTTAGCTTTGCTGTAACCTTCTTTGACAATTTCTGTCGCGCTAGCTTCGCTGTCGTAACTACTGCGAACGACTAATTTGATATCAGTATTTTTTAATGGCGAGAGAGTTTTAGCATGTAACACTGGGTTGCCCAAACGCGCCAGTAAGTTTGCTTGGCCACGACATACTTTAGAATACTTAATCGCTTTTTTTACTTTACGAGGGTCGGTACTAAACACCCCTTGGGTATCAGTCCAAATTGATACCTGACTAGCATGACAATAACTGCTTAACAAAGTCGCGCTGTAATCACTGCCATTGCGCCCCAAAGTAACTGTATTTGCTTGGCAATCAGCGGCTATAAAACCAGTAACAATATTAATGCAATTGGCTGAAATTAACTCGGCACAGGCTTGTTGATTTTTTTGATGTAATAATTGCCCATCATTAAGGGTAAACAATTGACGAGCATCAACATCTTGAGCTGCAACATTTAACTGTTTTAAATAGCTAGCCAATAATCGTGCCGACCAAACTTCACCGTGAGCAAGCAATGCGGCTTCCTGTAAGCTTTGCTGTTGAGTTTGCTGTGCAATTAAGGCTAGCTCTTGTTCTAATACGTTTAATGCCGTATGTCGCGCTGCTGGACTCAATAACTGCTCGATCAAAGTACGTTGATGATTATCAAGCTGCAATAAAATATCACTCACTGCCTGTTGATCACCTTGCTGGTAACTCTGCCATAGCGTAACTAACGTATTAGTAGTTTTACCGGCTGCGGATACCACCACACAATCACCGGCTTCCGTATGGGCTAGAATAATATTTGCTACGGCCTGATAACGCTCTGCAGAACTAAGGCTAGAACCACCAAATTTATGAACTATATTTACCATTTTTTATTACCACAAAGCCGTATGTGCAGGAGTCAGTTTAAATGAGCTTGATTGCTCATCATCTTGTTGTTGAACAGAGGAAGCGATTACTTTTGCGCCGTGCTGAGCTTGACCTGGTTTCACTTTATTGAATACACGATCTAAGTCAGCGATTAAATCTTTTACATCTTCAATGCCCACCGAAATACGGATCAGGGTATCACCTACTCCCGCAGCAAGACGAGCAGTTGCCTCCATACCTGCGTGGGTCATAGTTGCAGGGTGACAAATCAAACTCTCAACCCCACCTAATGACTCAGCTAAGCTAAATTCTTCTAAGCTGGTCAAAAATTCTGCAGCATCATTAATATCACCTTTGATATCAAAGCTTACCATGCCACCAAAACCACGTTGCTGCTGTTTAGCGAGTTCATGCTGTGGATGAGATACTAATCCAGGGTAATATACTTGGCTTACATAAGGGGAGTTTTCTAGATATTGGGCAATAATAAAGGCATTTTCTTGATGCTGACGTAAACGAACATTCAAAGTACGTAAACCACGTAACGTTAAGTAGCTATCAAACGGGGCACCGGTAATGCCAATGTTATTAGCCCACCAAGCAAGCTCATCACCCAACTCTTGGGTAGCGGCGATCACCGCACCACCAACAACATCTGAGTGACCGTTAATATATTTAGTGGTCGAATGCACCACAATATCAACACCAAACTCAATTGGGTTTTGCAAAGCAGGTGATAAAAATGTGTTATCGGCACCAACCAACGCACCGCACTGCTTAGCAATCGTGGTGATCGCTTTAATATCGGTTAACCGTAAGATAGGATTACTCGGTGTTTCAATCCAAATTAGCTTTGGTTTTATCTCAAGAATTTTTTGATGATTTTCAGATTTAGTTAAATCTAAAACCACTAACTTTAATAAGCCACGCTTTTCAAGTGAGGTGAATAAGCGGTAACTACCGCCATAGCAATCATGTGGGATCACTAAAGTATCGTCACTGTTTAGCAGCTGAGTAGCTAAATGCACCGCAGCCATGCCCGTTGCAGTGATAATCCCCTTAGCGCCACCTTCAAGCTTAGCGAGCGTTTCAGCGAGTAAATCACGGTTTGGGTTGCCGCTACGGCCATAATCATATTGGCGCTTTTTATCAAAATCAGCAAATGAGTAGGTGGTCGATAAATGAATGGGAGGCACAACCGCGCCGTGATGTTTATCTGCATCAATACCATTGCGTACTGCAATGGTTGCTTTATTCTTTTGACTCATACCGTCACCTACAATTAAATGGATGTTTAGACGTCTAAAAGGTTAGAGGATCAAATTTAATAAGTCAAAGCATTTATGCGGTTTTAGCCGCAAGATTAGAAGTAAAAACATTTAAGCCGCTAGATGGCTAAAAAACAAGTATTTGACTATCTTTTTTAACACGATAGAATTTCGCCATCTTTGCGCTGCAAAAGGTCGCGCAAACAATTAACAACCTGAGGCAACGATACATCCTATGGCTAAATGGAATGGTGAATATATTCACCCATACGCAGAACACGGGAAAAAATCAGAACAAGTTAAAAAGATCACCGTTTCGATCCCGCTAAATGTATTAAAAGTTTTGACTGATGAGCGTACTCGTCGTCAAATTAATAATCTTCGCCATGCAACAAATAGCGAATTACTTTGTGAAGCATTTTTACACGCATTTACTGGCCAACCACTGCCAAACGATGAAGATTTACGTAAAGATAATCCAGAGAAAGTGCCTGAAGAAGTGAAAAAAATCATGCTTGAAATGGGTCTCGAAGTACCTGTACTCAACGAAGATTAAGTTATCATTTGTATATATTCCTGCTTCAGGAATGGGCTACAAAAAAACCTCAGTAACGTAAGTTACTGAGGTTTTTATTATTGTGCCATTACCAATTGCAGCTAAGCAGCTACTCCATGTAGTTTTCCGGCATATCAATTTGTGCAACACCAGAATCAATTGCCGCTTGCGCTACTGCTTTGGCAATGCGCGGTAATAAACGCGGATCCATCGGTTTTGGAATAATATACTGCGCACCAAATTCAAGTGTCTCAACACCCGCCGCTTTTAATACTTCCGCTGGTACTGGTTCTTTAGCAATGCTACGAATAGCGTCAACCGCAGCAATTTTCATTTCATCATTAATTTTGCTTGCACGCACATCTAGCGCACCACGGAAAATAAATGGGAAACACAGCACGTTGTTAACTTGGTTTGGATAATCTGAACGACCCGTTGCCATGATTAAATCATCGCGAGCACCATGAGCAAGCACTGGAGAGATTTCTGGATCTGGGTTTGAACAGGCAAACACTACAGGTCGATCAGCCATTAGCTTAAGATCGTCAGGAGAAAGTAAATTCGGGCCAGATACACCAACAAATACATCGGCATCAGCAATAACATCTTGCAGTGTGCGCTTATCTGTATTGTTAGCGAATAACTGTTTGTACTCGTTTAAATCATCACGACGAGTATGAATAACGCCTTTACGATCTAACATGTAAATATGTTCACGCAATGCGCCACACTTGATCAGTAGCTCCATACACGCAACCGCTGCGGCACCGGCTCCTAAACAAACGATAATCGCATCTTCGATTTCTTTGCCTTGTACTTCAAGTGCGTTGATCATACCAGCAGCCGTTACAATCGCGGTACCGTGTTGATCGTCGTGGAACACTGGAATGCTACAACGCTCGATCAATGCTTTTTCTATTTCAAAACACTCTGGCGCTTTAATGTCTTCTAAGTTAATACCGCCAAACGTATCAGCTATGTTAGCAACTGTATTGATGAAATCTTCGGTGGTATTGTGTTTCACCTCAATATCTATCGAATCTAGACCCGCAAAGCGTTTAAATAATAACGCTTTACCTTCCATAACCGGTTTTGAAGCCAATGGACCTAAGTTACCTAAACCTAAAATAGCGGTGCCGTTAGTAATAACCGCAACCATATTGCCTTTACCGGTGTATTTGTAGGCATTAGCGGGATCAGCAGCTATTTCACGTACCGGTTCTGCAACACCGGGGCTGTATGCGAGTGCAAGATCCTGTACGGTTTCAGCTGGCTTTGTAAGCTCAACGCTAATTTTTCCTGGAACGGGGTGCGAATGGTAATGTAAAGCTTGTTCACGAAAGTCTGACATAACGCGATTTTATCCTGCAAGTAAGTTAAGTTGAAAGTGAGAGTAAGCAGTTCTTATATCTTATAGGGAACGATACCTATATTATAATTAAATTCAAGCAATATCAGGTCTATCCTGTTATATGCTATATCCGTTAATTTTATGCGTTTTGTCAGCATTTTTTGCAAAAAAGCTTCAATTTTCGGCTATAAAAACGCCACAAAGCATCAAAAAACCCATCTTAAAATGCTCATTATGCAACGCTTTAAAGCAAAAATAATGGCCTATGACTAAAAACCATCAAAGTAAGACGTTAACAACATTTAACCGCAAAAGACCTAACTTTACCGACAAAAACGTTTAATTTATCGCTTTAACGAGAATGACAATATAGTCAACAAATCACTATTTGTCTGTTATTTACTCGCTATACTGGATATAAAAGTGGGAAATAGTCACAACATAATGAATGCGTAAAGCTGGAGCACTAGAGCAAGAAATAAAGACTAAAAGGCGGTGTTTTTAATAAATAGCAGGCATAAAAAAAAGCACCCTAAGGTGCTTTTTCCGACAAAACAACAAGAATTACTTGCTGCTAAGTGAACCGAAACGCTTGTTAAAGCGATCAACACGGCCACCTGTGTCTAAAACTTTTTGCTTACCAGTGTAAAACGGGTGACACGCAGAACATACGTCTAAGTGAATGTCTTTACACAGAGTAGAACGAGTTTCGAATTTATTTCCACATGAACATGATGCTGAAATTACTTCGTACTTAGGGTGAATACCTTCTTTCATAGAAACCTCTAGTTAAGGCCGCATCGCTCTCCAAACCCGGAGTCTGGCACCATACGTCGTTAAAACAAATTATTTAGGACGCGTATTCTAAGCAACAACCCCACTTGCTACAAGCTTTAAATGTCGTTTTTGCTAATAAAATGAACAAAAGTTTTAAAGAAGATATTTGCAGGTAGGTTTTCAGCCATAATTTTAGTACATTAACTCCCTTATTCGTTCTTGTTTGGGTTGTTATGAGTTTTGTTGAAGTTGCTATAAAAGTACCGTTGCATCGCACCTTTGATTATCGCATTCCAGAGCAACTCGATGGTTTATCGGTGATGCCTAAAGTCGGTGCGCGGGTATGGGTGCCATTTGGTAATCAGCGCAAAGTTGCGGTAGTACTGGCGCTAAAAACCAACACCGATGTGCCGGTTAATAAACTTAAAGCAGTGCTTGAAGTGATTGATGATGAAGCCGTTTTATCAGAGCGACATATCGAATTATTGCGTTTTACTGCGCGCTATTATTGCTACCCACTAGGTGAAACAATTCATATCGCCCTGCCTGGCGCGCTGCGTCAAGGACTGTGCCCAGATAAAAGCAGTATTAGTATGGTGGCACTAACTGAAAAAGGCGCTAAATTACCGTCTTTAAAAGCAAAGAGCCAACTAAGCTTACTCAAACAACTGGCAGATTCGGGTAAATCATCACTTACAGAATTAAAAGCGCTGGGGTTTAGTAAAAAAACTATCGACAGCTTACTTAACAAGGAGCTGATCAGCCAAACGATTGAACACGACAACCAATGGCAACAACAACTTCCCACCGTAGGCACTAAGCCGACTTTAAATAAAGAGCAAGCAGTAGCCTGTACCACCATTAATCAAGCGGTCGGTTTCAATAGCTTTTTACTAGAAGGTGTCACTGGCAGTGGTAAAACCGAGGTTTACTTACAATGCCTTGAAGAGGTTTTAAAACGCGGTGAACAAGCACTCGTACTAGTGCCTGAAATTGGCCTTACGCCACAAACGGTTAATCGATTTCGTCGTCGCTTTCCTGATACGCCGATTATGCTGTGGCATTCAGCACTGACCGATAACGAACGCTTACAAACTTGGCGCTTTTGTGAAAAAGCCAGTTGCGCAATTGTGATTGGTACACGTTCGAGTATCTTTTTACCATTTTTAAAGCTTGGTATGATCATTGTTGATGAAGAACATGACGGTTCATTTAAACAACAAGATACCTTACGTTACCATGCCCGTGATTTAGCCGCATACCGCGCTTTTCAACATAAAATACCGCTGATCTTAGGCTCAGCAACCCCGGCGCTCGAAACCTTGCATAAGGCAATTCATAATAAATACCAACTACTGAGCCTAACACAACGTGCGCAAACCAGTACCGACAATAAATTTCAGCTGATTGATATGAAAGGCCAGCCGGATCAAGCTGGTATAGCTCATGCCAGTCTTGCCACTATGCGTCAGCATTTAAAACGAGGCAAACAAGTGATGGTATTTTTAAACCGTCGCGGTTTTTCGCCTACCCTGATTTGCCATGAATGTGGTTGGTTAAGTGAGTGCACACGTTGCAGCACTAGTGCGACTTTTCACAAAGCCATCGGCCAGATGATTTGCCATCACTGCGGTGAACAAGAACACGTGCCGCATCAGTGTCCAGACTGTGGTAGTACACAAATATTTCCTAACGGCAAAGGCACCGAACAAATAGAAGAGTTTTTAACAACCGAGTTTCCTGATACCCCGATTAGCCGGATTGACCGCGACTCAACGCGTCGTAAAGGCAGTTTAGAAAAAGCCCTAGACGATATAAACCAAGGCGGTGCACGGATTTTAGTTGGCACCCAAATGCTTGCCAAAGGTCATCACTTTGCTGATGTGAGCTTAGTATTGATCCTTGATGTCGACGGCGGCTTGTACTCGTGCGACTTTCGCGCCACAGAGCATTTAGCACAATTGGTTACTCAGGTGGCTGGCCGTGCTGGGCGCAGTGGCGAACCTGGTCATGTATTATTGCAAACTCACTTTCCCGAGCATCCTTTATTACAAGATTTAGTCAATAATGGTTATCAAGATTTCGCCCGTTTTGCACTGCAAGAGCGCGATGACGCACAGCTACCACCAATAACTAATATGGCGATTGTCCGCGCCGAAGGTCACAACATAAAGCAAGTGGTCGATTTTTTAACAGATTTAGTTCCAGTCCAAGGTCTAACTGGTATACAATTGCTAGGTCCGATCCCTGCACCGCTCGAGCGAATTGCAGGGAAATATCGCTTTCAATTGCATATTCAAGCGCTCGAACGCCCTCTATTACACCAATATCTCGCGCAAATGGTAGACTACTTAAGTACCAGTAAATTAGCGCAAAAGGTGCGATGGAGCTTAGATGTAGATCCAATAGATATGATTTAAGGTTAAAAGCCCAATACCACCATGGCACAACACGATTTTATTAATAAAAAACCGGGCAACCGTAACAGCAAAAAAACAGCGCCACCGAAAAAACCATTCCCCGTATTATTAGTACTGGTTACCGTGCTACTTGTTGGCGGTTTTAGTTTTGGTTTATGGTATGTCAAAACCAATGCAGATCCAAAGCTGGTTGAACAACAAGCAAACCCAACACCTGCAAAAGTGCAACAAGAGTTGCCTAAACCACGCCCTCCTGAATTCATAAAAGAAATCAAAGAGCATGAAATTCAAGTTGAAGTAAGAGAGCTTGAACAAAAAGGCCCTTATGTAATGCAATGCGGCTCATTCAGAACCCATGGCCAAGCAGAAACCTTAAAAGCTAAAATTGCATTTGCCGGATTAATCGCCGAAATTCGTGAAACAACCGGCACTAACGGTGTCTGGTATAAAGTGCGTTTAGGTCCTTATAAAACCAAACGTTTAGCCGAAAGTGATAAAAACAAACTAAAGCGTAGCAAAATAACTGGTTGCGGAATTTGGAATTGGACTTGATTTTAGCCCATTAACCCATATTAACTCATCATCAATCGCTTTTAACGAGTCGCCCCTGCGACTCGATGATGAGGAATAACATGACCACTATTGTAAGTGTACGTCGCGGCGATAAAGTCGTCATTGGTGGCGATGGCCAAGTTTCACTTGGTAACACCGTAATGAAGGGCAACGCCCGCAAAGTTCGACGCCTTTATAATGGCAAAGTGATCGCCGGTTTTGCTGGCGGCACTGCTGATGCCTTCACCCTGTTCGAACGTTTTGAAAGCAAGCTTGAAATGCACCAAGGCAATCTAACCAAAGCCGCTGTTGAAATGGCTAAAGATTGGCGTAGCGATCGCGCCTTGCGCAAACTCGAAGCATTACTTGCTGTTGCCGACTCCACAGCCTCACTGATAATTACTGGTAACGGTGATGTTGTGCAGCCTGAAAATGATTTAATTGCCATTGGTAGTGGTGGTAACTTTGCCCAATCAGCTGCAACTGCCCTACTTGAAAACACCGATTTAAGCGCCCGCGAAATTGTTGAAAAAAGCCTGACAATTGCCGGCAATATTTGTGTATTCACAAATAACTTTCAAACCATCGAAGAATTGTAATAGGAACTGCTATGTCTGATATGACTCCCAGAGAAATCGTTCATGAACTTGACCTGCATATAATTGGTCAAGCAAAAGCAAAAAAAGCAGTGGCTATTGCCCTTCGTAATCGCTGGCGCCGCATGCAATTAGATGAAGATCTTCGCGCTGAAGTAACGCCGAAGAATATCCTGATGATCGGTCCAACCGGTGTTGGTAAAACTGAAATTGCCCGTCGTTTAGCAAAACTTGCCAACGCGCCTTTCATTAAAGTCGAAGCGACTAAGTTCACTGAAGTGGGCTATGTTGGTAAAGAAGTTGAAACCATCATTCGCGACTTGGTTGATGTATCAATCAAAATGACCCGTGAGCAACAAACTAAAAAATTCAAACATCGCGCAGAAGAAGCTGCCGAAGAACGTATTTTAGATGCACTACTAACTCCAGCTAAAGATTCGTCTGGTGAAAGCCAACGCGATGAAGGATCTTCAACGCGTCAGATTTTCCGTAAAAAATTACGCGAAGGTCAATTAGACGATAAAGAAATTGATATTGATTTAGCTCAAGCACAACCAAATGTTGAGATCATGGCACCACCTGGTATGGAAGAAATGACCAACCAGCTGCAAGGCATGTTCCAAAATATGGCGGGTGACAAGCGCACTAAACGCAAACTTAAAATTAAAGAAGCGTTTAAATTATTGGTTGAAGAAGAAGCCTCTAAATTAGTAAACCCTGAAGAGCTAAAAGAGCAAGCAATCTTCGCAGCCGAACAAAACGGTATTGTGTTTATCGACGAGATAGACAAAATCTGTAAACGCGGTGAATCATCAGGTCCAGACGTAAGCCGTGAAGGCGTACAGCGTGACTTACTGCCACTGATTGAAGGCTCAACCGTGAGCACTAAGCATGGCATGGTGAAAACTGACCATATGTTGTTTATTGCCTCTGGCGCATTCCAAATGGCAAAACCATCTGACATGATCCCAGAACTACAAGGTCGCTTACCTATTCGTGTAGAGCTTGAAGCATTAACCGCTGACGACTTTAAACGTATTTTAACCGAACCACATGCCTCACTGACCGAGCAACAACATGCACTACTTAAAACAGAGCAAGTAAGTGTAGAGTTTAGCGATGACGCCATTGAGCGCATTGCCAAAGCGGCATGGCAAGTTAATGAAAAAACCGAAAACATTGGTGCACGTCGCCTACATACGGTAATGGAAAAACTGATGGAAGAAATTTCCTATGATGCATCAGAGCAAGCTGGCACCAGTTTAGTCATTGATGCCGCCTATGTTGAGAAGCATTTAGGTGCACTGGTTGAAGATGAAGACCTAAGTCGCTTTATTCTTTAATTTTAAAACTAGAACTTAGGGCCCAGGCTCTAAGTTCTAGGTTCTAGGCTCAATACACAGGCATAACAATGAAACAAGTTATCAAGGTACATCATCATACCGTTAGCAAAACCCTTGATGTCTATTTTGACGATGACACCCACTGTACTTTTAGTAGTGAGTTTTTACGTGTTCATTCACCGTCTGCCGAAGTACAAGGCCATGGTAACGAACCAATGAAATTGGTACTCGGTAAATCGCAGGTTAGCATCAAAAACATCGAGCCAGTCGGCCACTACGCACTGCGTTTAGACTTTGACGATGGCCACAACAGCGGTTTATTTAGCTGGGCATATTTCAGCCACCTACAAGCTCAACATGACGATTTATGGCAAACCTACCAACAACGCCTCGCAGAACATAATGCCAATAAAGACAGCGTACCGATCAAGTTTGTACCTTAGCGAGTTTGCGAGAGTATAGTTAGCGAGTTAAAAGGTTCAAGGTGAAAGTTAGCGCAGCTCGGCGTTAAAGTTAACTATGTGGTTGTGGTTGAGTGTAGCGAAGCGTAACGAGAAGGTGCTAGGTAAAGGTTTTAATAAGCCCTAAATAGTCTGATTGCCGTAAGCTACTTACAGCTGCATCGACAGACGATGTAAACAAATTTGTTTATTGATTTTAAGTTGGCCGTTACCGAATTTAAACCGTCAAAGGTAATACTATTGCCTATTGACTGAGTTAAGACTCATATATGTTAGGGTTGCTTTCTGACTTTAAACTTATGATAAATAAAACCAATAACAAATGATATTACTAAGCATGCCGCAATTAGTTTTACACCTAACATTTCAAGAGGAGACTGACCTTTTGGAAAATAATCAAAATATGAAACACCACTGTTAAAGCATTCACCAAAATTTGGCTCAATAATATCAACAAAACCTGAACAAAATAATGCAGAACTACCATAAGATAATATAAATAATATCAGTAAAATCCAGCTTAAAAGTTTCATTGATACTCTCGTAATCCTAACGAGCCTTTAGAATAACTCGTTTTTAATTTATTTTTTATTGATGCATTAACCATAGCCGAGTTGCTATTTTGATTCAATCGCTTAGTAATAATCATGTCAGATTATCAGTTATTTAAGCACGCCAATACTAAGCGCTACGTTTCCCTCATTTACTGCTCATTCCCTTCTCTTTGTGCAAAAAAATTTAGTGAATTATTTACAAAGTGGTTAAGAGGCGCTGCGCTTAAGAGGAAAATAAGCAAATGCTGCGCTAATAACGTGAAGGCTATTACGTTGCGCTTATATGTGTCTGCCTTAAGCTACTGCCTTAACAGCCACATCGTCAGACGAAGTAAACAAATTTATTTATTGATTTAGAATTGACGGTCAAAAAGAACACTAGTGCCTATTGACAGAGTTAAGGCTCATATGTGTTATATTTCTTTTGTTATTGACTTTGAAATCTACTAGCTAACTTTGAATATATACTCACAAATTTTTGCTGTAGAGTTTTAGATGGTACTTCATCATGGCTTTCTGGAAGAGCTTTAAAATGATTTCCTTCACCTAGCCACTCTCTATTTAAACCTGTTTTTTCATTAAATTCTTTTTGTTCTGATTTGTTAGCATAATCAATGACCCATTGTTGCCCGCCATTATCGTAATAGGTAAACTGTCGCGAAAAACCTAATTCTTTATTTAAAGATGAAAAACGTTCTACAAAATGATCTGGTATTATGCCCGTTTTCTCCAATTTCCATCGCTTAGGTATACCGTTAACTTTAAAATCAATCCATTCCCAATCATCTGAATCTGTATCTATTGTTATATCTGAAAAAATCATATCACCATGGGTAATAACTCCCATTCTTTCCATAAACCATTTATATTCAGATCTAGAATCAAAGAACTCTAAATCGAACCAAATACAATCATCTGTATAATTGCGTCCTTTTACAGCAGAATCTCTCCATCCATAGAAATAATATAGAATTGAAAAAGGGTTCTCTTCAATATGTTTTTCCGTTTCTTCTTCCCATGTCATTTCATATACATCACGAAGAATTAGCTCTTTAGTTACACCTTCTGCGAATTCGTAGCCTAAATCTTTAAATACTTTGATTTGTTTTTCAAGATCCATATATAACCCCTTTGATAGCATAGATGAAAGCAAAATTCTCATGAAATATAATGCCACAAGCAGCGGAAAACACACGAACGTTTTAGCGCAGCCAGTGAGTGATTTTCCGATGACTTGGTTTGTTAGAAGCATATTTCCAAAATGTCATTCTACGGCCTCAATCAATCGTCCAGTCATTGAGATACCAACAAGACTAATTGGTGAGTCAGCAGCGAAAACGTAAAACCAAACTATTTGCATTTCCTGGTCTATTGAACAAACTTGGCTCTTTAGGTGAACAAATGCAAAAATCACTTCTTCAACACTGTATTTATCACGAAGAAATGACATAACTTTTTCTGTTGCACTACCAATTGATATTGGTGGTTCGCCATCACCTAAGCCCCAATTAGGACGGTTTAACAAATCATCTGGTGTAATAAATAGCTTTTTACCATTCCTCTCAAAAGTAGAGGACTCAAAGCAGCTGGGAAAGTAAGCATCAGCACTTACATTGATAGAAACTAAAAATAAAAGTAAATAAAGTGCTCTCATATCCATCCGTGCTTATAACACACCAAAACGGTTTATATTATATACTCTTATAATTCCACCAATAATTACCTTTGTAAACAAGTAATTAAAATAGCTAAAATTCAAAGCTTGTTATTTTGCATCAAAACGGCGGTTAATAATGTTATCAGACAAAATTAGGATCCTACTCAAAAAACAGGACTAAGTTTAACTTTTACCGGCGTCCGCTTTTGCTCATAAATGCCAGTTAGATGAAGTCCAAGTCTATTTATCGAAACTGTAAGATAAGATATGAGCCACTACAAATAATCATAACTTTTCTATTATTTAAAGCACTGCACTTTAGAGTAAAAAGATTGATATCGCCCTTGCCTATTTACTTTAAGTTAGCTATTACTTGCTCTCTGGTAGCCTAACTTTTTTATATGTTTTATTACACTTTGGACAAAAGATGTCTAAATCAAACTTATAATTCACACATTGAAAAAAGAATCCATAAACCTTACTGCCAATTTTTATGAATGTGAGGATAAATGCTGTTGCAACCATTAAGTTAAACTCATACATTCCAGCCTTATCAAGAGCCCAGTCAATAACAAGCTCAACGATTAAAAGTGCAACCACTTTTTTGTGTTTTTTAATTGCGGCAAAAATTAGAACGGCAAAAGCAATAAAGCGAGCAAAACTTTGCGACTCCTCAGCTAAGAAAGCCACAATCCCAATGGGTATAGATAAACAAAGGCTGAGAAAGATAAACCCAACCATGTCTATTTTTGACATCCAAAAATGTATTTTGAAATCTTTTTTAGCCGCACACTGATTACACTTTAGCAAAGAGGCTCCAATTAACTGGTTTATCGTCGAGAAATAAAACTGAGAGTAACCTTTAACCTAAAAATAAAAATAAAAAAGTGTGAAAACAAAAAAGCCATAACTTTCAAACAACTCAGGGCTGCTTAAAACTTATGGCTTAGCGCTTAAAGCTCAGCTAACTCCTAGAGCCTAAACCCTAGAACCTAGCTTCTGTTTTTAAACCTTAAACTTATCTATCGCGGCGTAAAGTACCCTAGCTTGCTCTGATACTTCTTCGCTAGTTTGTGCATTTCTTGATGAATGAGCTGAGGCATCTTCGGCGATATCACGAATACGCACGACGTTTTTATTCACCTCAGAAGCAACTTGGCTTTGCTCGTCAATTGCGGTGGCAATATGCGTGCTCATTTCCATAATAGTTTGCACATCTTCGGTAATAGAGTTCAGTAGTTCACCCGCCTTTGTTGCTTGTGCTGCGCTTTCGCCGCCTTGTGTTCGGCATCGTTGCATTATGCTTACGACTTCTTGAGTACGCCCTTGTAAAATCGAGATAATACTCTCAATCTCTTTGGTTGACTCTTGAGTACGCTGTGCAAGTGAACGCACTTCATCAGCAACAACAGCAAAGCCTCGGCCTTGCTCTCCGGCGCGCGCAGCTTCGATTGCCGCATTGAGTGCTAGTAAATTAGTTTGTTCAGCGATACCACGAATAACATCCAATACTGAGCCAATAGTTTCACCGTCTTTTTCAAGCTGTGATACTACGGTAGAGGCATTACCCAGTGAATCGGATAATTGATTGATCTGCTTAACCGTTGCTTCAACTTCTTTGCGCCCCTGTTGAGCACTTTGATTAGTTGATTCTGCTTTTTTGGCTGCGGCCTCGGTATTATGAGAAATGTCTTGAATGGTGGCTTGCATTTCCGTCGCGGCGGTTGCAACCATATCAGCTTCATGCAACTGCTCTTGCATACCCGAGCTCGTTGCTGCGGTGCTCTCCGATAAGTGATCGGTAGCAATATTTAAAGTCGTTAAAGCTGTATTTACTTCGTAAATGAGTTTTTTGAAGTCACTTATAAGACTATTAAAATCAATTGTCATGGTGGTTACTTCATCTTTACCACTGTGTTCTATAACAAGTCTTAAATTATTATTTCGACGAATTTCATTGATGGTGTGATACACCCGTTCAATTGGGACGATAATCGAACGACTTGTAAAGTACACCAAGATCATCACCAGCAAGCTGGCAACAATAAAAATTATTATTGCGAGCATTTGCGTTTTTGCAGCAGTAGACTCAACTTGCTGCTTAGTTGCAGTTGTAATTAAAGTAACTAAATCATCACTTTGTTTAACGCTGTCTCTCATTTTACCAAGTGCACCTGAACCTAAATCCAGACCTAATGCAACTTGCTCATCAACTAACGATTTAAACTTACTTTTATAAATAGCAAGTAAACGTAACAGCTCTGACTGGTCACTTGAAGCTAAGTTTTCGTTGCGAATTTGGCGCTCAAGCTCCGATACACCGTCTTCAAAACGAGTTAAATATTTTAGGTCAAAACGCAGCATAAAATCTTTTTCAGAGCGTCTAAGCTGTAACATCAAAGTGAGTAAATGATAGTTATCTTGTTTGTCTAACAACGTTTCCATTTTATGTACTGCGTCTCGCAGTTCGCCATAAAGCGCATCTTTGGGGTGTAAGCCTATTTTCTTCTGTAATTGCACAACCTTTTGAAAATCATCATTATACTGCTTAGCAAGTACTGCAAATTGCTCTACTTGCACAGTGGCAATATCAAGCTCGGCTGATAATTGAGCCAATTTTTTAATTTTAATCTGCAACTGTTCATATTCTTGATCGAATAACTCTAAGCTGCTTTCTTGTTTATAAAACAAAAAGTCTTTTTCGTACTTGCGCATTGACAGTTCATGTATATCGAGTTTTTCAGCATACTGAATCGTTTCATTTAGTTTTAGCATAATGCGTGCCTCATAAATAATAACGCACAACATAACGACCATAGCGAGACCAACAACTAATGCATTGACTTGTAAACGACGTTTAATAGTCAAATTTTGGAGTAAACTCATTAACAACAGCCTATAAAATAAATCACTGCAAGATAGTATAGTTAAATAACTAACAATTGGCTTACATTATTATTGTTTTTTACTACAGTGTTTTAAAAAATCAGTTGATTTTAAATTTAGCCTACCGAAGACCACAAATTTTGATGTAATTCCTGTGTGTTATGCCACTGTCTTGCAGCTAACCACTCAACTAATGGCTTTGGATCACTTGGAAAATTAATCTGTTTTTGTGAGGTACTATTGAGCCAATCATCCAACGCATTGGGGTTTAAGTAATTCATTACGTGCGCGGCTTTCATTGCTAATAATGTTTGTGCATTGGCGTCTTGTTCAAACTGCCCTGACAATGGTTTCAATAACAGTTTTTTACCTAATTTTAGTGCTTCGCTAGAGAGCTCAAAACCCGCATTTGCGATCACACCACTGGCATTAGCTAAATCATTTAAAAAGCCACCACGTGAAGGGGCTCGTAGATGAATATTCGCGGTTGAACTATTTTGTGCTTGCGGGTGGTAACAATAGAATTCTTTTTCAGGAAACTCTTGTAAGTAATCAATCACACTTCGCAGTTCTTCAAAAGGTAAATATACCAATACTTTATTGTCAACATTGACTGGATTATCATGCTGATGATGAGCAATAAAAGGAGGAATGATATTTTGCGCAAATGGTTGCCAATGCACGCCTAAGTAGGTATCAGCAGGAGCATAATATTTTATGAATGAGCGGCGCAGCAAACTATGCCCAAACATTGGTACTTTGGGTGATAAAAATGCAGCTTGATGACTCATGCCTATGACTGGCACTGCTTGGCGTTTTGCTGCCCATGCGGTGATCGGTTCAAAGTCATTAAACACAAAATCATAACCCGATACATCTAACTGTTTAATATCTTTTAGTAATCTGCATATACGGCTATTTTTCACTGTTTGGTAACTATTGACTTGACCATTTTGAGTAGTAAAAGATAACCCCCGAAAGCTGCGATAATTAGTAAACTCGTCCATATCAAAGTAATTCTGCTGGGCTCGCCCTGAAAACACATAATCTACAGCAATCCCCATTTGCTTAAACGCATTCGCCATCACCCGTGCTCGGGTTATATGACCATTACCAGTTCCTTGAATGCCATAAAGTATTTTCATAAGGTAGCCACTATCAAGATTGCCAATAAACCACAGCTTCCCCCCATCAATGCACCAAGCACTACATCAACAGGAAAATGTACCCCAAGTAACACCCGCGATGCTGCGACCCCAGTTGCCCACAAAAAACATAACTCTGCGAATTGCGGGAAATACTGCGCTAAGATAACGGCCACTAAAAATGCGCCAGCACTGTGCCCTGACGGTAAACTAAATTTATCACTGGGCGTAATGTAAGCGCCTTTTACTAAACAATCACATGGCCGAATTCTGGCAAAACTATTTTTAGCCACGTAATAAATGGGTCGCTCAATTAAAAAGCCCAGCAATAGAGTCATCGCCATAAGCCGTAATTCAGCTTCACTGCTAAGCCAGCCAAAACCAACAGCGATTAATACATAAAGCCCTCCATTGCCTGTTTTTGAGAAACCTAAAGCTGAATTTTTTAACCATTTTGGGGCATTGCCATTAAATAGCATCAAAAACAAACTTTGGTCCAGTTGGACAACTTTTTTTAGCATGTTGTTCTCACTCATTACTTGCTCCTTTAATTGTGCAAACTCTGTACACAAATTCAGCTTAGGCGGTGAAAATAACAATTGAGTGACGCTTTTAAGACACTAATATTGCTTTTCCTGTTTTAGCGCAATAATTGTTTAAAAAGAGCGCAATTTACTGTTATTAAGTCGTTGTTATTGCATTTAAGAAAGGTATACTGAACATCAGCTCACGTATCTTTAGAAAGGATAGAAAAATGGATTACAGCACTTCAGATTTATGCGATCACTTTGCCGATGTGGTCGATGTGCTCGAACCTATGTTTATTAACTTTGGTGGTCGCCACAATTTTAGTGGCCGTATTAAAACCGTCAAATGTTTTGAAAATAATGAACTGATCCGCGACATACTCTCTCAAGACGGCGAAGAATGTGTATTATTAATTGATGGGGGTGGTTCAACTCGTCGCGCATTAATCGACATCGAGCTTGCTGAACTAGCTGTAGAAAATAACTGGCAAGGCATTGTGGTATACGGTGCAGTACGTCATGTTGATGAACTTGAAGAGCTTGATTTAGGTATTCAAGCAATTGCTTCAATCCCTGTTGCAGCAGACAGCACCGGGGCTGGTGAAGACGGCATTGGCGTTAACTTCGCTGGTGTATCATTTTTTGATGACGACTTTATCTATGCAGATAGCACCGGTATTGTATTATCTGGTGAAGAACTTGAACTGGAAATCGTAGAAGAATAACGAGTGTCAAACCACCTACATATCTATGATGAAGCGACTGTAAAACCTTGGTGTAGCAGTCGCGCTAATGAAAGAAAAGCATGGCAGTCAATAGCCCTACTTGACACTGGTGTTGATCCTTTACAAGCCATGCACGATGCCGCGCAATTTGGTATTAAGTATGTATTACTAGGTATTTGCGAAGATATCGGGCCACGCGCCAACTTAGGCAATGGTGGTGCCGAAGATGGCTGGCAAGCATTTCTTAAACGCTTTTTAAATCAACCTGATAACCAATTTTTAGCGAACGAAAAAGTTTTGTTATTAGGCGAAGTCGCGATCAGCGATTTGACTCTTGCGGCGCGCGATTTATCAAACCAAAATCCTCAGCAACTAACACAATTACGCCAGTTATGCGCCCAACTTGATCAACGTGTTGAGCAAGTGCTGAGCTTAATTTTTACTGCAGGGTTAGAGCCAATCGTTATTGGCGGTGGCCATAATAACTGCCTTGGTATTATTCGCGCATTAAGCAAGCATAAACAGCGCCCAATAAACGCGATCAACTTTGACCCTCATGCCGATTTCCGTGACTGTGAAGGCCGCCATAGTGGTAATGGTTTTCGCTATGCATATAACGAGCAACACTTAAATAATTATCATGTTATTGGCATGCACGAGCTGAAAAACAATCAAGCAATTATTGATGCTTTAGCTGCTGCCCAATTTAGTTATGATAGCTACCAAGCGCTGCAAGTTAGGCGCGAAAAAACCTTAACTGAAGCATGCCAGCAGGCACTATATAATCTAATTGATGCACCACTTGGGGTTGAAGTGGATCTTGATAGCATTTCATTAATGCCCGTCAGTGCGTATACCAATTGTGGTTTTAGTGTTAGCGATGCCGAACACTTTGTGCATTTAGCTGCCAGTCAAGTAAACAGCCAATACTTGCATTTATGTGAAGCAGCCCCCAACCAACATCCTAGTGGTATACAGGCCGGAATGAGCGATGCAGGGCAAATAATCACAGCTCTCGTGAATGCTTATTTACAAGCCAAAGCAAACTAAAAAACGATTACGGATGCTCTATTTGCCATTGTTTTAACCAAGAGATCATGCCAACACTGCTAAGTGGATGACTATAGTAATAACCCTGCGCGGCATAGGCGTTTAAACTTTTTACAAAATTAAGCTGCTCCAGTGTTTCTACCCCTTCGCAAATTACCTTCGCATTTTGTTGGTTATGCATATCAACCATACCACTTATCAAACTACGAACATGGCTTTGATGACTGAAATCAGCAGTTAATGAAGGCGCTATTTTTACATATGCAACGGCTAAATTTGGTAACTTAGCAAGCCAAATAGGGCTATCACCAAGGCCATCCACACAGACTTTAATACCAATGCTATTGATGCGTGCGACCATTGCTTTACCTTGCTCATCTAAACTCATAAACAGATTAAGTGGACACTCGACAATTAAATCGCCAGCTTGTAGTTGATGTTCGATAAAAATGTGATCAAGGAATTCGATAAATTCTTCATTTAGCATTTCAGAGCCAAATAAATTTATACTCAAAGGCATCGTTATGCCTTCCATGCGCAGTGCCATTGCAAGCTCTGCGGCGCGTTCAATAACAAATGTGGCTAATGGATAAGCAAGCCCTGCAACACGTATATCATCAATAAATCGATTAGCCGATAAAATCCCTTGTCTGGGATGTTGCCAACGCAGTAACAACTCTAAAAATTCAATTTTTTCATCGTGATTGCAAATGATGGGTTGGAAATACAATTCAAGTTCGCTAGAAAAATCGATATTTGCTAATTCTTTCAAACGCGCTTGCTGTTCTAATTGCTCTATTCTCATTTGTTGATGGTACACCACCACTTGTTGTTTTGGGTGGCTATCTAAAGCGAGGTAAGCAAACGAAATTAAATTATCAAAGCTATTTTCTTGTTCATCGCAATCAACGAAACTGGCCCGTGCATTGACTTTAATAGTGCAATTAGCCACATTAAACGGCTTCAAGGTGGCCCCTAGTATTTGATTGATTAATTGCTCATGTAGATGTTTTTGCTGCGCTAAATTACATATAAACGCAAAATTTAGGCCACCAAGGTGAGCTAATTTTTGTTCCCCAGCTAAATTAATCACTTCTTCAATAAGCAGTAGCTGCTTAATACGGTTTGCAGACTGCGCTAATAGTAAATCCCCAAAGTCTCGGCCAATATGCTGATTAACCTGAGCAAACCCCTCCAACCGGATAACCACCAACGCAGCTCGTTGTTGATTGTTTTTACGCCAGTCGTAATAGCCTTGGCGTAACTGCTTAATATCGGGAAGATTTAATAACGGCGCAGGCTCCATAAAGTGATTTATATGCGCTGCGTCATCAGCCTCAGCAACAAGTTCTTCATCATCAAAATAGCCAGACATCGCCAGTACAATGCTCGCCAGTACAATTAAATAAAGAGGTAACTCAAGTAGTAAATGAGCCGCTAAGCACACCGTAAATACGAGTGCTGAGCAACAGCTCAAAGTGAGCATAGTCCACTTATTTTGCGAAAATGCCAGCCATAAATGCAAACCAATACTCAGTGCAAATAGTAACTCCAAAAAGTTAAAGCCGCCACTTAATACTGCCAACCCAAGTACCCCATTGCTGAGATAGCTAAAGCGCAGTAATGGCTTTTTAACCACGCACAAGGCACAGATCATCGCCATAAAAATAGCGCCGGCTAAAAAAGTAGGCGTCAATATATTGTTTAAAAAAGCGCTCCCTGCAGAATATTCAAGTCCCGTATTTGTTAATAGCGCAATTAAAATCATTTTTTGAGTACAACATTACAACAGACTAATTTAGTCTACCCAAAATCCACAGATTTAACAGTTTATTCACGCCAAATTGATAACTTAATTGTGCTGGGTGGGATATTTGCCAATGAGCTATATCGGCACGCATGCCGACTTTTAACACTCCGCGATCAGTTAAACCCAATGCTTTTGCGGCATTACGCGTAACTCCGGCGAGAGTTTCTTCAGGAGTTAAGCGAAATAAAGTACACCCCATATTCATCATTAATTGCAAAGAACACAAGGGTGATGTACCTGGATTAAAGTCTGTCGAAATCGCTATTGGTACTTGATACTGCTTTAATAGCTCAATTGGCGGCTGTTTGGTTTCGCGTAAAAAATAAAATGCCCCGGGTAATAATACCGCTACAGTGCCTGCTGCAGCCATGGCCTTTACTCCAGCTTCATCTAAATGTTCAATATGATCAGCAGATAACCCATTAAATTCAGCGACTAATTGTGCTCCTTGCTGATTTGAAAGCTGTTCAGCATGACATTTCACTGGCAAATTATGTTTTTTTGCGGCATTAAAAACTCGGCGAGTTTGCTCATTACTAAAACCAACATTTTCGCAAAACACATCGACAGCATCGGCTAAATTTGCAGTGACCACTTGCTCAAGCATCTCATTACAAACCAGATCGATATACTCATCACTGCGACCTTTATATTCCAAAGGTAGGGCATGCGCCCCCAAAAATGTCGTTTTTACATCAATCGGGTGATTTTCACCTAACAAACGTGCCACTTCGAGGATTTTAACTTCATTTTCGCAATCAAGTCCGTAACCAGATTTGATCTCAACGGTACTCACTCCCTCGGCATAGAGGGCATTGAGACGATCCTTCGCGAGCACAAATAAAGCCTCATGATCCGCAGCTCGTGTTGCTGCTACCGTACTAGCGATCCCCCCACCTTGCGCTGCTATTTGCTCGTAACTAACACCTTGTAAACGCTGTTCAAACTCTTCAGCTCTTGAGCCGGCAAACACTAAGTGGGTATGACAATCAATTAAACCAGGTGTTAGCCACTGCCCTTTTGCTGAAAGCATCGGCGTTGCTAATACGTCGAATTTAGGTAAATCGGCTTGTTTACCCAACCACACAATGACACCTTTGCGGATAGCCAATGCTGCATTTTCGATGGCGCCATAAGGGGCTGCAATACTGCAATCCATAGTTGCGATATTGGCATCTGTGATCAATAAATCCCAGTCATTAGCCGGATCATTTGCAGTTATTGTTGTCATATTAACTCCGAAAATTATTTTTTATCAGTCTAACAAGTCATCTTGTATATACAAGGTAAATATGCCATCTTATAGTTAATAACAAATTTAAAAGACCATAATAATTCAAATGACGACACCTAAGTTCGCACAAATAAAGCAATTTATTGTTGATAATATCCGCAGCGGCGCATGGCTTGAAAACCAACGTGTGGCTTCTGAAAATGAATTAGCAGAACAATTTAGTGTTAGTCGAATGACTGCGCGCCGAGCATTAAGCGAGCTCACCGAAGCGGGTATACTGACTCGTAGTCAAGGTTTAGGCACGTTCGTTGCCAGTTTTAAATCGCAATCATCATTGCTTGAAATCAAAAATATAGCAGATGAAGTCAAGGCCCGTAACGGCAATTATAGCTGTACAGTATTAGTGCTTGAATCTATCAGCGCCGTTGCGCCAATTGCGATTGCACTGGGTGTTGAAGTAGATAGCGTGGTGTATCGCAGTGTATTAGTGCATAACGAAAACGAACAGCCACTGCAAGTTGAGGAGCGCTTTGTTAACCCTGCACTAGCAACAAGCTACCTTCAACAAGATTTTACTGCGTTAACTCCGCACGAATATTTATCGAGCGTCGCACCATTAACGGAAGCGCGCCATACGGTAGAAGCAATAATGCCTAACAGCGAAATGTGCCAATGGCTTAATTTATACCATGAAGAGCCATGCTTACAGGTGATTAGGCGTACTTGGTCATCATCTGGGATTGTTAGTTTTGCCCGTTTAGTATCACCGGGTAGTAAGTATCGCTTAGGCGGACATTTAACTTTTAAAAAGTAATATGTAAAAAATAACATTAGAAAGAATATAAAAATCAAAAATGATGCGCTTCACAGCGTATTTTTTGAAACCAATAAGCTTGTATATACAACAGGAGTAATCTATGAACAACAGACTTGATGAATCTCGCGTTATCCGCGCCCCACACGGCGATAAAATCAGCGCTAAGAGCTGGCTCACCGAAGCAGCTAAGCGCATGTTAATGAATAATTTAGATCCTGAAGTAGCCGAACATCCACATGCTTTAGTTGTGTACGGTGGGATTGGTCGTGCAGCGCGTGATTGGCCTTGCTTTGATAAAATCATCGAAACTCTCGACAGACTCGAAGACGACGAAACGCTACTCGTACAATCAGGCAAACCTGTTGGGGTATTTAAAACTCACAGTAATGCACCGCGAGTATTAATTGCCAACTCAAACTTAGTACCTCACTGGGCTAATTGGGAGCATTTTAACGAGCTCGATAAACTTGGTTTGATGATGTATGGCCAAATGACTGCGGGATCATGGATCTACATTGGATCACAAGGCATAGTACAAGGTACCTACGAAACCTTTGTAGCGATGGCAAAACAACATTTTAATGGTGACGCTGCTGGAAAGTGGGTGCTAACCGGTGGCTTAGGCGGTATGGGCGGCGCGCAGCCACTTGCGGCAACCATGGCGGGATTTAGCGCACTCGTAGTTGAATGCGATGAAACGCGTATCGATTTTCGGATCAAAACCCGCTATGTGGATGTTAAAGCAACCGATTTAGATCATGCACTGGAGCTTATCAACGAGGCGTGTGGCAAAGGCGAAGCGCTGTCAGTCGGCTTACTTGGTAATGCCGCTGATGTATTTAGTGAGCTTGTTAACCGAGCTATTACTCCCGATGTAGTGACCGATCAAACCTCTGCTCACGACCCGTTGAATGGCTATTTACCGCAAGGTTGGAGCATGCAACACGCGGCTAAAATGCGTGAACAAGATCCACAAGCGGTTGTCAAAGCAGCTAAGCAATCGATGGCTGTGCAAGTCAACGCAATGTTAGCACTACAACAAGCTGGTGCTGCAACAACTGACTACGGCAATAACATTCGTCAAATGGCATTTGACGAAGGCGTAACAAATGCCTTTGATTTCCCAGGTTTTGTGCCAGCTTATATTCGTCCATTATTTTGCGAAGGAATTGGTCCATTCCGTTGGGTGGCATTATCAGGCGATCCTGAAGATATTTATAAAACCGACGCAAAAGTGAAAGAGCTTATTCCTGACGACAAACACTTACATAACTGGCTTGATATGGCTCGTGAACGTATTCAATTCCAGGGCTTACCTGCTCGTATTTGCTGGGTTGGCTTAAAAGACCGCGCTCGTTTAGCGCTGGCGTTTAATGAGATGGTCAAAAATGGTGAGCTTAAAGCACCGATTGTGATCGGCCGTGACCATTTAGACTCAGGCTCAGTTGCGAGTCCAAACCGTGAAACCGAAGCAATGAAAGACGGCTCAGATGCAGTATCAGATTGGCCATTACTTAATGCATTACTGAATACCGCAGGAGGTGCAACATGGGTGTCACTTCATCATGGTGGTGGTGTAGGTATGGGCTTTAGCCAACATTCTGGCGTAGTCATTGTTGCTGATGGCACCGACGAAGCAGCTGCGCGGGTTGGCCGCGTATTATGGAATGATCCTGCAACGGGCGTTATGCGCCACGCGGATGCAGGTTACGATATTGCAATTAATTGTGCGACCGAGCAAGGCCTCGACCTGCCAATGTTAAATAAGGAATAATCATGTTTAAACTCACCCTAACACCTGGAAAGCTCGATTTAGCAACACTGCGCCAAATTAATTCATCACCAGTGACGTTAACACTCGCCAAAGATAGCGAGATAAAAATAGCAGCCAGTGCACAAACCGTGCAAGACGTGATTGACCAACACAGAACGGTATATGGCATTAATACCGGTTTTGGCTTACTCGCCAATACTAAAATTGCTGAACATGAATTAGAGTTACTCCAGCGATCCATTGTACTTTCCCATGCTGCGGGCATCGGTGCTTATATGGATGACAGCACAGTACGATTGATGATGGTATTGAAAATTAATTCATTATCACGTGGCTTTTCTGGCATTCGCCTAAAAGTGATCGAATTCTTTATGCAGTTACTTGCTGCACAAGTCTATCCATGCGTGCCAAAAAAAGGCTCGGTAGGTGCATCTGGCGATTTAGCGCCACTTTCACATATGTGTTTACCACTGCTCGGCGAAGGCGAAATGCGCTATCAAGGTAAACTCATTAGCGCTGCTGACGGTCTTAAAATAGCCGGTCTTGAGCCATTAACACTGGCTGCTAAAGAAGGCTTGGCTTTGTTAAATGGCACTCAAGCCTCTACCGCATTTGCGCTTCAAGGGCTATTTCGGGCTGAGGATTTATATGCACAAAGCTGCGCGATTGGCTCAATTAGTATTGAAGCAGCAATGGGAAGTCGCTCGCCATTTGATGCACGTATTCATGAAATTCGTGGCCAACTTGGTCAAATCGATACCGCGGCAATGTTTCGCGATATGCTCGGTGAACATTCACAGATCAGCGAAGCTCATGTGGATTGTGAAAAAGTACAAGACCCGTATTGCCTACGCTGTCAGCCACAAGTACTTGGTGCGTGTTTAACGCAAATTCGCCAAGCAGCCGAAGTGTTGTTGTGTGAATCTAATGGTGTAACCGACAACCCATTAGTATTTGCTGATGTAGGCGATATTATTTCGGGAGGTAACTTCCACGCCGAGCCTGTGGCTATGGCAGCCGACAATTTAGCATTAGCGATTGCCGAAATTGGTGCACTAGCTGAGCGTCGTATTGCGTTACTCATTGATTCAAACTTATCAAAGTTGCCACCTTTCTTAGTTGAAAACGGCGGCGTTAATTCAGGCTTTATGATTGCACAAGTAACCGCAGCAGCATTAGCGTCTGAAAATAAATCATTGGCGCATCCTGCTTCTGTGGATAGCTTACCAACTTCAGCTAACCAAGAAGATCATGTTTCTATGGCAACTTTTGCAGCACGTCGTCTGCAAGAAATGGCTGATAACACGCAAGGCGTACTGGCAATTGAATGGTTGGCATCTGCGCAAGGGTTAGAATTTAGAAAGCCATTGCAGGCATCAGCCAAAGTTGAACAAGCTAAAGCAACACTGCGCACAAAAGTGAGCTACTACGATAAAGACCGTTATTTTGGCCCAGATATCGAAGCAGCTAATTTATTATTACAGCAAGGTGAGTTGTGTAATTTATTACCTAAAGGCGTATTACCGTCGTTTTAAATAGCAAACTGATAGTTAAAACCAAGTGATTCAATAGCCGAACCATCAATGATGCGTTCGGCGCTTTCGTCACTCGTAAATGTAGGGGGGGTTGTTCCGTATTGCTGGCATTTTTGCTGATAGTAATCTGCTTTGGTTGGATGAGCTGGGTTGACTACATTGTAAATTGACGCTGCAACTTGCCAATTCTCCAACACAGTAACAATCGCATTAATAACATCTTGTTGCTGCACCATATTAACGGTTTGGTTGCTCGAACTTTGTAGTTCTTTGCCTGCCACAAAACGCCCAGGCTCTCGCTCTGGCCCAATTAAACCACCGAGTCTAAGTACTTTTCCACCCGCATTTAATACCAGTTGCTCAGCATCAATTAATGGCTGTTGGCGTGCAGTGCTTACTTTAATCTCACTTTGCTCTGTATAGGTTAGATTATCTTGAGCATACACAGCCGTTGATGAACACAACAAAAAGCCTTTTGCATTCATGGTGCCTGCCAGTTCAATGGCTAATTTTAACGTGGCTAAATAATGGCTATCAGCGTGGCGACTACGTGGTGGTATAGCACACACCCACCACGCATTATGTAAATCTAGTTGATGAGCTAATTGCTGATCTGCAAATACTAACTGGCGCTGAAAAGCATGTTGATGCTCTGCGCTGCGATGGGTGCCTTGAACATCCCAACCTTTTGCGAGCTGTTGTAAGCACAATGGCTGACCCAACCAACCTGCGCCCAATACTATTAATTGGTCTTTATTTTTACCCGCCACGTAACATCACCCTTACAATTAAATAGAAATTTGTTCACTTCTCTCATCGCACACAATAGCGATTAAGATAAAGATATGATTAGATAAGAGTGCTTACTCTACTAAATAATAAGAATGTGTGCACTTATGTTACGAAATCTATCATTACGAAAAAAAATCCTGTTATTAATTGGTGGCACTATCAGTGTGCTGTTACTTATTGCCTCGGCTTACTTTGTGAACCATATCGCCGCCTTGTCTCGTCAAAGTATTGAACGTGAAGCATACAGCTACTTACAAAGCGAACAGCTGTCAATGCAGAGCTATTTTGCTCAATATGGCAAAGTTGTAGAAACTTTTGTGAATAATCCTCATCTCGTTAACTGGTTTGACGCATGGGATAAACGCGACCAAACACTCCAAGGCGCGCCAGGCTACGAAGAAGTAAATCAAGACTTTATACGCATTAGTGGCAATGATGAAAATATTCTCTCGGCATTTTTTGCCTCCGCCAAAACCGGTGAATATTTTAAAGAGCATGAACGTACTACCCACTATAATGGCCAGCCGTATTACGCTTATAAACGTGGTTGGTGGCAAGATGCATTAAAAATTAACCGTTTATATGTCGGGCCCATTTCAGTTGATTTAACCACAGGTAATGCCTCTGCGGTTGTGCAACAGCCTGTTTATAATAAGCAACGCGAACTAATTGGTTTTGGTGGCGTCGATTTACAACTGAATAAAATCAATAAAATGGTCGAAGATATTCGTTTTAACGGTCAAGGTTTTGGCTTTTTACTCGATGGCGACCAAAAAGTGGTGCATTTATCAAAACGTACCAACCATAAACTTTCAATCACCGATGAAGGTCCTAACGGTAAAGAGGGGTTAGAAGTACTTGAAAAACAATTTAGCGACACGCAAGGCTTCAGTTCGCTCAACCAGCAAATGAAAAATAACGTCGCTGGTGATGCCAAGGTAACCTTACAAGGACAAGAGTACTTTGTGGTTTATAACCGCTTACAATTAGAGCATCCTTATCTAAACTGGTACGTGGGTATTTTAGTGCCACGCACTATGATTGATGAGCCAGTAAATGACGCGGTCATGACCACCACCAGCTCGGTCATTATTATTTTATTAATCATCATGGCAATGATTTTGTGGGCTACAAAAATGATCTCACAGCCGATCATCACCTTGACCCATATCATGCGCGATATTGCTTCTGGGGATGGCGATTTAACCCAAAAAATTACTATTGATAGCAAAGATGAAGTTGGCCAGTTAGCTCATCATATGAATACCTTTATTGATAAGTTGCACGTTATGATGCTTAATACCGCAGCACAGGCTGAACAACTTACCGATGCGGCGGCACAATTAAAATCGGTTTCGCAACAAACTAATGACGAAATTCAACAAGAAAAACAGCAGGTTGATAGTGTTAGCGCGGCAGTAACCGAAATGGCGACCACGGTTATGGAGATCTCGCGTAATGCACAACACACCAACAATGCAGCTGAGGAAGTCCAACAGATCACCGCAGATGGCGCCACTCGCTCGCAAAATGCACAAAGCGTGATGACCGCCTTAGCTGACCATATTGGCGAAGCTGCTAAAGTGGTCGCAGGCCTAGAGCAAGAAAGTGGTAACATCGGCGCCGTAGTTGATGTGATCAATTCCATTGCAGAGCAAACCAATTTGCTGGCGCTGAACGCTGCAATTGAAGCCGCCCGTGCTGGTGAGCAAGGCCGTGGCTTTGCGGTCGTAGCCGATGAAGTTCGCTCGTTGGCCAGTCGCACACAAGAGTCAACTGATGATATTCGCAACATGATCTCACGCTTACAGCAAATTGCACAGCAAGCTTCAACTATGATGCAACAAGGACAAGAGCGCGCGCAAAGCTCGGTTACGCAAACTCAAGAAGTACTAGATGCATTGCAAAACATTGCTGACTCAGTGACTAAAGTACAAGATCAAAGTCATCACATTGCCACCTCAACCGAGCAACAAACGGTGGTTGCCGAAGATATAAATAATAGTTTAGCGGCAATTAATCACTTAGTGAACAGCACTGCAGATCATGCCCTTGAGCTTGCTGATGAAGCCAGGGACCTTAACGAGCTTGCCAGCTTACTAAATAAAACCGTTAATCAGTTTAAGCTTAAGTAAGCCAATATTGATAAGCAAAAGAGTGCTCCGGCACTCTTTTTTGTTGTAGATCAATATTCCCTCGACGCATCCTTTTTATACTAACGAAAATGATATAAAAGGTGCGCGTGATGATTAATTTACCCAAATGGGATCAAAGCTTAATAAATAAGTACAATGTGTCTGGACCAAGATACACCTCCTACCCCACAGCATTGTCGTTTAATGATGGCTATCAACAACAAGACTTGATCAGTGCAATTAACTCATCAAACAGTCGCAGCTTATCTTTATATATCCACATTCCGTTTTGCAGTCAGCTTTGCTATTACTGTGGCTGTAATAAAGTAATAACCCGCCATCAATCAAAAGCTGACTTATACCTAGATTATCTTGAAAAAGAAATCATCGCTCAAGCGCTGCTATTTGATAGCTATCAAGTACAGCAACTGCATTTAGGCGGTGGCACGCCCACTTTTTTAACAACCAGCCAAATGAGCCGTTTAATCGCGCTACTTGAGCTGCACTTTAAGTTTGCTCCCGATGCGGAGCGTGGCATTGAAATAGACCCTCGCTCACTGGCAACTGACATGCTCAGCCACTTGCGTAGCCTTGGCTTTAACCGTGTATCATTTGGCATTCAAGACTTTAATGATGATGTACAGCTTGCCGTTAACCGTCCACAAAGTGCTGATGCAGTAAAAAGTTTGATTGGTGAAGCGCGTGAACTCGGCTTCAAATCAATCAATGCAGATATGATTTATGGCTTACCACTGCAAACCCCTGAGAGCTTTAAAGAGACTATTGAGCAATTAATTGCCCTTAGTCCTGATCGTGTATCGGTATTTAATTACGCGCACTTACCGGATCGCTTTGCCGCTCAGCGAAAAATTAAGGATGCAGATTTACCTAGCGCTCACGATAAGCTCACCATGTTTAAGAATACCTTAGAACAAATGAGTAACGCAGGTTATCAGTTTATTGGTATGGATCACTTTGCAAAAACCAGTAATGAGTTAGCTATTGCACAAAATAGTCAGCAATTACATCGTAATTTTCAAGGCTACACCACTCATGGTGACTGTGATTTACTGGGTTTAGGGGTGTCATCAATTTCACAAATTGGCACTGCTATTTTGCAAAATCAAAAAGAGTTAAAGCATTACTATCACGCGATTGATAATCAGCTTGGCAGTGCAATCAGCAAAGGTATGAAACTTGATAATGATGACGTTATTCGCGCTGATGTGATAAAACAGCTTATTTGCCACTTTGAACTGAATATGCAAAGTATTGCTAATAGCTATCAACTCGACTTTAAAGATTACTTTGCCAGCTCACTGCAAGCTCTTGAGCCGCTAATAGCAGATGGCATGGTAACTATCAATGCAGACTTAATAACCGTCACAGCACGCGGCAATTTGTTTATTCGTATCATTTGTATGTGTTTTGATGCTCATTTACAAAAACAGATTAACGCGACTCGGTTCTCTCGGGTAATTTAATCTGAGTGCACAAGCATAAAAAAAGCAGACCGAGGTCTGCTTTTTTATTGATACTATAAAATTAGTTAAACACCACGTTTTCGCTACCAGGGGCTGCTTTAAACTCTTCAATGATTTTCTCACAGTCAGCTTTAATTTGCTCTGCATGAGTTTCTTCAGCACGCCAGCGAGCGCTGTCTTGTTTAAATATTTCTTTTTTCGAATATTTTTTACGAGCGTCATGAGTTGGCATTTCTTTTACCACTTCATACATCGCAAATATGCCTGGATAACGCCCTGGAAGGTCTTCGTCATCCGTAAAGCTGTATTGCGACATTAGCACCCAAATACGCAAACTCCCTTCTGAGAACTCACATTGCTCTTGGTGCATAGCACGGGCGATTAAATGAATGCTGTCTGCGAGCTTGGCATTTCGCTCTAAGCGTGACTTAGCTAACTTAGCTTGCTGCTTTACATGCTCTTTCGCGATCAGTTTTTTTTGCGCACTGAGTTTATACAGTAATTGGCCAGCATAAAATGCCAGCCCCGCAATGATCACAGCGCCAACACTCAGAGCCAAGATCATTATGTTCATTATTTATCGTCCTCGTCATCTAACCATTCATTGGCTAAATCATTCGACAAGTAATGATCAAAGTCACTATTAGCTTCTTCGCTAAACTCTTCATCATCAAAATCGTCAGCTTCGTCTTCAATACCAAGCAATTCACATAACACTTGATGACGTGCAATACGGCTGTTGAAGTATTTAGCATCTTTACCTGTTAATAACTGGCCACTTTCATGTAACTCAACCAGCTTCAATAAGCGCTCATCATTTTCTAGCGCTTCTAATTCTTGCTCTGGTGAAAGTTCAGGCTGAACTACTTTTTTCAGTTCAACTTGTGGCTTCAAGTTACGTTTAAGCTCAATAACTGGTTCAGCTGCAACGGCAATTAAAGGGATTGGTTTTTTACTACCAACACGTTTATCTTTATGTTGCTGATTACTATTACTCTCAGGCTGTAAAGCGTCTATCGAATTACGTGAACCTGGCTTTGCACCTTTGGTCTTTTTAACGCGTTGTTCTTTCAATGCACGCATTTCTTTAAGCTTATCTTTGCTTAAACGAACAGGACCGTTAGACGGGATTTTACGTGACTTTTTAGTTCTACTCATATCTTGATCATCTCACTTAAGAGGTTTTGAGCAACGCGCATTTTAGCGTTGCGATGCTGGCCTTGCCAGAAGAATTCGGTTTGTGCGGATTGAGGTTGGGTAACTCGACTACTTGCGCACTTTCTATACATTTAAGTATAAACAATGGCTATTGTAACAGGACAAATAAAAAGGCGGTAGAGAAAACATCTCTACCGCCTGCTAATCTGAGCGCCATTTAACTGGACACTTCTCCCTTCGACTTTTTAGTCTTTATTATTGTTATTATTTTTGTTGTTCCATGTTGTTATTATTTTTACCTTCCATGTAACATTCCATTTTGTTTTTATTTTAAACTTCCGTGAGATTTTATTATTCTCGGTCTTCATTGACTCTTTTTTAATATTCCTTCGGTGACATCAACCGATGTCTTATCCCCGACAATCACGTCACACTACTTTCCGTGTAGTTTAGTCCATTTTGTTCTTATTGTTTCAGCGACAGGGGTTAATTTACGCATTAATAATTTTGTTACAACTAATTTATATAATTTTTCTTACGCAATACAAATTGCAACATAACCAAAACATTAAATTACAATGAGTTATAATAAAAACAAAAATAAAAATAGGATTTGGCTTACAGCAGGATATGGTCAATGTCTTACAAGGAAAGAGGTAATATCGACAAAACAAAAAATACAAAAAAAGCAGCCTGAGCTGCTTTTTGTAACCACTATAGATTTTAGGATTAATAATAAAATTAATCTATACTACTTTAGTGTAGTCCACCTAAGTACTTAGAAAGCACTTCGATATCTTTGTCAGTTAGCTTTTTGGCAATATCTTGCATCATGCCATTTAAATCATTATGACGCACACCATCACGGAATTTCTCAAGCTGTGACTTGATGTATTCTGGATGTTGAAAAGAAATTTTTGGAAACTTAGCTAATGATGAGCCATTACCACGTGGACCATGACATGCTGCGCATGCTGGAATACCACGTTCTGCGTCACCTGCTTTATAAAGCATGGCGCCAACGTCAACGATATCTTTAGGTGTCTCACCTTCAGACATGTTAAGTGACGAAAAATAAGCAGCCAAATCTTTCATGTCTTGATCGCTTAATGGCATTGCCATCGCGCTCATGACTGGATCCATACGACCCTCTTTACCACCTGAAGTCATACCTAACTTCAATTCAGTAAGTTGCTTATAAATATAATCCGCGTGTTGGCCTGCAAGTTTTGGGTAGATATTAACCGGCGCATTACCGTCTGGGCCGTGACAAGCCGCACACGTTGCTGATTTTTCTTTACCTGCGTTTACATCGCCATCAAATGCTGTTGCGTTGCTTGCTGACAACGCACCAAGCAATATAGTTAAAGATAGTGCTATTTTTTTCATGGTGAATTCTCTGTTTCCGACCCTGTATCATCTACAATATGGATGTTGTGATTTATATATTCTACACGATAATAAATTCTCTGACACGTTTTCTACTCATATTAAACTTATAAATTATAGGGTTTTGACCTAGATTAAGCTTTGACCATATCATTTTAGTTGATTTTAGGCTGTTATCTTAGTCCAAATGCGCTTTTTAATAGTGTAGTAATAGTATAAAATGCGCCCCTTAAGTGAACTTTAATTAAGTAAAGTTTACTCGCTGTAATACTTAATTAAGTTTCTAGGAGAGCCTGTGCTCAAATCTCGTATCAAATATAACACTGCATCGTTCGTTACCAGCGCTCCAGATATCACTAAATTGCCTGCTGATACGGGAATTGAAGTTGCCTTTGCTGGCCGCTCCAACGCCGGTAAGTCTAGCGCCCTAAATGCATTAACTGACCAAAAGCTGGCACGTACTAGTAAAACCCCTGGCCGTACGCAACTGATCAACACATTTGAATTAGCCGATGTTGATGATATGCGTCTAATCGATTTACCTGGCTATGGTTTTGCTAAGGTACCGATCGAAATGAAAAAGAAATGGCAAAAGTCATTAGGTGAATACCTGCAAAAACGTCAAAGTTTAAAAGGTATCGTGATCTTAATGGATATTCGTCATCCTCTTAAAGATTTAGACCGCGATTTAATTAATTGGGCAATTGGTAGTGAAATTCCAGTATTGGCACTATTAACTAAAGCCGACAAACTAAAGCAAGGTGCACGTAAAGCACAGGTGCTGCAAGTTCGTCGCGAGTTAAGCAGCTTAGAGGGTGATATTACCGTTCACGCGTTTTCATCTTTAAAAGGCACAGGATTACCTGAAGTTGCTAAGAAATTAGATGAATGGTTCCTAGGGCCAATTGTTGCAATACCACCTACTGATGTTGAACAAACGCCTGAATCAGATGCTTAATCACACGTTTAAGTAAAAACGCTGACCCGCAGATTGAATGAAATAGCCTTGCTTATCAGCTTGTGCTATTTCTGCCCACTGATAAAACACACTTCTTGATACCCGAGCACTACAGCCATACGGTAACTGTAAATACGGCACATCATTGCCCTGATAATCTTGTACTACTAAAGGTTGTTCGCAGGTTACTAGCCAAGTTCGCTGTAAATTATCCACACAACATAACACTTGCCCTTGCTCTGTCATTTCAAAGCGCCAATTTACGATTATAAAGGGAGCATCATGGACAGTAATAGCTATTTTTTCGATTGGTGTTTTTAAGTAAAAAGTATCCTGCTCTTTGCAAAGAACTGAGGCAAACAGCTTAACCATAGCGATACGAGTAATTTTACTGCCACCGTATAACCACTCACCTTGCTGATTGATGATAATTGGCAGCTCGCCACAATGCTGCGGCTGCCATTGAGAAAATGGCTTGCTTGGCTGCTCAAGTGCAGTGGCAAGCTCATTCAAAGAGTGCATTATTTAAGCTTGTTCATCGTTAATGAAAAACTAACAGGTATTGCCGTTGCTATCGATGGTAAACCTGCTAACTTTTGCAATTGCATAATGCCATCAATGACAGCAAAGTCTGCGCCATTTATGATAATTGGGCTCATTGATGAAACGCTGATATCCCCTTGCGATGACAAGTTGGCTATAACATCCAGTGTAATCTCTTTCTTAGCACCATGAAAATCAAGTTCAGCACTAATACCTTTAAATACATGTTGGCCAGGCTTAAGCGCTTTTAATTGCGTGCTTAAATTAGCTGTTATGGTTGCGGTTGGAAACTTCGCTGTTTCAAATAACAACTTGGTCATGCGTTCATTACGGATAGGGATCATCGTTTCAACTGAGCTCAGATCAATATCAACTGAGAAAGAGCCATCTTCAGCTAAACTACCTGACACATTTTTGAAGTGATGCACTTCAGCAATACTATTTGACTTAATAGACACAAAACTTACTTTGCTTTGATCATTGTTAACCTGCCAATCAGCACAGGCAACACCAGAGACTAATAGGCTTGATAACGAAAGACCTAATATCGCAATTGATTTAACCATCACGCATTCCTTTCAAAATGAAAATGAGATTCAATGGTATCACTTGTTCTATGAAGTGCAATCAATAGCATAATAAATAACAGAGACAAAAAAACGACCCAACAAATTAATGCTGGGTCGGTATAGCAAACTGGGGAGAAGCTATCAATACGAGCACTCTTTCGAGTGCATCATCAACAGGATGTCCTACAGGATGAGGACGACGCGGACTTTACCAAACTAACCATGATAAATAAACTAAATACAGGTACTAACTAGTCGAATTGATAAACATATAACTAATACTACAAATTGCATGTTAATTTAACTTAATATTAACATTGAATTTCAGCTCAAAATTTGCTCTATTAACTAATTAGAATAAAAACTCCACACACTTTGTCTGTAAACAGCAGTTCAAAGCGTGATCAAACACACACAATAAAAGAGCACTGATCATGAAAAAAATAACCACTCTATACTTATGCTGCCTGCTATTTATCTTCAGTAATAGCGCTAATGCAGGCTATACCCAAACCAAATACCCAATTGTATTAGCACATGGCTTGATGGGTTTTGACGATGTATTAGGTGTCGATTATTTTTATCGGGTACCAGCAAGCCTCAGTCGTGATGGCGCACAGGTTTTCGTCACGGCCGTATCCTCGCTGAATAATTCTGAACAACGAGGCGAGCAGTTACTACAGCAAGTTGAACAGATTATTGCACTAACTGGTACAACAAAAGTAAATCTCATTGGTCATAGTCAAGGTGCGCAAAGTATTCGCTATGTTGCCTCACTACGCCCCGACTTAGTTGCCTCAGCGACCAGTGTTGGCGGTGTTAATTTTGGTAGCCCTGTTGCTGATGTGGTGCGCCAAGGACTGACTCCTGGATCTAAGCTAGAAGGTATAGCTAAAACAGCCTTTGATGCATTTGGCGGGTTAATCGCATTACTCTCTGGCAATAGTCAGTTACCACAAGATGCGCTTGGTGCACTGGAGAGCTTAACCACTGAGGGTGCCCTGGCCTTTAATCAAAAATATCCAGAAGGCCTACCTGCTGAGCAATGCCAGCAAGGACCTATGTATGCCAGTAATGGCGTATATTACTTTTCTTGGAGTGGTACTCGAACTTTAACAAATATATTTGACCCATCAGATGCAGCACTGGCGATCACTGCAATACTGATCCCAGGCGATGACGATGGCTTAGTCTCTCGTTGTAGTAGCCATTTAGGTTATGTATTAAAAGATAATTACCGCATGAATCACCTTGATGAAGTGAATCAACTGATTGGCTTTCATCATTTATTTACAACCGATCCACTGACAGTCTACCGTCAACATGCTAATCGCTTGAAAAAATTAGGCTTATAAACAATGAAGCAGTTGCTCATTTTAGTGTTAGTGATATCTATCACTAGCACCGCTATGATTTTTTTACTCAGCGACGATAAGCTTACAAGTGCAACGCCACCACATGTCGATCAACCGATGGCAATCGATAGCATTTTTGAACACGTTATTTTAGCTAGCCAAGAGTCCGGTGAGTTTAGTGCTTCGCAGGCTCTAGAACAGTGCGAAAAGTTAGCTGCATGCGAAATCAATAGTGAGCTATTTAATCGCTACCTCAGCTTTAAAATAGCGCTGGCAGAGCTGCAGCAACAACTCGCTCATTTGCCGCTAAGCGAACAATTAATTGCAATGATCGCTTTTCAACAACGCTACTTCAATGCAGCTGAAATCACTCTTTTATTTAACGATGATAATGAGTGGCAGCACTATACAATTGCCAAGCTTGAAATTAATCAGAACAACCATATTAGTGATGAATTAAAGCAACAATTGTTATCTAATTTAGAGGGCGAACAACCTGAGCGTATTACCCAGGCACTTAAACCTAGTAACGATCTAAAAGCTTTAAACACTGAGCTAAAAGATGCCCTGCAACAACAAGACTACAATCAACTGGCAGCGGAATTTGGCGATGCTGCGGCAACAAGGTTAATCGCTCTAGAGCAGCAGCGCCAGCAATGGCAAACATTGAGTGAGCAACTCAAACAACAAATTAAACAGTTAAAACAACACTATGAGCCACAACAAGCAGAGCAAAAAATTACCCAGCTACTTGATGAGCATTTAACCACAAATCAAAAGCGACGGTTTTTAGTGTTATATCCATTGCATTAAATGAGTGACCTACTATAGCGTTAAGAAAGTAGCCGAATGGCCACCTTTTAAAAAACTGACTACCCTATTCACAGACATAAAAAAGCGCGGCTTCACTCAATGCAGCCGCGCTTATATGATTTAAAAAGCTCAGTGATTAATGGGCTTGTTGCCAATTATCTCCGCTATCAGCTTCAACCACTAATGGCACATCTAATTTCGCAGCATCAGACATTAACTGGCAAATTTCTGCGGTGTATTGCTCAACACACTCAGTTTTGATTTCAAATACCAATTCATCGTGTACTTGCATCAGTAATTTAACCGTATTCGGTGCTTGTTCATACACCCATTTGTTGACTGTTAGCATGGCTTTTTTGATGATATCAGCAGCGGTGCCTTGCATTGGTGCATTAATCGCAGCACGTTCGGCTCCTTTACGGCGCGCGCCATTACGGGCGTTGATCTCTGGTAAATGTAAGCGACGACCAAAAATAGTTTCAACATAGCCATTTTCGGCAGCTTTCTCACGGGTTGATTCCATGTACTCAAGCACACCAGGGAAACGTTCAAAATACTTATCAATGTAATGTTGCGCTTCATGGCGCGGTACATCAAGTTGACGTGCTAAACCAAATGCTGACATCCCATAAATTAAACCAAAGTTAACCGCTTTAGCTTTACGGCGCATATCCGTGGTTACATCTTCTAACTCAACACCAAACACTTCCGCAGCAGTTGCACTGTGTACATCAAGACCATTGGCAAACGCATTTAACAAGCCTTTATCTTGCGATAAGTGCGCCATGATACGTAGTTCGATTTGGCTGTAATCGGCAGCAACTATTTTATAGCCATCTGCAGCAATAAAAGCCTCACGAATACGGCGTCCTTCTTCTGAACGAATAGGAATATTTTGCAGATTAGGATCGCTTGAACTTAATCGGCCAGTTGCCGTTACCGCTTGATGATAAGAAGTATGCACACGCTTCGTTTGCTCATTAACTATCAGTGGTAATTTATCAGTGTAGGTTGATTTAAGCTTAGATAAACCCCGGTGCTCAATAATAACTTTAGGCAGCGGGTAATCGTGAGCCAACTCTTGTAGTACTTCTTCAGCTGTAGAAGGTGCGCCTTTTGGCGTTTTTTTAATAACTGGCAGTTCAAGCTTTTCAAACAACAATACTTGCAATTGCTTTGGTGAGCTTAAGTTAAATGGTTCACCAGCAATCTCATGCGCTTCTTTTTCCAGCTCAATTAAACGCTCACCCAAACGCTGGCTGTGCGCGGCAAGCATTTTGCTATCAATCGCAACACCGGTACGCTCAATATCTGAAATAACGCTGACAAGCGGCATCTCTATATCTTCAAATACCGATTTAAGCTTTTCATCGGCTGCAAGTTTCGGCCATAATACTTGGTGTAAACGAAGCGTAATATCCGCATCTTCTGCGGCATAAGGTGCCGCTTTATCAAGTTCGATTTGATTAAATGTCAGCTGCTTTTTACCTTTACCAGCAATGTCTTCAAAACTGATATTTTTATGGCCTAAATATTTTAGCGCCAACGAGTCCATATCATGGCGAGTACCAACACTATTAAATACGTAAGATTCAAGCATAGTATCGAATTTAATACCCTTTAGCTCAAAACCGGCATTAGCCAATACACTCTTATCATATTTTAAATTTTGACCAACTTTAGCTTTGTTTTCATCAGCTAAAATTGGCCCGATCTTCGCCATCACCGTCTCTAAGCTTAACTGTTCAGGCGCGCCAGGATAATCATGGGCAACCGGTAAATACACGGCTTCGCCAGCTTTAACAGCAAAGCTCATCCCGACAAGTTTAGCTTGCATGTAATCAAGGCTGGTTGTTTCAGTATCAAAGGCAAATAGTTCAGCGGCATTTAATTGCTCGACTAAAGTATCTAATTGCTCTGTTGTCAGGATTGTTTCATAATGAGCATCAGCCACTTGCGGTAATTCATTCGCTTCACTAGGGACAGCCAAGTGAGTGTCTGCATCTTTTGGATTATCTAATAACTCAGCTAACCAGCGACGGAACTCACACTCGCCATACAAGGCAATCAGTTCATCGCGATTTGGCTCTTGCAATTTAAAGGTATCTAAGTCTGATTCAACTTCAACATCGCATTTAATGGTAGCCAGTTCATAACTTAGCGGTAAATGATCGACTGCGGCGGCAAGCTTTTCGCCGATCTTACCTTTGATCTCACCGGCATGATCAAGCACACCTTGTAATGATCCGTATTTTTGTAACCACTTAACCGCCGTTTTAGGGCCGCATCCATCGACACCTGGGATATTATCTACTTTATCGCCCATCAAAGCTAAGTAATCGATGATCAGTTCAGGACCAACGCCAAATTTTTCAACCACAGTGTCTGGATCAGAAATACTGTCGGTCATGGTATTGATCAAAGTGACATGCTCATTCACTAACTGAGCCATGTCTTTATCACCGGTTGAGATCAATACATGGCGCTGCTGCTCTGAAGCAATACGGGCGAATGTACCAATTACGTCATCAGCTTCAACACCCTCAATACTAATAAGCGGAAAACCCATCGCCCTAATAATATCGTGCAGTGGCGCTATTTGCGTGCGCAAATCATCGGGCATTGGCGGGCGGTTGGCTTTGTACTCACTGTACATATCATTACGGAAAGTTTTACCTTTAGCATCAAAAACCACCACCATATGGCTTGGATCATACTGTTTGATCAGGCTTTTCATCATGTTAACAACGCCGTAAATAGCGCCTGTTGCTTCACCTTTTGAGTTAGTTAAATGCGGTGGTGAATGATATGCACGGAATAAGTAGGAAGAGCCATCGACTAAAATAAGTGGATTTTCAGGGATCTGAGCCATGATGTAATTGGATCCTAAATGAGAGAAAACGAAATATCTGTAAGCATGCCATAAGGGCACGCATAAAACGACTGTGAATTAAGCTTTGTTTAAACCGTTAAATAAGAGTAAGTTGTGGATAACTATGTAGATAACACCCACAAGCTATACCTCCAAAGTAATTTAAAACTACTTAGAAACAAGTTAAGTGTATGTTTTGTTTTAAAAAGATAATACGAGGTTCTTTTTTTATTATTTTTATCACAATGTGGAAAAACATTTTATTGCTTTGCTTGATTGTGGCTTTTTACAACTAAAAAACGGTTAATTCATTCCTTATAAATAACCGGACGAGCATTCTACCACAATGGATCAAAGATCATAGCGATCCTTTATAATTTTTTCCTATTAGCCAACTTTAAAAAAAGCATATAGCGCGTTTTTGCTCTGCCTCGAGTGGATTGATCGAATAAAAATAATCTTTAACTCATCATTATTGATGATCACAAAATGATCTTAATAAGGCCATAACAGTCAGCAAAAGTCATGCTAAACTGACTTTATGAATAATAAATAAGGGCATAGTATATGAAAAAAATAGCTGTAATTTTAGCAGGTTGTGGAGTTTATGACGGTGCAGAAATCAACGAAGCCGTATTAACGTTATTACATATTGCCAAAGCCGGAGCAAGCTACCAGTGTTTTGCCCCTGATATTGAGCAATTGCACACGATCAATCACCTGAATGGGGAACAAATGACCCCTAACCGGAACGTATTAGTCGAAGCGGCACGCATTGCCCGTGGCGATATCAAAGCGTTAACACTGTTAGATGCTAATGACTTTGATGCTTTGATTGTGCCTGGTGGATTTGGCGCAGCTAAAAACCTGTGTGATTTTGCGATCAATGGTGCGCAAGCACAATTAAACCCTGAAATGCTCCGTGCTGCTAAAGCATTTGCGAATGCCAAAAAACCAGCAGGCTATATGTGCATTGCTCCAGCAATGATCCCATTGATCTACAGTGCTGGCGTAAAAACCACTATTGGTAATGATGTTGATACTGCTAACGCACTACAAAGTTTAGGCGCTCAACACATTGATTGTGCCGTAGATGATATCGTAATTGATGAGCAACATAAACTCGTAAGCACTCCAGCTTATATGTTAGCGCAGTCAATTTTAGATGCTGATGCAGGTATTGAAAAACTAGTCGCTGCGCTTTTGAAAATGAGCTAATTAGGTGCTACAAAAACCGCAAATCAGTTATTCTAAAGTAGGTGTTTTGTTGCGCTGACGCAAAAAATAGTGTTTTTTCATAAGAAAAATACATCGTAGCGTTTTATAAATTGCGGCTTAGCGTTATAATCGTTCTAAATTCCGTCATCTATCGTGATTGATCACGTTCAAATCGAAGTGAGCAAGGCAAAATGAAAAAACTATCAGCAGCATTATTATTGCTAGCAACCACCGCATACGCACAGCCATATGATAACTCTATGACTGAAGATGCGATCAAAAAACGTATCGCGCCTATAGGTGCCGTTTACTTTGAAGGCGATAAAGCAGCAGTTGCTGAAGTGCCAACAGGTCCTCGTACCGGTGAACAAGTTTACCAAGCGGCGTGCTTTGCATGTCATGGTACTGGCGCACTTGGTGCACCAAAATCAGCAGATGACTGGGCTCCACGCTTAGCTAAAGGCGCAGACACTCTATTAAACCATGCAATTAATGGCTTTAACGCAATGCCACCACGCGGTACATGCATGGACTGCTCAGATGATGAAATAAGCGCAGCTATTGATTTCATGAGCAAAAAATAATACTTAATTCTGTACTTTTTTTTATAAAGGGCTGATTTTTTCAGCCTTTTTTATTATACAAATAAATATTAACCTACCTTTATCACTATTTATTATTATCATTTTCTAATACTATTGTCCGCTTGACGATTCAGCAAAAAAGTGAAAATATAAGACCAATAAATATACAATAATAAAAATCGGTTTAATGTCACTGGAAGATATAACAGCTTTACTACATAAGCTGGAGCATAAAAATAATCGTTTAAAAGCTCTAGTCCAAAAGTATAAGCAATCCCACCACTTACAAAATGCCCTGATCCAATTATCAGAGCAAGCTAGTTCTGTTGCCGAATTAACGCTACTTTACCCTGCGATTCATGATATTTTGCAAGATTATATGCCAAGTAAAAGTTTTTACGTGGTGCTGTTAAATCAATTTAGTAACACCCTTGAACTATCTTACTTTGCTGATGAAAAAGATGGTATATCTGTGCCACTTAATCAAGATAATAATTTTATCCAAGGTGTCACTGGGTATGTGTTTAAGCAAGGTAAAACCACCTACTTCCAAGGTGATGAAATGCAGGCTGCTGCCAACAAGGGGTTATTTAAGTTACTTGGCACACCAGCAGAACATTGGGTAGGCGTCCCGGTATACCGAGAGCAAAGTATTATTGGAGTGCTAGTCGCACAAAGTTACGATAAACAACAAAGCTACTCTGAACAACAAATCGAGCTATTAGAAGTAATGTCGCTCTATTTATCAACAGCTATCGAACGAGTAAAAAAACGCGAACTATTAGAGTCTGAAGTAAAAATAAGAACTCGTGCATTAACACAGAGCAATGAAGCGCTTAACCTCGAAGTAGAACAACATAAAAAAACCCTCGAACGCCAGCATATTTTGTTTAAAATTTCAGAGTTAGCGACGCAAACAAAGCATATCAATGAAGTATATCAACAAGTACATGAAATAATAAAATCAATAACTTACGCTGAAAACTTATACATTGCATTATATGATCGCGAAACAGGTTGGTTAAACTTTCCGTACTGTGTGGATGAATATAGAGATAACACCCAACCGCGTCCTTTCGCCAAAGGTTATAGCGAATTAGTATTACGTACCGAACAAACTCAGCTTATTGATTGTACTAGAGCACAAAAACTACTCAAGTCAGGCGAAGTCGAGCGACTTGGACAAGTCTCTGACTCAAACTCAGCAACCAGCTGGTTAGGTGCACCATTAAAAACTGCGCAAGGTGTAATTGGCTTAATAACTTGCCAAGCCTACAACCATAAGCATATTTTCAATCAAGACGACTTTGAATTAATTACCTTTGTATCACATCAGATAGCGACTGTATTACAAGCACATTTGGCTGCTCAAGCCTTAAAACAAAGTCATCAACAATTAGAGTTTCGGGTTGCTGAAAAAACCAAAGAGATCCGCCAAACCAATATGCATTTACAAATGCAAATTGAAGAGCGTAAAAAAATAGAGCAACAGCTGTATCATGATGCCCACCACGATCCACTTACTGGCTTGCCTAATCGCAGTTTATTTTTAACCCAATTAGAAAAAACTCTACAGCATTATCAACGTTACCCTGAACAACAGTTTGCTGTGCTGTTTATTGATTTAGACAAGTTTAAGGATATTAACGATCAACTTGGTCACCAAGCTGGTGATCAGTTTTTAATTAGCGTCAGTGAGTCTTTCTCACAATGTATTAGGGAGCACGATTTACTTGCGCGTTTAGGCGGCGATGAGTTTGTTATTTTATTAACTCATTTAACTGATCGTCAACAAGCCGAAGATGTTGCTAAGCGATTAATTGAACTAATGAAAAAACCATTTTGCATGAAAGGTATATGTGTACAAAGTGGTGCCAGTGTCGGTATTACCTATTCGAAAACAAACTACAAGCATACGGATGAAATTATTCGTGATGCTGATGCTGCCATGTATTATGCAAAAAATGCCGGTCGCAGCCGGTTCGAGTTTTACCATCCACTGCTTAGTGCCGGCACCAGCCCGTATGAGTTAGAAACCAGTCATCACTTAGACTCTTTACCAATGCATTTTCGCTGCTCTGAAATTATTACACTTGATGAACAGCATCAGTCAGAGTCGCTACTTGAAGCATTTGGTGAACACCCAGTACTTGGTAGCACTAGTTTTGAAATATTAAAGAAGTTTGCCGCTGATAAAGCACAACAGCTGGAAGTGGAATTACAGTTATTAACTAAAGCGTGTCAACAAATCCAAACGGCACAACTGCAGATGGTGTTATTCCCTTGCTCGGGCTTATTACTGGAAAAAATTGAATTCCAGGCGTTATGCCAAACAATGCAAAACCACAACATAACGAAACAAATTTGTTTATTGTTTAATGAACAAGAGATCCGTTACGCCTCAGCGGTACAAATTAGTAATTTAAAAGTATTGAGTAAACAAGGCTATTCGATTGGCTTAAATGATTTTGCTAAAGATCGCTGCGAACTTAATTTACTATGCGATATTAATTTCGATTATTTATTACTTAGCTCTACCTTTAGTAAACGAGTGTTACAACAACAAAGCTTTGATTTACAACTACAAGGTGTACTAGCAATAACTAAGATAAAACAAATAAAGGTAATCGCGAAAGGCCCTTCAATATTAAATTATAGAGCCTTACTAGACACCCATGGTTTATCACTATTTATTGGTAGGCAGCATGCAATTAGTTCTACAGCAACACTCCCAGCTAACTCTTCGAACGAGCAAATTTTAAATTAACGATATGCGTCGCGGATAACCAGTTTATTATCCGCAGCTCAGATGAACTACTCAGGCTTTTTCAGCATAGCACGTAAATTAGCAACTCTGGCTTGGCCCTTTTCCATTCGTTCGGCTTGCGTATTTGGCGCTTTTTTATTTTCAAATGCTAAATCATCTTGCGGTAGCTCTTGTATAAAGCGGCTCAACTCTGTTTGTGATGTTTCGCCAAATTGACGACGAATTTTCGCATAGGTCATGGTCAGCTCTTGCTGAGCACGAGTGATCCCCACATAAGCTAAGCGACGTTCCTCATCAACGTTTTCTTCATCAATACTTACTTGATGCGGTAATAACCCCTCTTCCATGCCTACCATAAATACGTAAGGATACTCTAAGCCCTTAGAGGCATGCAGCGTTAGTAATTGCACTGCATCGGCTTCATCTTCTTCTTCGTTACGTTCTAACATGTCACGCAACGTTAACTTACTCACCACTTCAGCAAGCGTCAACGGCGGATTATCCGCATCACCTGTGAGCATATCGGTGATCCAACGGTACAACTCAGAAACATTCTTCATGCGCATTTCTGCAGCTTTCGCACTCGGTGATGACTCGTATAAATAAGCTTCGTAATTTATTTGTCTGACTAAATCTTTTACCGCTTCAAGGGTATCACCACGTACCGCATTATCTGACAGCTCAACCACCCAACGTGCAAATCCCGCTAACGAGTTTAAACCGCGACCTTTTAAGCGATAACCTAAGTCATTATCAAAACAGGTGGCAAATAAACTGGCATGTTTTTCATTGGCTAGGGTACCCAACTTTTCCAGCGTAACTGTGCCTATTTCACGGCGCGGAGTATTCACAATACGTAGAAACGCATTGTCGTCATCTTGATTCACCAATAAGCGCAAGTACGCCATTATATCTTTGATCTCAGAGCGTGAAAAAAACGACATTCCGCCACTGATCTTGTAAGGTATTCGGTTACTCATTAACGACTTTTCAAAGCCACGCGCTTGGTGATTACCACGGTATAAAATAGCATAATCTTTATAACTGGTGCGTTTCATAAATTTATGCGAGATGATCTCAGCGACGACCCGCTCTGATTCATGCTCTTCATCACGACAGCCAATCACTTTGATCGGCTCGCCATTTTCTAACTCACTAAACAGTTTTTTATCAAATTCATGAGGGTTATTGGCAATCAAGATATTAGCAGCTTTTAAAATACGCTTCACACTGCGATAGTTTTGCTCAAGCTTAATGAGCCGTAAACCTGGAAAGTCTTTGCTTAATAACACTAAGTTTTGTGGTCGAGCACCGCGCCATGAATAGATTGATTGGTCGTCATCACCTACCACGGTAAAACGCGCACGCTCACCCACAAGCAACTTAACTAATTGATATTGACTGGTATTGGTATCTTGATATTCATCCACCAGCAGGTAACGGAAACGTTGTTGCCAACGCTCACGCGAGGTTGCATTATTGATCAGTAATAAGGTGGGGATCATGATCAAGTCATCAAAATCCAAAGCATTATAGGCGCGTAACTGGGTTTGATAACGCGCATACAATTGCGCAAATAGCGCTTTTTGTGGCTCTCGCGCTTCGCGAATCGCTTGCTCTGGTAAAATAAGCTCGTTCTTCCAGCTGCCTATTTGCATTTTTAATAGATTGAGTAAATCTTTGTCTTTTTTTAGCTCTTCTTCAGTTAAGTCAGCAATTAATTGCCCAGTATCTTGATCATCAAATAATGAAAAGCCAGGTTTAAAACCCAGCGTTGTTAGTTCTTTTTTAATGATTTCAAGGCCTAAGGTATGAAAGGTAGATACCCACAAGCCTTTTGACTCTTTTTTACCTAACGTTTGAAAAACTCGCTCGCGCATCTCTTTCGCCGCTTTATTAGTAAAGGTCACCGCGGCAATATTACGTGCTTGATACTCACATTTTTGTACTAAGTAAGCGATTTTATTAGTAATTACACGAGTTTTTCCTGATCCCGCCCCCGCCAGCACTAGGCATGGACCACTAATATATTTTACCGCTTCATCTTGTTTAGGATTGAGTTTCATATCGACCAAAGAGATTGCATTAAAGACGGGCAATTTTAACGTAATCACTACAATACGCCTAGCCAATAAGGTAACATTAGCCATTATCATTTACGCGACAGTAAGGGACAGACATGATCAACCCAGCAAAACTTGAAGAAATTGCCAAACAGATTTCCAGTAACATGCCGCAAGGCGTTAAAAACCTTGCCGATACGTTTGAAGCGAAAACCAAACAAGCTATTCAAAATAAGCTTGCTGAGATGGACTTTGTCAGCCGTGAAGAATTTGATGTACAAAGCCAAGTACTAATTCGCACCCGCGAGAAGCTCGTTGCATTAGAAGCGAAAGTTGCACTACTTGAGCAACAACTCAGTAGTAATAAGCAAAGCGAGCAACCCGAATAATACCGTTTTATTTATTACTTCAGGCAGCTTCGGCTGCCTGATTTGTTTTACGCCTTGCATACACGCGAACACCTATATACGATACGTATACGTTTTATATATAGGCACTGTTATGGGTATCGTAAAAATCAGCGATCAACTGCACGAAGAGATCCGCAAAGCCAGTACCACTATGGTACGATCTATAAACTCTCAATCTGAATACTGGATAAAGATAGGCATGCTAGCTGAGCTTAATCCAACCATGACCTACTCCGAAATAATCAAACAGCAACTTGCACAAGCCGATGTAACAGCTGGAGAATCTTTGCATGAGTGAAATAATTATTAAAACTCCCGCACAAATAGAGCTAATGCGTGAGTCTGGTCGCCTACTGGCAAAGGTGTTTGCCTATTTAGATCAACAGGTCAAAATCGGCATCACCACAATGGAGATCAATGATTTAGTAGAGCGCTATATTGTTGATGAACTTGCTGCACGTCCTGCCAGCAAAGGCCAATACGATTATCCTTATGTGTTAAACAGCTCAGTAAATGAAGTAGTCTGCCATGGTTTTCCAGACTCTAAACGCGCATTAAAATCAGGCGATATCGTCAATTTAGATATTACCCTTGAGAAAAATGGCTTTATTGCCGATTCAAGTAAAATGTATATGCTTGGTGAGGTGTCACCGTTGACCAAGCGCTTAGTCGAAAAAACTTATCAAGCAATGTGGCAAGGCATCAAGCTCGTAAAACCGGGAGTGAGGTTAGGCGATATTGGCAACGCTATCGCTAATTTTGCCCATACTAATGGCTATAGCGTTGTACGTGAATACTGCGGACATGGTATTGGTGAGCAAATGCACGAAGAGCCGCAAGTTTTACATTATGGTAAACGCAATACCGGCGTTGAACTTAAAGAAGGCATGACCTTTACCATTGAGCCGATGATCAACCAAGGGGCGGCAAAAGTAAAAACTAAACCGGATGGCTGGACTGTGGTTACTCGTGATAAAAAGCTTTCTGCGCAGTGGGAGCACACTATTGTCGTCACCGCTGACGGCTATGAAGTACTGACTTTACGCGAAGAAGAAATTGCCATTGCGACGATATAAGTCAGGTTAACACCATGGCCATTTTATTAGTAAATGATCCATTGCCCCATTTGAGCTTTCAAAAATTCGCACCCGATCAACGCTTAACTGATTGGGTGCAGTGTTATTGGAAAATAGGTTCAACAACCACACAAACAACACAGTTCTTTACAGAAAAGCTCTACCCTGATGCAGGCGCAAGCCTAACAATTGATTTTAGCAATGCGACACCCGTTATTACCTTCGCATTTAATCGTCAAACGCAGGCAACAACTTTCAGCAATCAGGATTATTTAGTCAGTATTCGTTTTGCGCCTACTGGTGCTTATCACTTATTAGGTATAACGCTACACGAGTTAGCTGAAGAAAATTATCTACTCGGTGAAGATTTTACCCCAAGCTGGTATCACAGTTTAATAGCATGTGTTGAACAAATGCAAAGCAGTCCACTAACCAGCCAACTGTATTTACTCGAGCAGTGGTTACTCAGCCAAGCAATCAACAATCAACTCGTAAAAAGCAATACCATTAAAGTGATCAAGCAGCTTATTCAACTCAATAATTCCACTAGCTGTATAGGCAAACAACTTGGCCTGACACGACGTACTCTTGAGCGTCGCTTAAAAAAAGAAGCCGGGGTTAGTCCAACTCAATTACAGCAATTTTACCGACTAAAAGCCGCACGCACGCTACTTGCTGACAGCCAAACACCGATAACAGATATAGCCTTACAATGTGGCTATTATGATCATGCTCACTTTTGTCATGCCTTTCATAATTCTACTTTTGAAACACCACTGCAATATCGCAAGCGAAAAACACCGAAAGTATAGAGGGTGTTTTCACCATATAAAAAAGCCAAATGAAAAAAGCACATCGACTTAGCCTTTAAAACTAAGATTACAATTATTGAAGGTAGCCGCCGCCCAGATAGGGCGCAGTGCTTAGGTTACGTACTTATTCTACTACGTAACGTTCAAATACTTTAAGCCCTGAACTTTTATAGTTAACATCAACTTCATCGGCACAAGTTACTACTGACTCTAAGTCGTGTAAGTGACCATTTGCAAGACCATAAACCCATCCATGAATAGTCAACTCCTGACCACGTTGCCATGCTTCTTGGACTATATTAGTACGGCATACATTGCGTACTTGCTCTATCACGTTCAATTCAATCAGGCTATTGAGGCGGTCTTTCTCAGCGAGTGCATTAATCTTTGAGGTGTATTTCTCTTTTACATCACCGACGTGACGAAGCCAGTTATCAATTAAACCAAATTTAGCATCGTTAAGTACAGCCTGAACCCCACCACAACCATAGTGGCCAACAACCATAATATGCTTTACTTTCAACACTTCGACAGCGTACTGCATCACTGACAAACAATTATGATCGGTATGCACCACTACATTCGCTACATTACGATGAACAAATAGTTCACCTGGCATTAGATCTACAATTTCATTAGCAGGTACACGAGAGTCAGAACAACCAATCCACAGATACTCGGGGTTTTGTTGCATGGATAGGATTTTAAAAAATTCCGGATCATCTTTACACGTTCGTTCAGCCCAGCGTTTATTATTTTCAAATAAGTTTTTTAACTTTCTCATTTCATCTCTTTTCTGTCTTTGGCGGTAGCTTGGATCAGGATATTACGTGGCGTTAATTGTTTTTCGCAAAACGTCTGCACACTGACTTGGTAACCTTGTTGTTGCAAATATAAAGCACGATCGAGCACAAGCCAAACCTCAATTGCTCTTCTAAACACATGACGGACCAGTTCGATGCGTTCAGTGACTTTTTTGCGCATTTTGCCTTTTATTAAAAAGCATTCATAATCAATGCCTTGCGGTATATCTAGTGCCTTTTTATCTGCTGCCCATGCACAAAAAGCTTTAAATGAATCTGAAAAAATAGCTTTATTAACTGAGGGGACACTCACGTAGTTTTGTTCGCCAGTGAGGCTTTTGCGCAAAGCATCAAAACCCAATCGCCATTGCACTTCAGTTTTACGAACTTTATCTACCCGAGAAGGCGCTGTCACCGTTTCTTGTAGTGCTAATTTTAAATCACGATGCGTTAACTGCAGTTGGCTACGCTTACCGGCATCGCTCATAGCTTGATAATCATTCGGGGTAAATAAGTGATAGCAACACGGGGATAAACTGATTTTTTGCGTTTGCGCGCTAGCCGCGTTACTCATAAACGTCTGATGTAATGCCCCGCAGGCATGCAGCGCCACTGCATGTTGTGCTTGTTGAAAATACCCAGTTACATCATCTTTGAGCACATCGGCTTGACTAAAGTGCATGGCTAACCCTTGTAGCTGAGCACTTTGCTGGCCTTGCTCACATAAATGTTGTTGCAATTCGATGCTGTGCACACTCGGCGCACGGTTAAATGCCAGCATACGTCCTAAATGGCCTTTACCCGCACACCATTCTAATACAGGTAATTGTGATTCTTGGCCAAGCGCACAAACAAAATCTTGCAGCTGCGCAAACTTGCGCCCTTTAATACCATTGCTGATCCAAAACGGATATTCGCTACGCGTAGTGGAGGCTTGAGGTAAGTAACACAATGTAGCTAAGTTATTGACTACGGGAATATACGGGCTAAAAAATTGATACAAGGCATCTTGATTGCTATCGAGATCGGCAACTTGTTGATCGCTCAACAGCGTTAATGGTTGTTCTAATTCAGGCCATGGCAGCTGATCAAAATCGAATGCAGTGCATTGCCAATAATGGCGAGTACTATGTAATAAGTTATCTAGGGCTGTAAACTGCTCAGCAAGGATCATGTGATTTTAGCGATGGTCATTTCATTTATGCATTATACGCTTTTTCTGAACATCAAGCGTAAATAAAGTGGTATAGATAACAAACTAATTATAATTGCCGCAATAAGCATCCACGACATTTTAATTTTTTCAGGTTCAACATACTGGTAAATAAAGCCATCTTGCGCCTGATTAAATTCGTCTTGCTCAATCCCGTATAGGTCAGCAATCAACCGCCATTTCGCTATCGACATAGATCCTAAATTAGTGCCCGGTGGTAAAATATAATCACTCAATACTTCAGCTTCATAGGCAAGCTGAGAAAAGCTTTTATTGGGTGCGTATTGGTGTTGAGTTAATGCAATTGCTTCATCCATATGCATCATTGCATAGCGCCAGCCCTTTAAGCTGGCCTGATAAAATGCTTCAACTGTTTGCGGATGTTGTTCGAGCATATTCTCTGTGGTGTAAAGAATATCGCTATACACATTAATTCCATACTTCTGCGGGCAAATAAGTCTATAGTCAATGCCTTGCTCACGCATAATATACGGCTCATTAGTCACGTACACTTGCATCGCATCAATACTCCCAGCTAACCAATCCGCACTGCTGTTACCACTTTCATAAGAAGGTAAATTATTCGTTTGGATACCACTGCGTTCGAGCATTACCAATAATTCGGCATTTTCTTTGCGGCTGATACTGCTAAGACGCTTATTGACAAAATCCCGAGGATGAAAAATATCGGAGCTTTTTTTTACCATCCAACAATAAGGAGAAAATTGTAAAATAGCAGCCATTGCCACCAAGGGTTTACCAGCGATCCGTTGCTGTAAAATACCTGAGTGCCCGACCCCGAAGTGAGCTTGGCCCGCCAACACTTTAGTGAAGGTATCTGGGTTATCAGGATCTGCCGGTAAAATAGTGACGTTTAGCCCTGCCGCTTTGTAAAAGCCTTGTTGCTGAGCCATATAGTAACCAGAAAATTGAAATTGATGCGTCCACTTTAGTTGTAAAGTCACATCCGCTGCCGCAAAACTTTGCCCGCTGAGTATAAGCAAAGTGGCATAAAGCTTAAGTTTCAGTCCTTTAAATGACAAATCGTGATCTAATAAGTTAGCTAATATTGCTATAACTATAGATAAGATATTCGATTAACCCAAGACTTTAAGTTTGCAAAGAGACAAAAAAACACCTCAATTGAGGTGCTTGCTTATACTAAAACCACTTCAAGATACATAATTCGTATCTTGAAGTGGTTTGGGTATATATCTTTAATTATTAACCGCTTTCACCCTATCGATGGGACGTTGAGTAGTTAAAAATTGGGTAAAACACGGATTCAGTGTTTCATCTTGCACACTGTAACCTAAGCGATTTAAATGCTCGTTGAATACCTCATACTGACTAGGCTCAATCGCAAACCCTGCTAATACATTGCCCATCGAACCACCATGATTCCGATAATGAAACAAAGTAATATTCCAATTGCTGCCTAAAGTATCTAAAAAGCGCGCCAGTGCGCCTGGATATTCAGGAAATTCAAAGCGTAATAACCGCTCATGCATCTGCTCAGGTGCTTTACCACCAACCATATAACGAACATGTAATTTAGCCAGTTCGTTATCTGATAAATCACAAAATTGATAGCCATTGGTGGTTAAATCAGCTGTGAGCTCATCTAACTCTTGCTGACCTTGGCGCAGTGCAACACCAACAAATATTTGCGCTTCACCAGGGCCTGCGTAACGGTAGTTAAATTCAGTAATAGCGCGACCACCTAATGAGGCGCAAAACTGTTTAAAGCTGCCTTTTTCTTCATTGATGGTTACTGCTAACAACGCTTCGTTTTTCTCTCCCAGCGCAGTACGCTCAGCCACATAACGTAAGCGGTCAAAGTTTAAGTTTGCGCCAGATAACACAGCTGCTAAATGCAGCCCTTTTTGGCCTGTTTGCTGACACCATTTTTTCAGCCCAGCCGTTGCCAGCGCACCTGATGGCTCAGCAATCGCACGGGTTGAAACAAAAATATCTTGCATCGCCGCACATATTTCATCACCGGTTACAGTGACTACTTCATCACAAAACTTTTGCGCTAAGCGAAAGGTTTCGGTACCAATAATTTTTACCGCAACACCATCGGCAAAACTGCCAACCCGTTCAAGCTCGACGGGTTTGCCTGCTGCAAGTGCAGCTTGTAAACAGGCACTTTCATCAGCTTCTACACCGATTACTTTGATATCTGGGCGCAATGACTTTATATACACGGCCATACCAGCAAGTAAGCCACCACCACCAACTGGAATAAATACCGCATCAAGTTGATTAAGCTGCTGCATTAATTCACGTGCAACCGTGCCTTGCCCTACTATCACATCAGGATCATCAAATGGAGGAACAAATATGCCGTCGCGCTGCTCAGTAAGTTCCAGTGCATAAGCTTTGGCAGCATCAAAATGATGACCATGCAAAACCACTTCGCCACCAAGCGCACGTACCGCATTGACTTTGATTTCAGGGGTCGTCACTGGCATTACAATCGTTGCTTGATGCCCTAAGTGTGATGCACTGAGCGCCACCCCTTGAGCATGATTACCAGCTGAGGCGGTGATCACCACTGAACCGGCTGGCAGTTTAGCCAGTTTGTTGTATGCACCACGCAGTTTAAACGAATAAACTGGCTGCTGATCTTCGCGCTTTAGCCATACTTGATTACCAAGACGAGCACTGAGTTCAGCCATTTCGCTAACCTCAGTAACTTTTGCCAGTGGTTCCATATTAGCCTGGATAATAGCGCGAAAATAATCGAGCTCTTGAGAAACCATAATTAACTAAGCTCCTCCAGTTTGGCTAAATCACGCACCGCGCCTTTATCAGCACTGGTTGCAAGTAGCGCATACGCTTTTAGCGCAGATGATACATAACGTTCACGATCGAGTGGTTTGTACGCTTGTTTACCACGAGCAAGTTGCTTTTGCTTACGCGCTTCAAGTTCTTCATCTGTTAACGCTAACGTGATTTCGCGGGTAGCGATATCGATAATAATTTTATCGCCGTTTTCAACGTAAGCAATGGCACCGCCACTGGCCGCTTCTGGTGAAACGTGGCCAATTGATAAACCTGACGTACCGCCCGAGAAGCGACCATCGGTTATAAGTGCGCACTGCTCAGCCAAACCTTTTGATTTTAAGTAACTGGTTGGGTAAAGCATTTCCTGCATGCCAGGTCCGCCTTTCGGTCCTTCGTAGCGAATAACGACTACGTCACCGGCTTTTACTTCGTCATTTAAAATGCCTTCAACTGAATCGTCTTGTGATTCATACACCACGGCGGTGCCTTCAAAGTGTAGCATTTCATCAACCACACCCGCGCTTTTCACAATACAACCATCAACAGCTAAATTACCCGATAGTACGGCTAAGCCGCCATCTTGGCGAAACGCATGTTCAACGCTACGGATACAACCATGTTCACGGTCATTATCGCCTTCATCCCAACGACATTCTTGGCTCATTGCTTTGGTGGTACGAATGCCCGCAGGTCCCGCTCGGTAAAACTTTTGCGCTGCTTCGTTGTTTGGATCAGTGGCATCCCATTTTTTAACTAGCTCTGCCATAGTCATGCCAGCAACATGATTTACCGACAGATCCACTAAGCCAGCTTTGCCAAGCTCGCGAATTATTGCCATCATGCCACCAGCACGATGCACATCTTCAATATGGTATTGCGCGGTTGCAGGCGCTACTTTACATAAGAAAGGTGTTTTACGAGATAACGCATCAATGTGCGACATATCAAAATCAACACCGGCTTCTTGCGCAGCTGCAAGTAAATGCAATACGGTATTTGACGAGCCACCCATAGCAATATCAACCACCATGGCATTCATAAACGCGGTTTTATTAGCAATGGCGCGCGGTAGTACATCTTTATTATCTTTTTGGTAATACTCACGGCATAAATCAACAATTCGTGCACCGGCTTCAACATACAGTTGTTTACGATCTTTATGAGTCGCAAGTGTAGTGCCGTTACCTGGTAGTGCGAGGCCAATTGCTTCGAGTAAACAGTTCATTGAGTTGGCGGTAAACATGCCCGAACACGAGCCACACGTAGGACATGCTGAGCGCTCTACTTGCTCTGAGTCAGCATCACTTACTGATTCATCAGCACCTTTTACCATGGCATCAACTAAATCTAGTTTGATATCAATATTGGCAAGCTTAGTTTTACCTGCTTCCATTGGGCCACCAGACACAAAGATTACTGGAATATCTAAACGAAGTGCCGCCAGCATCATTCCTGGGGTGATTTTGTCGCAGTTAGAAATACATATCATTGCATCGGCGCAGTGACCATTTACCATGTATTCAACTGAGTCAGCAATTAAGTCGCGCGATGGTAATGAATACAACATACCGCCGTGGCCCATGGCAATACCATCATCAATGGCGATAGTATTAAATTCTTTTGGCACACCACCCGCTTGAGTAATGGTTTCTGCCATAAGCTCACTGAGTTGGTTAAGGTGCACATGACCCGGTACAAATTGCGTGAATGAGTTTACAACCGCAATAATCGGTTTGCCAAAATCGCTATCTGTCATTCCTGTTGCACGCCATAATGCACGAGCACCTGCGCGCTTTCGACCTTCAGTTGTTGTTGCACTTCTTAATTTAGCCATAGTTACCTCAGTGTTTGCAGTTACTTTTAATATGTAACTGACATCCTCATTCTTAAATTTTTATTGCTAGAGGGAAAGACCCAATAGCCCTGTTGATTTAGTTTTCACAGCAAACTACATTGCTTGCTGTTGTAAATTTTCTAGTGTTACTTGCTTAACGTCCACCAGCTTATTGAGCTGCGTGGTTAATAAGTGAATTGGCTTATCACTGTCGACCGTCATAGCCACATAATACTGACCATCATCCATATTCAATTGAAAATGGGTTAAATCAAAACCACGATGACGAACTACACGCAAAAAGCGCTCAACGGCGATACTTTGATTTTTTAAAGCGACTGTTAAACTGTGTTTCATTTTCCACTCTCCGTCATCATTTCGTCATTCGCGGCACCTGGCGGTACTAGCGGCCAAACATTTTCTTTATCGTCGATACAGGCATGTACTATATAAGGACCTTTACTATTTACTAATGCTGTAATTGCATCATCAACTTGGTTAGCGTGGGTGATCGTTTGCCCAGCAATACCAAATACGGCAGCCAATTGCACAAAATCAGGGTTGTCTGATAAATCAGTTTCAGAATAACGCCCTTCAAAAAATAACTCTTGCCATTGACGAACCATACCTAAACGTTGGTTATCCAAAATTAATATTTTTACCGGTAAATTGTTACGACGAATAGTGGCTAACTCTTGAATGTTCATCATGATTGAACCATCACCAGAAACAGTGATCACAAAATCATTTGGTCGAGCTACTTGCGCACCAATGGCCGCAGGTAAACCAAAGCCCATAGTGCCTGCACCACCACTACTTAAGTGGTTGCTTGGATGACTAAACTTCATATGTTGTGCCACCCACATTTGGTGCTGGCCTACATCACAACACACAACGCCTGTACTTGGCATCCGCTGGCTTAGTTGGCTTAATAAATACGGGGCATATACTTTTTCGCCCGGATAGTCATAGCGCCATGCATGTTCAATCATCATCTCTTTGGCATGATCACGCCATGCTTGTTCAGTTACAAAGCACTCTAATTGCGGCAATGAGGTTTTTAAATCAGCAACTAACGATGCTTTAGCTGGTTTACGCTTACCAATTTCAGCAGCATCTATATCTAAATGGATCACTTTTGCTTTAGCCGCAAACTTGCCTAAATTACCTGTTACACGATCATCAAAGCGCGCACCGATACATACGAGGACATCACACTCTTGTACCGCTAAATTTGCAGCTTGGCCGCCATGCATGCCCAACATACCTAAGTTATATTCGTAATCAGGTAATACACTGCCCAATGCTTTTAGCGTTGAAACCGCAGGCATTTGGGTTTTTTCTAAAAATTGCATTAGCTGTACTTGCGCATCAGCCGCCTGTACACCGCCGCCAACATAGGCAACAGGCCGCTTGGCTTCGCTTAATAGTTGGTTAGCAATAGCCACTTGCTTTAAATCTAACACCGGTAAGTAATCATCAGCCGCAAGCCAAGGATGAAAAGGCACTTGCGCCATTTGAATATCTTTTGGTATATCTACTAACACAGGGCCTGGACGACCTGATTGCGCTAAATGCATGGCTTCTTGCAGTATTTCGGCTAAATCTTCAGGACGTTCAACCATATAACTGTGCTTAGTGCAGGATAATGACATACCTAATACATCAATCTCTTGAAACGCATCAGAGCCTATGGCAGCAGTTGGTACTTGGCCTGTGATCGCAAGTAATGGCACTGAATCCATCATCGCATCAGCAAGCGCGGTGATTAAGTTAGTAGCCCCAGGGCCTGAGGTCGCAAAACACACCCCAAGTTTACCCGTGCTACGAGCAAAACCAACCGCCGCAAAACCTGCACCTTGCTCATGACGAGTGAGATAATGCTTAATTGGCGCACCATACAGCGCATCGTAAATTGGCATGATTGCCCCACCAGGGTAACCAAATACTTCTTTTACGCCGTGTTTGGCTAATAAATCAATTGTTAACTCTGCGCCTGTCATTAAATAATCCTCATTCCTCAGTGACATATCTATACTTAACTATTGCTAAACCCTGAAACTAAAAAGCCCCCCGACTGGTTAAGTGCGGGGGGCTTTTATAATGCTTTACGTATTTTTAAAGCACTAAGTAGCCCCCGCGGTAATAATAATCACCACGACGTTAATTAGGACTAGGTTTAGTGCGTTTGTAAGCATGTAATAAATACCAAAATTTGTTAGTTTACGAAGGAATATTAACTCCCCCGCTGTCTTTTTATATTAGTACCGCGATGGGAGAGCTAAGTCAACCTTAAAATCAATCTAAAAAACCGCTCGCCACCTGACTTTAAAGGCATAAAAATTCAATATGAAAGCCTATATAGATTAATTTACCTCATATATGGAACTATTGATATTTCATACCTCGTTATAACCAATTACTGGTTTGATTAATTTTTGACGAAATCACAATAAATCATTCCTTTTAAATCATCTAATTCAGGAAATGACTAGCTATCCTTAAGTGTTTCTTAAGTCTTGGACTCTACTATGCAGGTATTAAATTATTATTATTGAGTTCTCAATTTATGTTGGTAGGCCAATTTTTCAGTTCAGGTTTTAAAAAGCGCTTCTACATTACCTGTAGCGCCAATACTTTTATTATTGCATTGGCATGTTATTACTGCTTAATAATCAATATTCCTTTTATGCATGGTGCATTCAACGCAATCACCACACTGCCCTCTTTTTCATGGTTATTTTTACTCTCAGTACCGTTACTGTTACTTTGCTTACTAATTATTTTCTTTTCATTATTATCTAGCCGCTGGCTACTCAAACCAATTAATTACATATTATTGTTAAGCTCATGTGCCGCTCTTTACGGCACTTTAAATTATGGAGTAGTATTTGACTATTCGATGATTCAAAACACCTTTGAAACTGACGGTCATGAAGCGGCAAGCTATCTGAACTTGCAATTTATCATGTTCTTTTGTTTATTTGCCTTAGTGCCGCTATTGGTTTTAATTAAAACCAATATTCGTTTTAGTCCGCTAACCAAAGAGCTGGTAAGTCGCAGTAAACTCGTACTTAGCTGCTTTGCTCTAATCGCCGTAATTGTGTTGAGCTTTTATGCTGACTACGCCGCCACCGGACGTAATAATCAATTATTAAAAAAAGAGTTAATTCCATTTCAATACTTAAGCAGTGGCTATAAATATATTCGCGATCAATGGCTGGTCTCTGACGAACCATTTCAAATTTTAGACCCAACGCCAGTATTAAGTGCATCACAACACACGCAAGTAACCGTTATCGTAGTCGGTGAAACAGCACGTGCTGAAAATTTTGCTTACCAAGGTTATACACGCGACACCAACCGCTTCACTCGACCTTTCAAAGTAACGTACCTGAACAATGTAGTGTCCTGTGGAACCGCAACAGCAGTATCTGTTCCTTGTATGTTCTCACGACAAAGCCAAGCTGAGTTCTCACGTAACGAAGCTGATAACCAGCAAAACATTCTCGACATAGCCCAAAGCGCTGGCGCTGATGTGTTGTGGATTGATAATAACAGTGGCTGTAAAAATGTCTGTAATCGCGTTACTAACATTACCATCAAGGTAGATAACTCTGCACTTTGTGAACAACAGCATTGCTATGACGAAGCGTTACTAGCACCACTTAAACGTAAACTAGCTAATCTAAGCCAAGCCAATACGGTCATTGTATTGCATATGATGGGCTCTCATGGACCCACTTACTTTCAACGCTACCCAGATCAATTTAAGCAATTTACACCAACCTGCGACCGCAGTGATATACAAAACTGTAGCACTGAGCAGTTAGTTAATACTTATGACAACACCATAGCGTATAGCGACTACGTAAACTCATTAATGTTAACCGAACTGAATAACTTACCTGACAATATTGATAAAACCTTTGTATATATTTCAGATCACGGTGAGTCGCTCGGCGAAAACGGCGCCTACTTACATGGCTTTCCCTATAGTTTTGCTCCTAGTGGCCAAACACATGTCCCAATGTATATATGGGCTGCCAAAGGTAATCAACGCATTACAGAAAGTTGCTTGAAGAGTGTTGATCAACAACAAGCAGCTTCTCACGACAATATTTTTCATACATTAATAAGTCTAATAGGCATCAAAAGTAAAACTTATGAACTACCTTTAGATTTAGTAAGTAACTGTAAAACAATCAATAACAAAGTGAAGAACAATAATGAATAATTCGAAAACGGTACTCAAACGTCAAGGACTACTACGCCTTTTATTTACCTTACGCCATACTTTTAATGGCTTAAAATGGATGACGCGATTTGAAGCTGCATTTCAGCAAGAACTCGCGCTATTTTTATTACTTGGAGTGTTTGCATGGCTGGCGAATATTCCCACCAGCGATAAACTTATTTTAATTGCCAGCTTGCTGTTTGTACTGTTCGCTGAATTAGTCAATACTGCGATTGAAGTAGTAGTTGATCGTATTGGTACAGAACATCATGAACTCTCTGGGCTGGCTAAAGATATTGCCTCTGCCAGTGTATTTATAGCGATGCTAATAAGCACACTTATTTGGTGGGCTATTTTATGGGCATAACTGATAGATTTAGTGTTGCGCAACTAAAAAATAAACTCGGTCCATACTGGGTATTGCTAACATTTTTTAGCTTATCGCTAACTATGTTAACCCTGGCTCGTTTTAGCTTAAGTGTATGGCAAGGTGAGCGAGTATTTAGCTCTCATGCTTGGCTAAATATTTTTATTGGCGGCTTGCGCGTTGATACGGCTACCTTAAGCTATATTTTAATGCCGGCATTGTTGTTGATTATTATCAGCACATTAATCTCTAAACAGCACCTTATCCGTGGCATTATTAAATACTATTTACTGCTAATGGCTGCTCTGTTGATCTTCTTTGAAGTAATCACTCCGACCTTTATTAATGAATATGACTTACGTCCAAACCGCTTATTTATTGAATACTTAATATACCCAAAAGAAGTCTCTCGAATGATTTTTGCAGGGTATAAAATAGAAGTATTCGCCACTTTACTATTCTTGATCGTCGGAGTTAAACTGGCTACAAAAGTTTTTACCAGCCAATGGCGTAGCCACTGTCAGTTGCCAATCATAAAACACTCCTTATTGGTGATTAGCCTACTGTGCTTAACCGTTCTAGGTGCACGTAACTCACTAGGTCATCGACCGTTAAACCCTGCAATGGTGGCATTTTCAACCGATCATTTACTTAATGATCTTAGCCTTAACTCATTGTATAGCGTAGCCTTTGCAATTAAACAACTCGGTAACGAAAAATCAAGCCAAGACTTTTATGGTGCAATACCAGAAGAGGAATTATTAGCCTTAGTGCGCGCGAGTATGCAAAATGAACAAGCTGTTTTTAACGATGCCAGCGCTCCAACCAAAACCTTTCATCAAGCGGCGTATCAAGGGAAACCCAAAAATCTAGTCATCATTTTACAAGAAAGTTTAGGTGCTCGCTATGTAGGTACTTTAGGCGGTTTACCTTTAACTCCTAATATAGATAAGCTCTATCAGCAAGGTTGGGGGTTTGATAATTTATACGCCACAGGCACACGCTCAGTACGTGGTATAGAAGCTGTTATCACTGGCTTTACCCCGACGCCTTCTCGCGCAGTAGTAAAGCTTGATAAATCGCAACGTGATTTTTTTACCATTGCTGACTTTTTAAGTAAACAAAATTACCACACCCAATTTATTTACGGTGGTGAAAGTCACTTTGATAATATGCAAAGCTTCTTTTTGGGTAATGGCTTTCAACACATTGTAGATAGTAATGACTTTGCCAATATTGATTTTAATGGCTCATGGGGCGCCTCTGATGAAGATCTCTTTAACCAAGCGGATATTGAACTGACTAAGTTACAACAACAAGGTAAACCTTTTTTTAGCTTGGTATTTTCCAGCTCTAATCACAGCCCTTATGAGTTTCCAGATAATAAAATCACCTTATACGATAAGCAAAAACAAACTCGCAATAATGCGGCAAAATATGCCGATTATGCATTAGGCACCTTTATCGAAAAAGCAAAGCAATCAAGTTACTGGGACGATACCGTCTTTATAGTAATTGCCGATCATGATTCGCGCGTATCGGGCGCAAGTTTAGTGCCGATTGAGCACTTTCGTATTCCTGCGGTTATTTTTGGCAAGGGTATCAATGCCAAGCGTGACCATCAGCTTGCCAGCCAACTTGATATTCCGACAACATTATTATCCTTAATTGGAGCCAGTGGTGAACATCCGATGATAGGTCGCGATCTTGCGCAGCCAATCGCTGATAACAAACAACGCGCAATGATGCAATACGATAAAAACTTTGCCTACATAACCGGTAATAGTGGTCAAGGTAATAAGGTCGTAATTTTACAACCACAAAAACCAGCAACCACTTATATATACACACAAGATAAATTAGTGCCCACCAGCAACGACCCACAATTGGTGAAAAAAGCACTGGCACATGCCAATTTAGGTAACTTAGCCTATCAAAATGGTTGGTATCATTAACGCACTGATGCCTTGCTAAAGCAGCAAGGCAAACCGTGTTATTTAATTAAGTTAAGATCATGAAAATACTCGTAATCGAAGATTCTGAACCGCTTAGGCGCAGCCTAGACGTAGGCCTTAATAATCTCGGTTTTACCGTGGACGGTACCGGTGATGGTTCACAAGGTTTAAGTATGGCACTGTGTGGCGACTATGATTTAATCATTCTCGACTTAATGCTACCAAGTGTTGATGGCATGAGTATTCTCAAAGCACTGCGTAGCAGCTCGAGTCAAGCTCGGGTATTAATTCTATCCGCTCGCTCTGAAGCACAAGACAAAATAAACGGCTTAATGAAAGGTGCTGATGATTATCTAACGAAACCGTTTTCGTTTGAAGAATTACATGCCAGAGTACTGGCGTTGTCTCGGCGAGGCCAATTACAAAACCAGCAAAACACACTCTGTGTAGGTGAATGCGTGTTAGATTTGAGCTTAAAAACACTGCATTATCAGCAGCACCCCATAAACCTTACTCGCAACGAATATAAAATCATTGAGTGCTTATTTAGTGCCAAAGAACGGGTGTTAGGCCTTGAGATGATCAGCGAAGCCGTGGTCGGCCAATTTGATATGCTGTCAAAAAATGCCCTAGAAGCACATATTTCAGCGATCCGCAAAAAAGTACGACTACTAGGCGGCGAACTACCAATTAAGAATAAACGTGGATTTGGTTATGTTGCTTCTCAAAACTGAGTTGCCAAAAACTAAACGTCACTCTATCAAGCGTAAACTCGTCAATAATATTAGTGCCGTACTGTCGATTATTCTGGTTACTATTTTTTTAACTGTCGATTTGAGCGTTGATTCTTGGGTTGAAAACCAATTTCATCAATCGTTAACTAATAAATCTAATTATTTAAAAACCTTAGTGAAAGATCATAATGGCAAACTAGAGTTTGATTTTGCTGGCGAATTTATGTCTGAATATGAGCAGGCTAATGCCAGCGAATTTTATCAGCTATGGCACGAAAAACAGACGTTTGAAAAATCAGATTCATTGCAACTATATCAAAATATTGATTTACCCAATTTCGCTATCCCCATTAACGAATTTAAAATTATTGATTACACTTTGCCTAACGGTGAAGAGGGTCGCGCCATGATCAGCCACTTCATTGCCCAACAAGAAGACGAAGCAGCACGCGGCAGCGGTCATTTTAAGACCATGGTTTTAACTATCGCAGCCCCTATTTCATCATTAAATAAAGTATTGCTGATCATTGATGTGGTTTTTATTCTGACCTGCATTATCGCAGTTTTTGGAGTACGTTATTTAGTCACTCGAATCGTTAATCGTGGCCTCTTTCCACTGAACAACTTAAATGAACAAATAAAATTACTCGATATCACTGGCGCCTCACAAACTATCAAAAGTGACTTTCAGGTAGAGGAAATTGAACCTATTCGTAATGAGCTAAATAAATTTATTACCACCAATCAACAGCTCTATCAAAATGAAAAACGCCTAACCAGCGACATCGCCCATGAATTGAAAACGCCAATTTCTGAGCTGATCAGCTTGTCAGAAGTGGCACTGCGCTACCCTGATGATGAGCGTATTAGCGCCACATATACCAGCGATATATTGGCTATATCTCAGCGTATGAAAACCATCGTCAATAACTTGCTGCTATTACAGCGCGCTGGTAGTAGCGCTGTAGAGCTCAATTTAGAAAGCGTTAATTTAAGTGACTTTATTACGCAATTAAGCAATGAACTGCAGTTTAAACATGCCGATATTAAGCAGCGCTTACTGCTAAATGTTGCAACTGAGCTGATGATCACCGCTGATCGATTTTGCCTGCATACCATTTTATCTAACTTGCTCGATAACGCATTGTTTTATGGGCTTAGCACCCAACCTATCAACTTACAGGTCGAACAAACTGAATATCACACCAAAATCACGCTATGTAACGCTTTAGCTAAGCCTTTAAGTGAACAACAACTAGAGGCTATTTTTGCCCCCCTTTACCAGCTTGATAGCTCACGAACGAATAACCAACGCCACGGCTTGGGACTAGCGATAGTGAACAGTTTATGTAATCTCAATAACTTTACCATCAGCGCAAAAAACAAGCCAAACTCTCGCTTAGCATTAATTTTAACGTTACCCAATTAAGCGTATTGGTTTAATATGGATATATACCCAACCAATAAGGACAATTATGAACCTCACTCAGCGTATTAGCAGTTACTTTATTTTATCCCTTTTACTGTGTATTAGTTTTGCTAGCCACAGTGAACCTGGGTTGTGGCAATTAGAAAAAAATGGTGTTAAATCATATTTGTTTGGCACTGTGCATGTCGGTGATGCCACCATGAAAGGACTACCTAAAAAAGTAACCGACGCGCTTGATGCCAGTGATAAAGTAATTGTTGAAGTCAATGTTAGTGCAATTAGCCCGATGGAAATGCAGCGCCGCTCAATGCCTTTTATGATGCTAAAAAATGGCAAAACACTGCAAACTGAGCTTTCGGAACAAAACTATAAGAAGCTTGACCAATACTTCAGCAACAAATCAATTGATATTGCGATGTTTAACAATATGGCGCCATGGGCCGTAATGGTTACTATGTTGCAAATCGAATTTCAAAATATTGGTTTTTCCGATCAATATGGCATTGATAAGCAAGTACTTGCCTATACAAAAACCAACAATATACCAGTTGGCGAATTAGAAACTCTCGAATATCAAATGGAGATGTTTAATAATCTATCGTTGTTAAGTAACGAAATGATTGAAGAAACGTTTGAACAGCTTGCCGACGTTGAAACCTACTTTATTAGCTTAGTTAATGCATGGAAAAATGGTGATATGGCGACCTTAACTAAGTATTACAATGAAAGCTTTGACGACAGCAACTACGGTGAGATCAGCGAACAAGTAATGCTGATTGAACGTAACAATAATTGGGTAAGAGAGCTCACGCCTCGCATCGGTAAAGAAAAACTATTTATCGCCGTAGGCGCCCTGCATTTGCCAGAACAACACGGTTTGTTAAAGCAATTTCAAGATCAGGGATTTAGCGTAACTCGCTTATAAATAGAGAGATACTCAATTTATTTTTGCTACTTGTTAAGTATTAGTAAATATAACTTCCTTAGCAGATAGACAGGTCTTTCTGCTAAGGTTGTGTAGCTGATATCTGACCTTACTATTTGGTTGATAAATGTAGGAACGTTTTTTTCATTTCTGAATTCAACATGTCGAAATCATGCACTTATTCAAAATGGGTAAGGCTTTTATTTGAATACATAGATAAGTTGAGGCTGATGATGATGTAACTGTTAATCTTGTCATCACGCTATTGATAAATACTCCCCTTTAAACATTAGGTCGGTTAAGATGATGTTGGATTATAGTAGCAGCAAACTAAATACTTTAAATAATGCGATATACTTTTTTAGATTTTGAATTCGACAGTAACAACTTAATACTCAGCAAAAATGGCGACGATATTGATATTCGTCCTAATGAAGCTAAGCTATTGGCGTTACTGCTTTCTGATTCCACACAAGTTTTTAGTAAAGATGCTATTTTAACTAAGGTTTGGCACGATAAAGTGGTGTCTGAACAGGCTGTATTTCAAAATATTAGCCATCTAAGAGCTGTTTTTGGTAATAGCGCGATTAAAACTTTCCCTAAGCGTGGTTATCAATGGCAATTGAATACAAGCCAAATACAAACAGCAGTAATAACTGAGCCTCGATCTGTAAACATTACGACTACTACAATTAAAGCTAAGCCAATTGCAACTATGCCATTGACACAAAAAATCGGTGCTAACGCAACGTCTGACATAAACTCAAGCGATATATTTAAAGTTGGCCCTGCAGAAAAAAAGCCTATGGGATTTTATGCTTTGCTCACAAGTTTACTGGTTGTTTTCGCCACAGCAATCTTAATCCTATTCCCACATAGTTCTGATAAAGTCGCCGCACCTGCTGCAATTGGCATTGCTTATATACCTTTTACTCAAAGCCTTAGTAACAACACTATAAAGCTCGCTGATGATGAATTTTTTGATTTTACAGAACTACCCCAACTAAGCCCTTTGCACTTTGAAACATCGATTGAGAGTGAATATCCAAAGCTTGCTGATAAGCATCCACTGATACTAACCGCCAACGTACGTACCTATAATTCACTCACCTATCTAGATTTTATCTTGAAAGGTCCTATTACGGACTGGCGCGGACAATTAACAGGTTCTTCCAATCAAGCAGTGATAAGCAAGCTAAAACAGCACTTATCACAAGATTACATTTATGACTTATTAATGTCACCACAGTCACTTGAAATCAGACTGGCTAAGTTATCTATCGCCCATAAAAGCAAACCTAACGACTTTATTAACTTAGGCAAGTTGGCGATGCTTTATATTCAAATGGAAGAGTTTGAAAAAGCCATGGTAATGGCTGATAAACTTGCTAATTTTGCTATTGAAGCACAAAACACACAACAATTAGGTAACGCCCTATTACTACAAAGTGAAATTTTAACAAGAAAAGAATTGTTTGAGCTCAGTTCAGAAAAACTCGCCAGCGCAATTTCTCAATTCAAAAAGATTAATGATGCTAAGCGCCTAGCAGATGCCTGGTTTGCTCAATCTTGGTTAGATCACCAAAATAAAAACTACAATGCGGTGAAAGCAAGTTTGCTCAAATCCGCGCAATTATCACTGCAGGTTAACGATATACTGCGTGAATTAGATGCTCTCACTTACCTTTCAGTTTTAGCTTATAAAAATAAGCAAGCAACAGACCAATACCTTTATTTACAACAAGCTGAACGTAAAATGAAAGCGTATAACTTGCCACCATATCACTTTGCTAAAATCCCCTTTCATTATGCTATTTTTGCCCAAACGCCAGCAGACAAAGAACCTCATTTTAAACAAGTACTCGACTTTACCAAATTAACGCCTGACCACTGGGTTGCGCAAAGTAGCCGCAAGAGTTTGCTACAATATTACCTTGATGAAAATCGCTTGGCGGAAGCCAAGGCATTGATTGATAATTTATCTGTAACGACTACATCTATTGATAGTCCACAAAACTCTTATCTAAAAACTTTATTTGCCCAAGCCAGTAAACAAACAAAGGACTTTAATCGCTTAGCAAAACGCACCTTTGAACAAGCGCAACTTTCTGGTGACAGAAACCTGAGTTTGGATGTTGCGTTGTTATTATGTAGTGATAACAATGACTCTGAAAATTACGACTTCTATTCTCAATATATTACTGAGCATGCGGGTGAGAATTGGCGACGTTATAATAAAGATAAATTACTTACGCTTAATCTTTAAAAACGCTATTTAAAAATTTTTTTGCTCTTTTTTATCGAGCTAGTAAGGGTAGCAAGCATATTTCAAGAGCCACGCTAAAAAGCTACCCAAGTAGTTTTTGCTTTTTCTAACTAGGTATTAACTCGCTTTCAAGGATAACCAATTCAGTTTCCAATTATTGTCGCGAGATTTTAGGGTTAGTGTATTCTTACCTTGTTTCAACTTAACCAGAGAGCCTTGCTGAATTTGCCATTTATCGTAACCGCCGGTTTTAAGTACTGGGTTTTCAGCCAATTTTTTTTCATTACTATAGACGTCAAATCCTTTGGTATCTCGTTCGGCTGCAACACGATATTCAAGTTGGTAAAACCCTGCTTTGGCGACATTAAGCTGATAAGTAATAACAGCGTTTTTACCTATAGCATCTGGCCCCGTTAAGACGCTACCAAAGCGCTCACCATCAGAGCTAAAAGAAATTACACTATCACTAAATTCGACTGCCCATTCAGCTTCTACTTTACCGGGAACACTTATCCAACCTGGTTCAATGGTTATCGGCTTACTGTAGTGACTTTGCAGATGCTGTTTAACAGCCACCACGGTATAGTCATATTTATGTTGCCCAATATTTTTATCTGTAAACGTTGTTTGAGTCAGGTTGCTTGCAAGTAACTTAAACATACCACCAGAAAGTAAATTGCGATAAACACGATAGCTATCGACATCACTGTCCTCACTTTTATCCCACGTTAGCGTTACCGAATCGTCTGTTTGCGTTAATACAACATTAGTCACTTGGGCTGGAATAGCAGGCTGATTATCTCGGCGCTTTTGCTCTTGTTGTTGAGCAAAAATTAACTCACGTTGAAATTTTTGACTGCTTTTAGCTAGTTTGGGGGCGGCTCCATCAAGTGCGAGTCTAAAGCCATCAACGCCGCCAGCAAAATCTTCTGGAATAGCGCCTCGACTAAATAGCGGACTATGACTCCAATGCCAACTACCACCTCGAGCAGCACGCAGCTCACACTCGTCACTTACGTAAGCTGAACCATCATTAGCGATATGCTTGTAGCCTCGCACATAACAATCAGCTAAGAATTCTTGTACATTACTTAATACATCAAACAAACCAAAAGCATTAGGCTCATACATACCAACAATGCTGGCGTAAGCTGAGTGATCATTACAATGGGCAATATCGCCACTCCAGTTGTAATAGCTAGTATTACTGTCGCGCTGCAAGATACTTTCACCGTATAAATCGCCAACATTGGCATAGTTACACACTTGTGTATTATCAGGATCGTCACCAAAATAATAATCGGTTTTAGTGCCAGCTCTAGCGGCATATTCCCACTCAGCCTCGGTTGGTAATCGATAAGGCTTACCGGTCTCCTTCGCTAACCATTTTGTATAAGCCTGTGCCGCTTGCCAATTGATACAAACAACGGGCTGAAATTCGCTGGTATTTAAGGCATTAGTTTCCCAGTTGCCTTTTGAATACTGTAAGAACCACCCGTTCATTTCATGTCGGCATTCTTTTGGTGCAGCATAATTTGTTGCCGCAATAAAACGACGAAATTCACTTACGGTGACTTCATATTTACCCAGACTAAATTCTTTAACATTGACGTTAGTAACAGGCTGGGTACTTTCTTTTTTAGTAGATCCCATAGCAAAACTGCCAGCAGGAATAGTGGCCATAATCGGCTCTATCGGTTTCGTTGTTGCATGGCCACCAGCGTTAGCAAATTCGTCAGCATGAAGATGAGCGCTGCCAATAGCACAGCAAAATGTAAGTAAGTAGTTATTGAGTTTCATTGGTACATCCTTTGTTATTCGAATTGGTATAACTAAGCCATAACAATGAAATAGTGAATGGCATTAATCTTAGAAAAAACCTACCTTTAGAGTTAAATAGAAAAATCCTAGATTAATTTTATCGAGAATACAGTGATACCCATCTTAATATTCTCATTTAGGACAACAACCAGAAAGCTGACTAATTTGCTCTATTTACTTTTCAACAATATCTATTCTACTTACAGAAAAAACTGTCAATGGGCTGTAAAACCTAAATTTAATACATGTGAATGACTGCAAGTTAGCAGCTTGCGAATTACTGACTGGGGATTTATACGAAGTTAAATACTAGGCTAAGGGTTTTTAGCAATTACTCACGTTTGCTCGTCGCTTTCTATGTAAATACTCACAATACCCTTCCTGCGATGCTGGCCTCCCGACTGCACCATGAAAAAAGATCTTTAATTGAATTATTCATAACGAGGGTAAGAGACGCTGCGCTTTAGAGTAAGTAAACGAATTTGTTTATTGATTTAGAATTGACCATCACTATATAAAAACGGTCAAAAAGAACACTAGTACCTATTGCCAGAGTTAAGGCTCGTATGTGTTATGTGTTGCCACGCTCCGCTGTCAAAGATGAGCTTTCATCCAACCTCTCGAAGTCATATTTAACCTTAGATACGACAAACAAGTCACACTGAACAACTGCCGCATCATTTAAATTAAAAAGGACATAATTATGCCCTTTAGTTAAAGAGCTTTTATAAATAATCCCGTCATACCCTTTCGATTTAATAAACTCTGATATTATTTGCGTCGGCGCATATTCTGATTTGGAATCAGATTCCGTTACAGGCCAAGAAAAAGCAATATCCATCGCAGCCCACACAGCGTCAATTTTCTGCTCAATAGAAGGTTCGTCGATGTAAAAATATGGGTACTGCTCGGCCTCAGCAGTCTCCGAAAAATCTATCAACTTCATATCCTTTGTCAAATGCAATTTAGCGATTGTTACGGGTAATCCAGGCCAAGGCCTCACTTCGTGTACCGCAGTTTCTGCATCTGCTGCTACATATAAACAAGGGTTCCCTTTTAAGTTCGCTCTCCCCTCTGAGGGGCTATTGCTCAAGGGTTTCATTCGTTTGAATGAATAAGGAATACGCTTATCAACATGGAACTCTTGTTCTGCACTATCAGTAGCCTTTTCCTTATCGCATCCAGTTTGTGCACGCCATACCACAGAACCAGATTTCAAGGTTTTAATCCTGTCATTACAAGTGTCATTAATTGAATTTAGAAATTCACTCGACTCATGATCTAAAATGTAGCGCAACTTAGAGCACGCTTTTTTAGAAAAGTCAGAATAGCTTAACCAAGATTTGAAGCTCATTCATACTCCTTAGTTTGTAGTAACACATAACACTTACAACAAGCAGTTTTGTGACGTTCTTCCACAAAATTATTCTACTACTAGTATCTAAATCAGGTGAATATTATATTCTTGGCCAGCAATTATCACCAAAATACCTGAATGCATGAGATGGTCTATCAATTTTGATAAATGTAACCTGAGCTGTTACTTCCATTGAGCTATCCTTGTCATATAAAAATTTAATCAAAGAGCACGCTCCTCTTTTATACAAAAGGCGCGTTCTCTTATTTACATTACTCATTAATAACAAATTATGTAACTGTTTGCTATCCGTATACCCAAACCACCTCTAGATGCAGAATTCAGCGTTTCACAGGGGGTTTGATATCACGGAGTTACTTTGCAAGAATGGCTGTTGGGTTTCGTTGCACTCAACCCAACCTACGGCGATAAATTTAACGCCGAGCTGCTCTGGTTTTTCCTAGCGCCTAGTACCTAAAACCTAGAACCTTTTCCTTACCTAAAATCAGCCATATCTAAATAGTGCTCTATCCCGGTGATTTTATCTTTCGCATGATGGTTTACATAAATCACTGTGCTACTGCCTGCGGTGCATATTTTTTCGATTAACAGTAAAACACGCTGCCGATTGGCTTCATCAAGCCCCAAACATGGCTCGTCTAAAATCAGTAATGTGGGGTGTTTTACCATAGCGCGGGCAATCAATAGCATGCGTTGGTCACCAAAAGACAGTTGTGTAAATGGCGTGTTTTTTAACTCACTCAAACCTAATAATGCTAACCATTGTATGGCGATATCAAGCTGAATTTGAGTTGGCTTTTGATACAAGCCAATGCTGTCGTAAAAGCCTGACACTATGGTATTGAGCGCAGAAATACTAACCCGATATTCCATATGCAAAGCATTCGAAATATAGCCAATATGCTGCTTGATTTGCCAAATACTTTCACCACTGCCGCGTTGATAGCCAAACACTTTAATATCATTGTTATAACACTGCGGATTATCGCCAGTGATTAAATTAAGCAGGCAGGTTTTGCCAGAGCCGTTTTGACCACTGAGCTGCCAATGCTGTCGTGCTTTGATTGTCCAATTTAAGTGGTTAAAAATAACCTTACCGCTATAACTGATGCTGGCATTTTGCAACCGTACTAACTCAGGCTCATTAAACTCTGGGGCACTGTGTGCCACGTCTTTGCTAGGAATCGTTAAATCAGTTTGTTGTAGGTGTAATAATTTAAATAAATCATCGCGCTGCTTAAGGTCAGGTGTTGCTAGTTGCTGTTGTAATTCGCCATTTTTCACATAACCATAATGCGTAATAAATACGGGGATTTCATCTAACCGATTAACCACAAAGACCATGGTCATGCTGGCACTTAGTTCGATTAATACGCTACGTAATAGCTCAACGCTTTGCACATCCAAACCGTCAAACGGTTCATCAAGCACAATCAATTCGGGGCGATTACTCAATGCTTTAATTAACATTAGTTTACGTGTTTCCCCGGTTGAGAGTGCGCGCAAACGTTGCTTAAGCAATGCCTCAAAAGCAAACCCTGTAATTAACTGCTGACATAGCTGTTGATCAAAATATGGGCCTGATTGCTGATAAATCAGCTCTGACACCAATTTAGGGCTGGTTTTACCATCGGTGATGTCGTCTTGATCAGCTAATAACTCAGCAGTAATCAATTGCTTTTGCAGATCTGAAGAGACTATTTCTGTACGCTTAAAATCACAACTTCGTGTACCACTGACAATATTAGCTTGATCGAGTAATACTGCTGTTATGGCTGATTTTCCTGCTCCGTTACCGCCAAGCAGCACCCAATGCTGAGCGCTCTCAACCTGCCAAGTTAGATTACTTACGAGAAAACTTTCGCGTTCATTGGTACCAAGGTTAGCCGCCACATTATTGAGTTTAATTGACTGCACAGCGATCCTTTTTAGCTCTTAAATTAATTAGTTTGAAAATACATGACTTTTATTAGCATGGCTATAGAATAAAATTCACGCGGTTTAAACCTTTTTAAATCTGCTAACGTCTAATCTATAAAGCCATTAACAACGAGTAAAAATAATGAATACACTTAGTATCTCTAGTTTAGCCGTAATCTTATTAACCAGTAGTTTAGCTGCTCATGCTGAGCAAAAAATTGAACAGACCTTTGATGTCACTGCCAAGCAGGCATTGGCGATCAACGTGCCCGTTGGCAGCCTAGACCTTAGCACCCATCAAGGCAACCAAGTAACCGTGTCGATTGAGCTAAAAGCGAAAAATGATAATTGGTTTAGTGATGATGTTGCACTTGAAGATATCACTTTAAAACATCAACAAAGTAGCGATAAGCTGAGCCTCTCGATTGATAATGACGATGTGCAACAAAGCTGGCTAGTAAGTATACCAACAACCATGGCGATAGATTTAGAGCTAGGTGTGGGCGATATTGAAGTAAATAATTTTGCTAATACTGCCAGCATCGATGTCGGTGTGGGCGCAGTAAGGATCAGCAGCGCGTTAGCTGACTATCAAACGATCACCCTAGATAGTGGTGTTGGCGACACCAAAATAGCAGGCATGAAAAATGATGCTAAACATAGCCGTAAGCTGGTCACCTCAACTAGTAAATATAACGGTGACGGCCAATACCGCATTAACGTTAAAGTCGGTGTAGGTGATATTAAAATCAGCCACTAAAATTATCAGCCCTCGTTAAATACATTCATGAGGGCTTTTTTAATATCCGCAACCGAAAATGGTTTATAAACATGTACATTAGAGCCAAGTTCATAAGTTCGCTCTAAATCACTTGGCGCAGTGTTGGCGGTGATCACAATGATCGGAACCGTTGAATTTAGTTCTTGGCGGATAATATCAATCGCTTGAAAGCCATCCATCACCGGCATGTTCAAATCCATAAAAATCACATTAAACTCACTTTCAGCAATTTTTTGTGTTGCTATTAAACCGTTTTCAGCAACTTCAACCGTGTAATTAAGCTCGGTTAAAATTCGCGATAAAATTGTCGCGTTTAATAAATTGTCTTCTACGATTAAGCAATGCAGTTGTGCAGGTAAGTTGCCTTGCTTCGTTAGTAGTGCAGCTTTAGATAATGGCAAACGGATCTTAATCTGTGCACCATGCGGTATGACATCTTTAAACTCAATGCCGCCTTGCATAGCACTGACAATATGTTGCACACGCGCTAAACCGGTTTGTAAGCCCTGAAAATCATTGCCCTGTTCGATGCTATGATGATTTAAATATGGATAGCATTGAGCAAAACCAACGCCGCTATCAGCGACCACTATTTTAATATGACCATCTTGGTAACTAACGGATATTGAAACCTGTCCAGTGCTAGTAAATTTAATGGCATTACTAAGTAGCTCGGTAATGATTTGCTGCAATCGTAAATGATCAAATTCTGTATAGCGATCTAACTCAGGACTAAGTTTTACTTCAAACTTTAACTGTTTGTTATCACAGGCAAACTGAAAAGGTGTAATAGCCGACTCAAGCGTGGTTATTAAATTACGCTTGATAAATTTTAACTGCCATTGCCCAGTATTAAACTGCTGTAGTTCATATAACTCATCCAGCATACTTACAATTCTGCTGGCACAATATTTTGCTTGTTTTTGCAATGCTTGCTGAGATTCTGATAGCTTAAGTTGCTCAATCGAGTCTACCAGCCCTTGTAGCGGTGTTCTAAATTCATGACTTGCCCGTGCGATAAAGCGCTCTTTATAAGTGCTTATCTGCTCTGCTCGCAACTTTTGCTGTTGGTATTTATTAATCGCAGCGGTAATTTGCAGCTCCATAGGCTGAAATATAAATTTCAGCTCAATGAATAGCAACACTAAAGTTAATAGCCAAAAAGCCAGCTCTAAGTTGGACAGCACTCGGGTTTTGAACTTTGCTTGTTGTTCAAATAGCGTGACTGCACCATCAAGCTCCTTGAGCAAGCGTTCAACCTCAGCAACTTTAAATCGCTTTTCTGCTGTATTTGCACTAGGAGCATTTAACAGTAGCTGCACTTTAGCCAAATACGCCAGCGACGTTTGCGCAAGGTTAATTGGTGATGAAAAATAATAAGCAACTAACTGGTCGTCTAAATATAAATAATCGCCATTAGAATGCTGTTGCACTAAAAATTCATGCCCTGATCTAAACTCTGCGCTCGCTTTAGCTAATACATCACGGTGTAATTTAATATTGCTACCAATCTCAGTAACCAAGGCATTACTATGCCAAGCGATTTTTTGTGACAACATCCGCTGCTTACCCGCAACATTGATAATATGAGCATCATCTTTTTGCACAAAAAACATAAACTGAATAAGCAGAGCACTCGCGCTCGAGAGAATCGCTATCGCTAATAACGCCCAACGATAACGCGACCGAATATTAGCAATAATTTGAATCATAATAGGCCCTATTTTTTTTAATAAGTGTAGACCAAAGGGGATAAAGCGACACTTTAAGCAATGATATTAATGAAAAAAATAAACCCCGCTTAAATGCGGGGTTTATTAATTTTGCTTTTATAATTAACGATTTTCTAAACGATTATAATCAAACAAACCGTACTCCACACCACGGTATTGCTTGGCAACTTTGTGCAAAATATCACTGTATTGCCAAAATTGCGGATGTGTTCGGCGAATTGCAAACTGACTCTTTAATGCTCTGTAATCGGCTTCTATTTGCATCAATGGTAGTTGCTCGGCAAATGATGCAAGTTGTTGTGGATTATTCAAATACCAAATTGTTTCAGGGTAATCACCAATAAAACCAGGCACAATGGTGACTGTATCTTCTGCATAAGCGCGCTGCCCTTCTTCGTTCAATAAACTAGAAATATTATAATGAGCATTGTGATGGATCACGGTATACGCTTGATGCTCTGCAGCACCGTCTTTCACTAATATAAACGAGATTTGCGGCAGTAAATTAATTGCTTTTGCAGGCATATTATTTAATTGCTGTAACGGCTCTGGTACTTGTGTGTAATCGAAGCGCGGACTTAACACCGGTTTTAGCGTTTGTTTAATTAAGCCATATAACTCGTGTTGTTGATCCTGTGTTTTGTAGTCAATTCCTGTTGGCTGACTAAACTTATCACCACTTTCAAAGAAATTAGTTAAACTCGGTGGTGCTTTACGATACCAGTTTGCTTTTAACTCTTTACGCTGTGGCTTAGGTAACAATGCTAAAAAGTTTTGCTCGCCTTCTAGACGCAAAAAATCCATGTATAAACGAGTGATCAACTGATGGCCAACATTACCGTAGACATCAAACCCGGCAACTAATAAATAATGTATCCGCTCAAAAAGTGCGTAATCTAATACCCACATGGTTTTTGGCTCTTGGCCAATAAAACCTTTAACCACAGTCGCACTATCAAAATGGCGGAAAATAGTCAGAGCAGCATTATCATTTACCTCGTCACCACGCCATAATAGGTCGGTGGTTAGGTTTTCACCATTTTTGAACATACTATTTGCCAACGTAACCTTGCCTTTAAGGTAAGTATTCTGACGTTTGGCGTATTTGACCCAGCTAGATATAGCTAAAGTATTGCTTTCTTCAGCCGCTGGCAATGCCAAGGCATCTTCATGTTGTAGCAGCATTTCACCCACTTCTGGCGTTGCAACTTTAGCAGGATCAGCAAATGCCACCCAAAAATGATCATTAATAACATTTAACGCTATTTGACCACGACAAACAGGCCCTTTAATAAAGCCCATAATAATTAATTCAGCTTCATCTAGCATGAATTGATATTTAGATTTAACCGGCATGTCGGCAAACACTTTAAATGGGTTGGATGCTATTTCTGGCAAGTAACTTGGCATGCTTTCAACGTGATAATCAGGCGCAATAAACTGGCTGTACAAGCGCGCTAACTTACTGTCATTCAGTGCCAGTGGTAAATGCGTTTTTGCCAAAATAGTCGAACGGTCATGCATTAAGCGATAATACACACGTTCCACTTTAGGATCATCGTAAGGGCGGCGGGTATTTATTAACTCAATGTCCTGCCCTGGTGGCGTACTCGAACGCACCAATTTAAAAAAGCTTTTTTCATCATCTTGAGCAAAATAAATATGCGCTAAATACCAATGTTCAAACACATAACGTGCTGTTAATTGATACTTTAAATCGTCTTGGTTTAAAAAGCTCTCCCAGCGTTGTGCTTGAGCTAAAGCAGCTTTGCTTGGCGGTTTAATATGCGCCATTTTACCGCCCTCTTTAAGCCACTTTTCAAGGTGCTTAAATTCAGTACGCGAAATACCAGGTAACCCATATGGCATCCCGGAATGAGGTTGACTGTTGGCAAGGCTGTCAAATTCTCCTATAGTGGCGCAGCTTTGCGAGCGATCCAGAGAAAAATCAAACTCATCACCTAGAATCTCATCATTTGGTAGCGGTGAGCTCATTTTTAAAACTAAACTGTTGTACAACACGCTACCAGCAAGATTTGCTTGCTCTGTTTGCGCTCGTTCATTCAATACAGGGGTAAAGTCTTTATCACGCCACTGGCTAGTATTCGTTGCATCAAAAAGTAAGCGGCTGGGAGTCGATGCTAATAAACGAGTACCATTGTAAACACGTTCCTTACTTAGGCCGCGGTCAATTCCTTCTGGAGATGAAAGTTTCAGTTGGCATGGTGCATCATAGCAGCCATGACAAACCACACAGCGACTCTCGATCACCGGTTGTACATGTTGTAAAAACTCAGCACCGCTACCTGAGTTATGTTCAACCATACGCTGCTGTGTTTGCTCTGGCCCGAATAGCTCATTGTAATGAGCGGCACCTAAATAAGCGCAGCCACTGAGCACAATAATTAGTGCACTCAGCAAAAAAGACTTTCTCATCGAATTACTCGTCCTCATCGCCCAAGTCAAACGTCGGCATCATATCCATTTGTGGGGACACAAATGTTTGCTCTGATTGGGTCTCGAGTACTGCGCTCAATAATGGTCCACGCGTTAAAGTTAGCTGTGCTTGATGTGCATCGCTTGCTAAGTCTGCAAACGCCGGGTTATGGGCTTCTACAATATAATCTGAAATAGTAATAGCAATGCTGCTATCCGGTGCTGGATTTTGACAAAGCTGGGTCAGTAAATCGTCATCTAAAAGTACGCTTATTGAGAGATCTGGAGTCGATAAATCTCGCTCATTTAAGGTCTCATCAAAAAGAAATAACGGAAGGGTTAAACTACTATCTTGCTCTAATTCCATGTGCTGCTCTCAAATACTTAAATCGTTAATATGACAGCATTATAGCAAAAATTAATTAAATTTAGCTAAACTGACTGCTGATTTACAGCCTGTTTAGCTATTAAAGATAACCTACATTAAATATTATTTACCAAGGCAGGGTTTCACCATTTGAATGCCAAAAACCACCGCTATTACTGAGATTTAGTTCATCAATACGCTGTGTTAAGCGCTGTGCAGATTCCTCTGCTGAGATATCGCCTGCAAAATTAACCATTTGCGTTTGCACAAAACCCGGATGAAATAAACCAACAGCAATTTTTTTACTTTTTAATTCATGAGCTAAGCTCACTGATGCGGCATTAAGTGCAGCCTTTGACATACGATAACCAATATAACCACCAGAACCATTATCGGCAATAGAACCCATACGGCTGGTGATCATAGCGACTTTAGCATCAACACCTAAACTGTGGATCAAAGCATGAGTCACTCGGATCGGTGCTACCGCATTGACCGCAATTTGTTGATTGATGGTATCAAAATCCATCTCTGCCATACTTTCATTATGGAAAATACCGGCATTGTTGATCAACACATCAATCTTATGACCGTGCAATTGGCTCTCAAGCGTTTCGATATCTGCTGCATTGGCAACATCAATATTACTGATCACAGTTACATCTAACGCTTTAAGTTCGGCACTAGGGCTTCGTACCACTGCAGTTACCTGATATCCCTTTGCTAAATATTGCTGACATAAATTAAGACCGATGCCACGATTTGCACCTGTAATTACCACGTGCTTTGCCATACTTTTACTCCCATTCTATATACACTCTATAACTGAGAGTTTGGGGCAAACAAAAATAAAAAAAGCACCTGAGTGCTTTTTTAGTCAATTAAATTAAGCATAACTAGCTGCATTTCAGATCATTTATGAAGGAGAACATAATTGAAAACACCGCCCTTGTTGAGCGGTGATCACACTAAAGCTGCCCAATTCGGGAATATCGGTTGGTGGTACACAAACCTTTCCATCTGGCTATTAATCTTGAAACTGGAACTTGGCCGTTTAACACTCGGCTCTTTTTAGTGGCTATGCCCACCACCAAGCGCTTTACCATTAGCATCATAAAAGCCCGACGCACCATGCTCGATAAATCCTAAGTTAATCATTTTGGCTAAAAATGGGTCGCCTTCGTTATCACCGATATCCGCATAGTCAGTCGTTTGATAAGCATCCCATAGGGCAAATTGCTGCTGTATCGGAGCTTTTTTAAAGTCCACAGTGCCCAACGTTAATGTTTGAGTAAGTTGCGGTTTACTAATACTCATTGCGCCTACCAGCTTTTGATTTACCAACCATGCAAGCTCAATCGTAGTATCACCTTGCACTAATTGATAATGCTGTATTTTCTTGCAGCCATCACCTTGCTCATCGGTTAAAGTCATCTTAGCAATAAAATCATCACTAACTAATTGGTATTTAGTACTCCAATCTTGCTGACCTTGCACCTCTGAAGGTTGATATTCAATACCACGCTGCGGTGTTTGAAAGTAACGAATTGGCCGAATTTGCTGATTACTCAACTGTTGCCACACTTCAACTAATTCAAGGCCTTGCTCTGCAACCTGATGGGGTGTTCGCCATAATGTAAACTGTTGAGATTCAGCTACAGCTTTGCCCGCAACTTGCTTACTAACCTGATAGCTTGCTTGCACATATTGACTGTCCAACGCGCACTGCGTGGCACTGGCCAATGGACTTATTAACGCTAAAGATAGGATAATTTTTTTCACTGGATTCTCTTTTCGATTTAATACCGTGGGTCACTGTAATGTGTTTATTTTGCAGATTAATGACAAAGAGCAACTCAGTTTTGAGTTGCTCTTTAGTAAAGCGTATTACATGACAATTACTTAATTTGTAACTTTAGCATCCGCTTGTTTTACTAAGTCAGCTGCATAATCCATCACGTGAAAAATAAAGCTCTGCTCGTTAGTACCTGTTACCAAATGCGCACCAGGGCCAATTGCATAAACACCAACATCTTCACCCGCATGAGTTTCAGATGACAGCGGCACAAGTGCTTCTTGGTGGAAACCTGGACTTTGCGTATCCACATCGGTTAAATCAACACGACCGGTTACTGGGGCAAAGTCGTAACCTACTTCAGCATCCGTTTCCTGACCTAAATCTCTAAAGCCGCCACCATTAGCATAGCCTACAGTGGTGTATGGCATATTATCGGCAGCAAGTGTTGGCTCGGTTTCACCCACGGCAACCACTTTACCTAAAATTGGATTACCGCGTTTTGGGTAGCCTGCGATAGTAAATACATGGCTGTGATCGGCAGTGACAATAATCAGCGTATCTTCAATGCTGGTTTTATCAAGCGCCACTTGCACCGCTTTTGATAACTCAATGGTATCGCTTAAAGCGTTATAGGCATTGCCCGCATGGTGAGCATGGTCAATTCGTCCAGCTTCAACCGTTAAGAAAAAGCCTTTCTCGTTGTTATCCAATACATCCAGTGCTTTTGCTGTCATCTCTGATAACGATGGTTCACCCGCAATATCATTGCCACGGTCAGCTTCGTATTGCATGTGAGATTCATTAAACAAGCCAAAAATTTGTTTAGTGTTAGTCACATCAATCGCATTAAAACCTGCTTGATCCATTACGTATTGACCATTTGGATACTGAGCTTGCCATTCAGCAGTTAAATCACGGCCATCAGTACGATCGCCTTCTACCGAGCTTACTGCATCAGCTGAATTATATGCTGCGTCTTTTGGTAAGAAATGACGACGACCGCCACCCATTACCACTTCAAGACCATCAACATCGATCCCAGCAAAACGCGCTTCTAAGTTCTTTTCAAAGTTAACCAGTTGCGATGCAATATCTTCACAATTAGCCGCTTCCGACTCAGGCATATCTGAAACATCTTCCCAATTGCGGTTTGCCGCTTTTGCATACGTTGCAGCTGGTGTGGCATGGGTAATACGTGCCGTTGAAATAAGTCCCGTTGATTTACCTGCAATTTCCGCAAGCTCTAATGACGTTACTAATTCATGGCCTTTACCTGACAAACAATTACCATTAACCACTGCTTCATCAATACCAATAACACCGACATCAGTTTTTACGCCTGATGCCATTGCTGTCATCGTACCTGCAGAATCAGGTGTTTGTGCATCAACATTATAAGTTTTAGCAAACCCTGAAAACGGTAGTGTTTCAAAGCTTAACTGATGTTCTTCACCCATTTTGCCCTGTAACTGACCCGCTAAAATACGCGCAGCTGTTACTGTTGAAATCCCCATACCGTCGCCAACAAACAAAATGACGTTTTTCGCTTTGCCAGACTCTTTAACAATATTAGCAATATTATCTTGGCTACTAGCTAATTTAGTGTGTGCTTCTTTATACCAAGTATTGGTAGTAAGCGGCGCTAACTGTTGTGGATTCAATGAAGTTTCAGCATCGTTACACACTACAGTGGTTGTAGTTACTTCATCTGCATCAAGCTCACCATTTTGATTGCTGTCGTCACCTGTTAGGGTTTCAATGCCACCATTGATACATTGCTCAGAGCCAACTGCAAGCGTATTTTTAACCGTCAGTGACTCAATTTTATCGTCATCATCAGAGCAACCCGCTAACGCAACAACCACAGCAAGAGATATTAAGTTAAGTTTTTTCATTGTAATCACCATTATTCTTCTATTAGTTCGAGCGCTTGACTGATAATGTGGAAAATAACATTTTGCTCCACAACGCCTTGTGCCAACTGTGCCCCAGGGCCCTTAGCATGCAATGAAATATCTTCACCTGCATGAGTTTCCGAGCTAAGTGGGACTGCTGCTTCTTGATGAAAGCCCGGTGTTAAGGTATCAACACCACTTAATTCAACACGCCCAGCAACTGCTGCGGCTAAATATGAAGCGTCTGCATCTGTTTCATCACCTAAATCTCTAAAGCCCAAGCCATTTGCGTAACCGACTGTGGTATAAGGCATACCGTCAGCTGCAAGGGTTGGAGTATCGCGACCTACTGCTACAACTTGACCCAAAATTGGGTTACCGCGTTTTGGATAGCCAGCAATGGTAAATACATGGCTGTGATCCGCAGTGACTAAAATAAGTGTTTCATTTGGATCGGTATTTTCTACTGCTGCTTTTACCGCATTGGCAAATTCAATTGTGTCATTTAATGCGTTGTAAGCATTACCGGCATGGTGGGCGTGATCGATACGACCCGATTCAACCGTTAGGAAAAACCCTTTTTCATTATTCTTTAAGATATCAATCGCTTTAGTCGTCATTTGCGTTAATGAAGGCTCACCTGCAATATCATTACTGCGATCCGCTTCATATTGCATATGCGATTCATTAAATAATCCAAATACGCGTTTGGTATCGCCATTTATTGCGTCAAAGCCGGCCTGATCAGTAATGTATTTACCATCGCTATACATTTGCTGCCATTGCGCTGTTAAATCACGTTCATCAGTACGATCACCTTCGACTGCACTCATAGCATCATTAGAGTTAAATGCAGCATCTTTTGGTAAGAAATGACGACGGCCGCCACCCATCACCACTTCTAGACCATCAACATCAACACCCGCAAAGCGCGCTTCAAGATTTTTTTCGAAATTAACTAATTGCGACGCAATATCTTCACAACCTGCAGTGACTGCATCTGCAGGCATGTCGGAAATGTCTTCCCAATTACGATCAGCTGATTTTGCATACGTTGCAGCTGGCGTTGCGTGGGTGATCCGTGCAGTAGAAATAATACCTGTGGCTAGGCCTTTAATTTCTGCAAGCTCTGTAGCTGTAATTAATTCATTACCTGCTACAGTTGCACATTTGCCACGTTCAATGTCTTCGTTAACACCAATAACACCAACATCCGTTTTAACACCTGAGATAATAGCCGTCATGGTGCCTGCTGAATCCGGTGTTTGCGCATCGACGTTATACGTTTTTATTTGTGCCGAATACGGAAATTCTTCAAAGCTCAAAAAGCCCTCTTCTCCTAAAGCGCCTTGTTTTTGGCCTGCAAGGATACGTGCTGCGGTGAGGGTTGATATACCCATGCCATCACCAACAAATAGAATTACGTTCTTTGCTTTAGTGGCTGGTGTTGCATTAGCCATCGTTTCTTTAGAGGTTAATTTAGCCTGTGCAGCGCTATACCAATCACTTTTCATTTGGTTATCAGGTAACACACCTGCATTAGCACCCGCTGACAACGCCAGTGTTAAACCAATTGCAGTCGCAATTTTATTAATTTTCATTTTTAAGTTCCATTGATACGATTTGGTCAAGAATGTCTGTAGTAATGAGAGCATCATATTAGGTAGGTTTTGTTACTTAAAAAGTGACTTTATGTTACATAAAAATTAAAAGTTACATTATTTTTGTTTGTTATATCATAACGTTACAATGATTCAGCGG
>NZ_JACJEQ010000109.1:0-209 GCF_014164125.1 Pseudoalteromonas sp. SG44-8 | reverse complement strand
ACTGTCAATATCGTCTAAATCAAATTCGTCTTCTTCAGCCAACTCCGGCTCTGCAGTCGCTTTATCGCCAGTTTCATCAATTAGACTGTCAATATCGTCTAAATCAAATTCGTCTTCTTCAGCCAACTCCGGCTCTGCAGTCGCTTTATCGCCAGTTTCATCAATTAGACTGTCAATATCGTCTAAATCAAATTCGTCTTCTTCAGCCA
>NZ_JACJEQ010000108.1:0-217 GCF_014164125.1 Pseudoalteromonas sp. SG44-8 | reverse complement strand
TTACCGCTCGACTTGCATGTGTTAGGCCTGCCGCCAGCGTTCAATCTGAGCCATGATCAAACTCTTCAATTAAAAGTTTTTTGTCTTTCGACAGCTCAATGAATTCTGAATTTATTTAATATCTTTCGATATTGAATTGACTGTGCCGAAGCAACTTATAAATAAGTTACTTCTGTTGGTCACTCAGTTTCAATTGAGACTCTAAATTTTTTGCCTT
>NZ_JACJEQ010000107.1:0-222 GCF_014164125.1 Pseudoalteromonas sp. SG44-8 | reverse complement strand
AGTGCCCACACAGATGATTGCTTTATATTGTTAAAGAACGTTGCGGTTAAAGTTAAACTTTATCTCGCTAGGGCTGCGCATATTACGCTTTCCTATTTTTTTGTCAACACTTAATTTTAAACTTTCTTAAAAATCTAAACTTAAGTTTTACTAGACTAACTGATTAACTCTTGCCTCGCTAAGCGTTGCTGTCTGCCGTCTCAGTGGGGTCGCATTATAGGG
>NZ_JACJEQ010000106.1:0-244 GCF_014164125.1 Pseudoalteromonas sp. SG44-8 | reverse complement strand
ACCTGCTAGCAACTAAGGATAGGGGTTGCGCTCGTTGCGGGACTTAACCCAACATCTCACAACACGAGCTGACGACAGCCATGCAGCACCTGTATCAGAGTTCCCGAAGGCACCAAACCATCTCTAGTAAGTTCTCTGTATGTCAAGTGTAGGTAAGGTTCTTCGCGTTGCATCGAATTAAACCACATGCTCCACCGCTTGTGCGGGCCCCCGTCAATTCATTTGAGTTTTAACCTTGCGGCCG
>NZ_JACJEQ010000105.1:0-247 GCF_014164125.1 Pseudoalteromonas sp. SG44-8 | reverse complement strand
CAAGGTTTAGCGTCATTAAGAGATATTTGGATCAATATTCACTACGGGAGATGAACCGCCCATTGCGGACCCGCATGATGGGTGGTGTGGGGGCTGGAGGTTAGAGACCTCCGGCTACCCGATTATGCATTTTTATGGATTCATACTTTCCATTATTTTTTTATTTAGCTCTTGGAATGATTTTACAAGTGCATCACATGCTTCCTTCGATGCCCCACACCGTACTGACATAGCTATATGAATAGCC
>NZ_JACJEQ010000104.1:0-250 GCF_014164125.1 Pseudoalteromonas sp. SG44-8 | reverse complement strand
CTGGATCCGCCGTAGGATAAGAATGTGCTACTGGCGGCAATGGCGTAAACCTCGCACCAAAGTACGCAGTTTAATGAAATTGGGTGTTAGCGAACGACTCGCCATTGCATGTGGTATCACCAGTAAAGGTCCTTGTAGAAGCTCAAAAACAAAAGGAATTAACATTGCGATAGGCAATGACTATCTAGCGTCACAAGGTTTAGCGTCATTAAGAGATATTTGGATCAATATTCACTACGGGAGATGAACC
>NZ_JACJEQ010000103.1:0-251 GCF_014164125.1 Pseudoalteromonas sp. SG44-8 | reverse complement strand
CAGCATTACCTGCTAGCAACTAAGGATAGGGGTTGCGCTCGTTGCGGGACTTAACCCAACATCTCACAACACGAGCTGACGACAGCCATGCAGCACCTGTATCAGAGTTCCCGAAGGCACCAAACTATCTCTAGTAAGTTCTCTGTATGTCAAGTGTAGGTAAGGTTCTTCGCGTTGCATCGAATTAAACCACATGCTCCACCGCTTGTGCGGGCCCCCGTCAATTCATTTGAGTTTTAACCTTGCGGCCG
>NZ_JACJEQ010000102.1:0-251 GCF_014164125.1 Pseudoalteromonas sp. SG44-8 | reverse complement strand
ACCTGCTAGCAACTAAGGATAGGGGTTGCGCTCGTTGCGGGACTTAACCCAACATCTCACAACACGAGCTGACGACAGCCATGCAGCACCTGTATCAGAGTTCCCGAAGGCACCAAACCATCTCTGGTAAGTTCTCTGTATGTCAAGTGTAGGTAAGGTTCTTCGCGTTGCATCGAATTAAACCACATGCTCCACCGCTTGTGCGGGCCCCCGTCAATTCATTTGAGTTTTAACCTTGCGGCCGTACTCCC
>NZ_JACJEQ010000101.1:0-260 GCF_014164125.1 Pseudoalteromonas sp. SG44-8 | reverse complement strand
AGTTTTCTTTAAAAAACGCTTGCGTAAAATTCGCCGCGCCCTATAATGCGACCCCACTGAGACGGCAGACAGCAACGCTTAGCGAGGCAAGAGTTAATCAGTTAGTCGAGTAAAACTTGAGTTTAGATTTTTAATAAAGTTTAAAATTAAGTGTTGACAAAAAAATAGGAAAGCGTAATATGCGCAGCCCTAGCGAGATAAAGTTTAACTTTAACCGCAACGTTCTTTAACAATATAAAGCAATCATCTGTGTGGGCACT
>NZ_JACJEQ010000100.1:0-262 GCF_014164125.1 Pseudoalteromonas sp. SG44-8 | reverse complement strand
CCCCTGTTACCGCCGTGAAAGGGCGGTGTCCTAGGCCTCTAGACGATGGGGACACAGAATATGTGTCACTAGGACGACTGAATAGTTTAACTCGTTTCAGGCGAGCTGCTTCATAACACTGCACTGACTATGAAAATAGTAAGTGGCGTCCCCAAGGGGATTCGAACCCCTGTTACCGCCGTGAAAGGGCGGTGTCCTAGGCCTCTAGACGATGGGGACACAGAATATGTGTCACTAGGACGACTGAATAGTTTAACTCGTT